>CALCSG010000336.1 GCA_937894085.1 uncultured Gammaproteobacteria bacterium | reverse complement strand
TCAGACTTGGATTCAATGCAAATGGCCATCATTAAGTCCGGTAAGGCAAAAGGTACGGGGATCCTGTATATCAGTTATACCGATAAAACCAGGTCTGGAGAATTAACACTCTGGTTACCATCGCTTAGAAAATCTCGCCGTATGAATGAACCTGCTCACGAAGATACCTGGGTCGGTACTAATTTGACATATGGTGAACTGGTACTGCGACGACCAGAGCATGAAGTGCATGAAAGAATGCCGGATGCTGTTTTTGCCGATTGTTTATTGGCGATGGAATTAAACCCATGGGAAGTAAACCGCTACACTAAAAATTTACCTGGTCCTCAATGTGAACATAAAGGCAAACCGGTATATGTAGTAAAAAGTACCACAAAATTTAAAGATTGGTGGTATGACTATCATATAAGTGAAGTTGATAAAAAAACTTTTGCCATTTATCGAACCGTTTATTATAAAAATGGAGAAATGATAAAAACTGTTGTTATTGACTGGCAGTCGCTGGATCAGCCTGATCCACGAGTGGTATATCCGCGTTATATTTACGCACTGACACATACCACAGGCATTGACAGTATGATTTTTGTGCCTCGCAGTACCATATCACTCAATGAAAGTTTAGCGGATAGTTTCTGGTCAGAAAAAACACTAATGAAATATGGTAAACGGTAAGTTGGATAAACCCGACTCCACCGACAAGGCTCAATCAAAAGATAGCATTGCAGATCGATATGCCCGCTTTGTTCTCAAACACAGATGGGCCGTTATTGTTTTCATTTTTAGCTGGACAATTCTAGCCGCATTCTTCGTCAAGGATGTCAATCTGCGTAACGACCCAGATTCTCTGTTACCGCTGTCTAACCGCTATATTGCAACGAACCTTTACAATGAAAATCACTACGGCATGGGTAATATCATGGTGTGGGGAGTAAAGGTTAAGGAAGGTGATATCTTCCAGCCCTGGTTCGTTAAAATGCTGGATAATTTATATGATGATGTCAGCAATCTCGATTATGCAAACCAGGAAAATTTTGCCGGTCTTGCTTCATCAAAAATGCGCCACCTGGGGTTGTCAGAGGATGGGAATCTGGATTTCAAACGACTGATTCCTGCTAATGGGTTATCCGACGACCCAGATATATTACAGGAACAAATTAACTACCTGAAAAATGGGTTACAAAAGCATCCCGTTTTAGAGCCTTTACTGGTTTACTATGAAAATAACGCCGGTGAAAAATGTAATTTGCTCGATAAAAATGGTGTCATATCGAACGACTCTATCGCCTATGCGCATGATCAATGCCAGGCAAAAGCTACCTTCATTGTGGGTGATTTCAACAATGAGTTAAAAGATAACTATATGGAGTGGATAGAATCAGCCAACGCTCTATTAGCTGATTACGAAACACGTTATGGTGATCGTGTTGAGTTTCTGGTATCGGGTGAACCATATTTCCTGGCGTCCATGGTACAGGAAATATGGGATAAAGCCTGGCTTTTCGGTATTTCTCTACTCATTATTGTAGTGGTTTTGTGGTATGAATTTCGCAATTTGAGTTGTTCGATATTTCCCATATTAGGCGTTGGAATGACAATCATCCTGACGATGGGATTGATGGGGTTCACTCAATTCAAATTAACCACCATGATGGTGTTAACTCCGATGTTACTACTGGCGATCGGCATCGGACATGCGATGCAGGTTACGCGCCGGTTTATGCAGGAATGTCATAAAACAGAAGATCCAAAAATAGCTGCGTATGAGGCTATCCGCTATACCATTGTGCCGGCTTCTTTATCGATTGGAACCGATTTACACGGTTTTTTTGCGATTTCATTTGTTGATATCTCTTTTTACAAGGCGTATGCCTATTTTGGGATTTTCGGTATGTCTACGTTAATCCTTACGACAACAACTCTGATTCCGCTTTTGATGATGTCGTTCCCGCCGAAAATGAAAGATCATGCAGATGAACATAACTGGGAACAGGCTATGGGTACTGGCATAGCTACCTTACTTACCAGTAAATTAAAATGGATACCACTGGTGCTGATTTTTGGCATTTTATGGACCTCCGCTCATTATGCCGAACTTGGCAGAGGGCTTGGCGCTATTTTCGCAGGAGAAGATGCTCGCAGTGATCCCGAAATAGCACGTATACAGGATGAATTTGATATTATGCCTGGGGCTGAAAAGGGCATTAATTATCCGCGCGCGGCTTTTAAGGATCATTATGTGTTGGGCGAAATCTTTGGAGATGGCGATGTCAGGCAAATAAGCGATCTGGATAAATTCTCGCAGATGATGCCCGGAGCCATTACCGCAAATATGGTGATACGTTCAAAACTTGGAACATTACCGTTGTGTGGAGAAAACTCCAGAAATAAAGAGGGAGAGAGGATTATTGGTCCTGATCTATGTTATGACGAACTGGATGACCCGGCACAGGGTATATTCAATGATGCAACCGTTTTAAAATCGATTTCTGATTTTGAAGACTGGTTACGCAAACATCCAAACGTGGGCTACTCCACGTCTTATGTTCAGTTTGTAAAGACCATAAACATGATGCTCAATGCGCCGGTCGGCCAGGCGCCTATGAAGCACATGAACCTGTTTGCAATACCGGATCATCAACACCTTGAAGCTAATCGTTATGCTTATGCAGATCCGAATGATCCGGACTATTTACCTGACCCGAACGCCACTGTTCAACTCTACAATGCCATGCTGGTCAATAGTACCGCACCGGGAGAACTTGACTCTTTTGTCAACACTGCCAGTTGGGATGAAGGCATTATTGTTAGCTTCATTAATACCATGGACCCTGTTAAAACACACCAGACAGTAGTTGATATACAGGATTATTTACAACTGCATCAAAATGATCCCGGTATGCGAAAATTGCGAATAGGAATAGCTGCCGGTGAAAAAATAGCTATTAGTCTGGAAAGCGGAGCAGGGACCGTAACCACTGTAGAATCGATTAAAGATGGGAAAGCGGCTATTGGTGGTTTCCTGGGGATCACCGAGGCAACGCGAGATGTGGCGTTTGAAGAATGGTTACATGCACCCATAATGACATCTGTCACTGTATTTATAATGTCAGCAATCATGTTTCGTTCATGGACAGTTGCATTTGTTCTGATTTGCCTGTGTTATATCACCTTAATGTCCCAATATGGGCTTGCAGGCTATATGACATCGATAAAAGAGTGGTCTGCTAATCTGGCATTTCATGTTCAGGTAGCTTTGAGTATCGCTATGGGACTGGGAATAGACTATGGCATTTATATGGTGTCACGCTTACGGGAAGAGATGTCTGCCTGCCAATCTAACTGGTATCAGGCGCTACAAAATACTGTAAGCTCAACTGGGTCGGCCATTGTTATATCGGTGGTTGTACTTTTAGGAAGTGTAATACCTCTGATGAATACGACACTTGCCAACACCTGGTCTGTAAGTTTGTATATTGCAGAAGCGTTGATACTCGATGTAATTACGGCATTACTATTTTTACCATTAATAATTTACTGGTTGAAACCAAAGTTTGTATTTGCTTCATGCGAAAAAAATCAAGCTAATACCCCCTGAGTCCCAATTAAAATTTGATAAAAAAGTAATATTTTTTTATACATTTAAGATCAGTCTTCCCGCAGTGCTGCAAAAAGACTAATTTAGGTGACTTAATAATTGGTAAGTTCATTCCAACTAATAAAATAGCCGGTGTTATTCCTTAGCGTTTTTTGCGCCCCTGCTAACAGGCCAATATTCTATCTTTAAGTCTGAGAAAGACTGATTTTAGTTTGTGGTTTCAGATTGTGACAAAAAAGTCATCTCGCTATGGAGATGACTGTCAGGTTTTGTAAAGAAGTTATTTTATTTCAGAAAGTAGTTTTGGATTAGTAACGAGTTTACGAACCCCATGAGCATGATCTTCTTTAAAAACGTTGGCCTTACACCATTCACCTACAGAGTTAATATCAAGCTTGGCGCATTTTGGGCGAACATTCCAGGTTACCTGGTACGGTGAGCATGCCTGTTCGGAGAACTTGGGACCGGTAGTTGAACCCAGAAATTCTACTGGCTTGCCTGTATTTGTAGGCAGGTCGTTTGCCAGTTTCAGGTTATTGAAGTTGAGTGCTGCTGGATCATTCACTAAAGTGAATACCTGAGTTTCTACGCGTAATTCAGGGTTGGCACAGGCATCAGATACACAGGCTCCTAGCGTTGGTCCGGGTTGTACATCACAGGAAGTATATACCCAGTGTACTTCAATAGTGTCCCCTGGCTGCAAATCACCATGCTGACTACTACAAATATTTTCGTTTGTCGGTGTCAATTCCGCTTTGGAAAGAGTTTTACTTAAATTGCATTGATATCCACTGTTGTAACCTTCATGACCTTCTCCTGCAAAAATTGAAAAATCCTTTGCTTTATGCTCGGCATTCTCGTGAAAATGGAGATTACATAAATTCATATCCGTAGCTGGAGGAGCCTTTGTAAAAGTGATATGATTTTCACCCGCCACATTATCAATATCACGAGGAGTCTGTGGACCGAAATTTTCACAGACTTTCCCCCCCCCACATCGTGTCCTTGAACACCACTGGCAAGTACCGGGGTCGTAAGAAGTAAACTGGTTACCGCTACAAATGCAAAGTCTTTCATAATGATTTTTCTCCTGAAGTTAAAAGGTAAGTGGTGCTAACTGATGAAACAGCGGCGCAATATTATAGTGAGTAACGGATGATTAACAATCAGAATTAAAGTGGAAAAAAAGTATCTACTGTAAATACGATGTATATTTAACTTAAGTTAAACTACTGACAGATTTTTGATAAAGACTTATAAAAAAACGGGTTTAATTGGTAGCAATATCAGCTCATTCCTGGGAAAAACAGCCAGTATCCCCACACGTTTTTCATTTTCACTGAAAGTTATCTGGGCTAGATTAACTCGAAATTCCTCATTTTCAGCATTGTCTTTGATGATTTGATTAAATCGATCGACACAGAATGAAAGCCTGGAGACCTCAATGAGCTCGGATGGTTGTATTAAAATTGAGGCAGCTTTTTTTAACGTCGCATCAAGCGTACCAACATCCTTGGAGACTTCTGAATGCGTATTTTCTATTTCTTTTAATTTCGTTTCGATTTCCTGAATTCGATCTAACTGCATATAGTTATCATGAATAATCGAATCTAGTCCTTTTTTCTGGTTTTTTATAATGCTTAGCTGCATCTTGAGTTTAATTTCATCTTCTTCGAGTTTACTGTTAAAACTCTTCGTTTCGATCAATTTTTTTATAGTTTGCGCCACACATTCATGTAAAGCTCTTTCTCGTAAATTGTATCTCAGTGATTCTTCATCTCGAGAGGGATGGGTTATTCGGTAATCATCAAAATTCACATTCGTTTGCAACACATCTTTGATAATAATATCTCCTTGCTGCTGCATGCCAAATGCCTGAGATTCCTTCATTCTCATACCGAGTACCAGGTAAGCACGATCAGCTGACGGATTATTATTAAAAAAGTCCTGCACCTGTTCGCATTGGCTAAATACCTCCGCCATTGTACGAAAATCCGAAAATAATGTGCGCACGGTTGCATTTGTTCTATGAGTTTCTTTAGTGAACAGCATTGGCCCGGGGAGGAGTGAACAAACCTGCTCTGCATAGCTGAGAACCTGTTCTACACAGGGGGAAAGAGCCTTTTTATAACCCATGATACAGCGTAAACGTGGATCAATATCATCTATGATATTCTCAACAATTTGATTTATATACTGTCGCCTTTGAGCAACATCGGCCCGTTTTTGACGTTGCAGCCTGAACAATTTAGAAATAGTTGCGCTTAAGGTTTGGATACGATTACTCATTTCTTTAAGTATATTTAATTAATCATGGTTAAGTAGTTATTAAATATGCAATTTTTAAAGTTATCATAAATTACAGACTATATAAAAGTATTTAAAATTTTAACGAGACATAGCTAAGATTACCTGGCAGTTGTATAGGTGGTATTTTATTGGATGAAATCAAGATTTGTGAAGCAAATTAGACTGAACACTTAAAACAGACTATTTACAGGTTTTTCTGTTTTGTATTGATTACTTTAAAATGAAGCAAATGCAACTTCTGTATTATTTTACAGTCCTACTCACGGTTAAATTTCCCGATGCTGGAATCTGGTTTCGATTGAATGGTTTCATGCAAGCAGGAGACACAATGTTCCTACTTTTTACTTTAGTCATGATAATAATCATTTGATTGCTTTTTAACATGGACATCCTTTATTTCAACAGGATATATTAGCGGCTTTTTTTTGTATGAACGTAAACAGATCAAATTTTAATGGAGTTAACGATTAACATTTTCACAAATCATTTTAATAACCTGCCAACCGTTACAAGTAATAAATTAATAATTCTTGTAGCGATGTTTTTAATACTATTTGATAACTTTACATTCTTTTCAAATGTGTTGGCCATCTATCCATTAAACCTGAATAACCTGGTTTTTCTGTTCTCTTTGCTCTGGGTATTTACTGGTTTCTCATTTTTAATGTTAGCAATTGCCAGTTTTAAATTCACTGTTAAACCTGTTCTTATAAGTATTCTGGTGATTTCTTCTTTTACCAGTTATTTCATGGATACTTATAAAACAATTATCGATACTTCAATGATTCACAATACCCTGAATACCGATCTTGCTGAATCACTCGATTTATTCAGTTATAAACTTGTTTTGTATGTATTATTTCTGGGGATATTGCCATCTTACCTTGTCTATAAAATACCTGTTGTGGCGAGTACCGCATGGCAGGAACTAAAGTCAAGATTGATATTGATTGTCGCTACAGTTTTAAGCATTCTGTTGCTTATATATGCTCTTGGTGACTATTACGGATCTTTTTTTAGGGAGCATAAATCTATTCGATATTACTCGAATCCAGGAAGCTATATTTACTCATCGGGAAAATATATCGGCGATATATTCAAAAGCCAGGATCAAATTTTAAAAGAAATTGGGACAGATGCCAGGGCACCTGTTACAGATCCCCATAGAGAACTTATTATTTTTGTAGTGGGTGAAACTGCCAGAGCAGATCGCTTTTCTTTAAATGGATATGTTAGAGATACGAATCCATTGTTGAAAAAAGAGCATGTGATCAGTTATACCGATTTCTGGAGTTGCGGTACATCAACGGCGATATCTGTTCCCTGTATGTTTTCAATTTATAACAGTGCAGACTTTGATATTCAAAAAGGCAAGTCGACTGAAAATGTACTGGATATTTTACAACGTGCGGGCGTAAATGTACTTTGGCTGGATAATAACTCAAGTTCTAAGGGTGTAGCCGACCGCATTGAGAACCACAGCTTTAAAGAGCCGGATATTAATCCAGAGTGTGATATAGAATGTAGAGATACAGGGATGCTGACTAATCTTCAGAGTTATATTGATCAACACCCTGAAGGCGATATTTTTATTGTATTGCATCAGATGGGGCAGCATGGTCCGGCCTATTATAAACGATATCCTGCTGAATTTGAAAAATTCACGCCGGTCTGTAAAACTAACCAACTTGAAAATTGCACTGAGCAGGAACTCAATAATGCTTACGATAATGACATTCTGTATACAGATTATTTTCTATCTAAAGTGATCAGTTTTCTTAAAACTAATGATAACCAGTATGAAACAGCCATGTTATACGTGAGTGACCATGGAGAATCACTGGGTGAAAATGGTTTATATCTGCATGGATTGCCTAATTTCATCGCTCCAGATGTTCAACGTCATGTTCCCGCTATTTTATGGCTGGGACAGGGCATGCATGACATTGATTTAACACTTAATGCAAAGAATAAAGATAAACGGTTTTCACATGACAACCTGTTTCATACGCTTCTTGGATTAATGGAAATGAATAGTGAAGTTTATGATGTTTCAAATGATATGCTTATCCACAGTGTAGAATATGAATAAACAAATATTGATCACTTTACTTACACTGTTTTTCAGTATCTTACTGTTCGAAACGACTGATATAGATATAGCCCTACAGGATTATTTTTATAATTTTCAAATAGGGCAGTGGATGGTTGACAGGGATAATGAAGTATTAAAGTTTATTTTTTATGATGGAATTAAGAAGTTATATATTGTATTTGTGATACTCGTATTAATCGCACTTATTTTCCTTAAAAACAATCCCACCGTAAAAGAATATAAAAAGGGTTTAATTATTGTGTGTCTATCTACAATTTTAGTGCCACTTAGTATAGGTGCCTTGAAAGCAGTAACCAATATTCCCTGCCCAAAAGACATCGTGCATTATAGTGGAGGTTACCCCCATGTAACCTTATTTAAAAATTACCCGCCAGCTTTTCAACAACAAAAAAACATAAAATGTTATCCCGCAGGTCATGCCAGTGGAGGGTTTGCTTTAATGTCGCTATTTTTTCTTTTTAAGACGCGGAAAAACAGGTTCATAGCACTGGTAGCATCAATAACTACAGGTTGGGTAACAGGTGGCTATAAAATGCTGATAGGGGATCACTTTTTTAGTCATACATGGACAACAATGCTACTAGCATGGGTTATCATTTTGCTGATTGTTCAGGTTATTAACCGGGTTAAAAAAATTAACCCTGCAATAAATCTTCCTGACTAACAAAAAATAATATTAGCCAGATAGATAAACAAGACGATAAGATGCCACGACATTTCAGAGTAAGGCTATAAGCAATATATTAATGCACCAGAAAACTACTGGCGTTCATTAAAAACAAATTCATTACATGTTGCATTCATTAAAAATCAATGCATTACAAGTTGAACAGATAGACCGATCTAAACGGGCATAGATACCATGAATGGCGTGGCCCTTGGTATCAAAGAAATGATCATTTCCTATCTGTTTAATGAAGCAGGATTTTGCTGCAAACTCATAAACGGATGATTTTAAATCTACGAAAAATAAACCTCCATTTTGAGCTTTTAAGCGATTATTTTCTGCTACTAATGCTTCTGCACCTGCGAGATCAATAAAATTAATGCCGCTGGCAACAATCAGGATATTATAGATTCTTTCACTATCACTAATTCTGCCAATACGCTTTACGATATGATTGATGGAGCCGAAGTAGATCGACATATCAATCCGTATAATTTTTAATTGAGGGCACTGCTTAACCGGTTTTTCATTGATATCAATAAATTTCCGATGATTTCCTTCAGACGCGCCATCAATTGATAAGGTAGGAATACCCGGTGTTGATGTTTTGGCTAAAAATAAGATGAGTGATAATAAAACGCCTAAATAGATAGCAAATTCCAGTTCCAGGAACAGCGTAGCAAAAAAAGTTGTTAATAATATGGCTGATTCAGATTTACTGAATCTTAATGTTTGACGAATATGATGAAAATCTATCAGGTTATAAGCAACCAGTAGAATAATTCCCCCCATGGCAGCTATAGGTAGATATGCCGTCAATGGGGCAATTAACAGCACGATGATCATTAAAAACAATGCCGCGAAAATGGCTGAAAGTGGTGTTTTCGCACCGGCTGCATAGTTCACACCCGAACGGGTAAACGATCCTGATCCCGCATAACTGGACATAAAGCTACCGACGATGTTAGACATACCCTGGCCAATAAATTCCTGGCTGGGATTTATTCGTTGATAGGATTTTGTAGCCACAGCACGGCTGATTGATACCGCTTCTATTAACCCCAGTAGCGCCACAGCAAAGGCTTGAGGAGCCAACATTCTGATGGTGTCAAAACCAAATTCAGGCATGGAAAGAGGAGGTAGTTGAGCGGGTATTTCCCCGACTAACTGGATGTCAGAAGTAAATGTTTTCAGGAACAGCGCTAATATGCTACCTATGACCATACCTATCAGCAGGTTAGGTAGTTTAGGCATCATCTTTTTTGAGAGCAGGGCTGTTAATAAGGTAACCAGGGCAATGGCTAACAGGTAGCCATTTATCTGGCCGATATCCCGAAAGAGGTCTACCCAGGTATGTAGAAAAGATTCGCCTTTAGGGACGAATATTCCAGTTATATGTTTCATTTGACTGGTTGCAATCAGGATAGCAGCCCCTGCTGTAAAACCGATAACCACAGTATGTGAAACAAAATTAACCAGCGCACCCAGTCGAGCCAGTCCAAAAGCCAGTTGATAAACACCTGCCAGAAAGGTGAGGGTTAAAGTTAATGATAAAAATTCTGCTGTACCCGGTTCAGCGTGTTGGCTGATTGCGGAGAAAACAACAATTGATATGGCGGTTGTCGGACCGGACACTAAATGAAACGAAGAACCAAATAGTGCCGCAATAAGGGGGGTAACCATGGCCGTGTAAAGACCATATTCTGGTGGAAGGCCTGCAATTGTAGCAAAGGCCACGCCCTGGGGAAGTACAATTACTGCGCCAGTCAGGCCTGCTATAAAATCAGCCTTTACATTTTCTCTGGTGATTAATTTAATCCAGGCAAGGAATGGGAATATTGATGTTAGATTCATTGAAAATCTCAGGAAATAGTTATTGCAGGTAATAGCGGCGCCAATTCTATACCTTTGCTACAAAGAATTATGTATCACTTAAGATATGTGTGGTTTAGCATCTAAAAAACTATTTCTATAATAAATATCACCAGAAATAAATGATCTGGAATAAGTATATATTGAATACTTTTTTTCAGTATTAGATTGAATGAAGCTGTGATTCAAATATTAATGCTTGAAGGCAAGCAGAAAACACCTGCCGCTACCATGCTAATGCCAATCCACTCGCGATCAGTTTGGCTCCCTCCGAGAAATATAACTGCAAAAATAGCGACCAGCACTAACCTTTAGTTTATCAAAACCAGAGCAACTTTTGATGTATCACCAATCTATAGCGCCCTGAAATAACATACCCAGGAAGCACCTGTAGCCAGTGCTGAAAGTCCTAAATAAATCCATGTCTTTGAGGGGAGAATTAAAGGGTTGCTCCATTTTCCGGTGAACCAGATAAAAGTTGAAAGCACTTTTAGAATAATGGCAGTTCGAATCAATGTTGCAAAATCTGAGTCGACTCCCTGAATCCCTATTTTGGCAAAAAAAGCGGTAAGCGCTGCGAATACCGCAGAAAGAATTGCCCAGTAGAACCAGCCGGTTTAAGACATCAATGTGTTTGAATCTCGAGGAAACTTACCTCGTTATTCTTCCAGGTATTGAATTTTATCTTTTACCCCGTCCCATTTATCTGCATCCGGTAACGGATCAATTTTCAAATTAATCACCGGCCACTGTTTTGCCAGACGTGCATTAATTTCTGTAAACTGCTCCTGTCCATCAGGAAGATCTGATTCAGAAAATATTGCTTCAGCCGGACATTCTTCTACACACACGTCACAATCAATACACTCTTCTGGGTCAATAACCAGAAAATTTGGCCCTTCATGAAAGCAGTCAACCGGACATACTTCGACGCAGTCGGTGTACTTACAACGTATACAATTATCAGTGACAACATAAGTCATTTATCTTCTCCAGAACTAGCTTAATAAATAGTTTTCCATTTATGGCAAAATTGAATTAATACATTCATTCAAATCCATCCTATAGGATTTCCAGAAGTTATTTATGAATGTTTCATTTCTCGGGAAAACAATAAAATGTTGATGTTCAATACAATAAAACCTGTGCAGCCTTTATCATAACAGGTATAGAGGATGGTTAAATTCCTGAAATTGAATTATTGATTTTAATGAATAGTTGATTTGTTAAATATTCCTGATTACCCTTGAAATTCAGCCAGTTATTATTTTATTAGAAGCGGAAATATCAGTATAAAAAGCTGTACTCTCGCAAAGGCGCAAGGAACACAAAGGTAAAAATACTGATTTATAGTCTTAATTCACTAATTAGGCTTTATCTTTGCGCTCCTGGCGTCTTCGCGAGATATCGTTCTCTTTTGAAACCTGAGATGACTGGAACTCAGGTGTAATCGGATAAAAGTTTGAAGAATCCAGAAAACACCTTCGATTTCATTAATAATTTCTTCCTGACGATGGTCAAATGAATTTTACGGCGTCATAATATTATCATGTATACCGTCAAATCTTGTTTCGCCCTGAAATTGTTGTTTAGTTATAACCTCTAAAGAAAATAAATTATTTTTATAAATTACTGAATAATTGCTTAATTGAATGCATTGCAGCTCTATAACCCACTTTAAAATTGTCTTCCGAAAAATTGTTCAGGATCAACAAAAAGGCATTTAATACGCAATTAATTTATATACAATTGTAGAAATTCCATCTTATGATTAAATCATTCTTATCTCCTGAAAAGGGGAGTATCAAATGTATTTTTGGGAAACATTCATGAAAAAAATATTTATGTTCTTTTTTTTAATCATCAGCCTTTTAGCAGGGCCGGCACAAGCTGCTTTTGAACTTGAAACTCAAAAAGTGACTGATAATGTGTACGCATTGGTTGGTGAAATTGGTCCGCGAACTGTTCATAACCATGCGTTGAACAACACTTTAGGGTTTGTGGTTACTGATAGAGCAGTAGTGCTCATAGGTTCGGGTGCAACTCCCAAAGCTGCCGAACTGGTTGAGAAAGCAATAATGCAGGTGACAGACAAGCCTGTGAAATGGGTCATCAACATCGGTGTACAGGATCATCACTGGATGGGTAACAGTTATTTTGCTGATAAAGGAGTAGAAATTATTGCTCTGGCGCGTACTGTCAAAGGTCAACAGGCCAATGTTGATGACGAGTTGCAAAGATTGACACGGGAAATTCACGATGAAGTAACAACCATAAAACCGGTTTATGCTCCACACCCGATTAATGCAGATACTATTGTATTGAATTTAGGCGGTATCGAGATGCAGTTAAACTGGAGCGGAGGAGGGCATTTTATGCAAGATGCTACGCTATGGTTGCCAAAGCAAAAAGTGATTTTCACTGGAGATGTAGTGTTTCATGAACGAATGCTCGGGATACAGCCTCATACACCGGTACTCCAGTTGCAGAAGGCTTTTCATGCGATAGAAGCCTTGAAACCTGATCATATTATCCCGGGTCATGGACATGCAGGTAACCTTGCACAGGCTCGTCGTGATACTGGAGACTATATAGATTTTCTGGTTAATAATGTCAAAAAATCCCTGGTTGACTGGAAAGACATCGGTGAAACTGTCAATAGTCTGGAAGATGCTCCTGCATTTAAACATTTGAAATTTTATGATGGATGGCACCGGCGTAATATTAACCATACCTATCTTTACCTTGAAGCTGCACAGTAAAAGCGTCAGTGAAACCTTTAATTTATTTGAGTGTTTAACATGAAGTGTGTTACTCGAGCCTGGAATCTGCATGAATCTGAATTGAGACATTTTCTTCTTGGCAGGGCGAAAGATCCCTGTCTGGCTGAAGATTTATTACAGGATGTATTTGTTAAGGCGCTGGCTGAAAACGACAGCTTTTGTACTCTGGATAATACCCGGGCCTGGTTATTTCGGGTAACAAGGAATCGATTAATCGACTTTCACAGAACACAAAAAAACCATGAAGAAGTGCCTGAAGATACTGCCGAAATAAAACCCGCAACAGAACCCGTGGTTAATCTGTCAAAATGTCTACCGAGCGCGTTAAAAAATCTTTCGCCTGAAGATCAGGAAATTATTGAATTGTGTGACCTGGATGGAATGCATCAGGCTGATTATGCGACACTCAAGCAACTTTCAACGGCAGCTGCAAAATCACGTATTCAACGAGCCCGCAAACATTTAAAAACACAACTTAAAATCGCCTGCAAAATAGTGTTTGATGAGCAGGGTAATGTCTGCTGTTTTGATCCTGCCTGCAAATAATCATTAAATAGCGGCATCCTTTTGCAAAGTCGTTCGTCTTCCCTACATACAAATACTATGTTGGATAACAGGATGAGTGATACAACGCTACAAAATCCGCAAACAGCGCCTTCTCGCCAGTTGATTGTCTGGCTGGCAGGCATCCTTATAGCCACTATCGCGTGGTTTGTGGCTTATGGTCAACTGGATAATCTCGCTAATTATGCGCTCTCGGTGACAGGTTTAGAGCGCAGCTCGCAGCTGGGTGAGTCTATCCATTTTTTCGTTTATGACACACCTAAAGTCATGTTATTGCTGATCGGCGTGGTATTTTTTATGGGCATTATTCAGACTTTTTTCTCAGCCGAGAAAACGCGTTCATTACTTGCCGGTAAACGACTGGGCGTGGGTAATACGCTGGCAGCTACACTTGGTATTGTGACCCCTTTTTGTTCCTGTTCGGCAGTACCTTTATTTATTGGTTTTTTGTCTGCGGGTGTGCCACTGGGTATAACTTTTTCATTTCTAATTGCAGCACCGATGGTTAATGAAATCGCACTGGTGCTGTTACTCGGCCTGTTTGGCTGGAAAATTGCGGCATTGTACCTGGGCCTCGGTCTAACTGTCGCAATAGTTGCAGGTTTAGTCATTGGAAAGTTGAAAATGGAAAATTATTTACAGGATTGGGTACGTGATATCCAGATGGGAAAAGGTTTACCGGCTGATAACACATCGATGAGATGGGTCGAACGTTTTCAGTCAGGCTGGCAACACGTCAGAGAAATCGTTTTCAAGGTCTGGATCTATGTGGTTATAGGTATTCTTGTAGGTGCCGCTATTCATGGTTATGTACCTGAGGATTTTATGATCACCATTATGGGGAAAGATGCCTGGTGGTCAGTACCAGCTGCCGTTGTGATGGGAGTACCTATGTACACTAATGCAGCCGGTGTGATTCCAGTCGTCGAGGCTTTGATTAGTAAGGGTGCTGCACTTGGCACCACACTGGCTTTCATGATGAGCGTTATCGCCCTGTCTCTTCCTGAAATACTGATCCTGCGCAAGGTACTTAAGACCCGGTTAATTTTAACTTTTGTCGGTGTTGTGGCCAGCGGTATCTTACTGGTTGGATTCGTTTTTAATATTTTATTGTAGAGGATTCATCATGGCCGAATTACATGCGTCAATTATCTCTCTGGTATCACTCGCTTCGGGTATAGCAAGTAATCATCCGGCCATGGGTCAATGCCAGCTGAGTAAATTGCGTGATATGGGCGTCAGTGAAGAGCAGATCGCCGCGGTGATCGATATAGCACGCCATATTCGTGACGAAGCTGCACAAAAACTGGACCTGGCATTTGATCAGGCATCTTATCCGGACGAGCAGCAAAAAAGCGAGCAGACGATACAGGCTTCCACAGAAGAAAACTGCTGCTCCACAACGGCCAGCGGACAATCCTGCTGCTAAATACTGATTAGTCTTTATTATTTCTATTGTTGGAGAAAATGTTATGAAAAATATAAAAGTTTTAGGTTCTGGTTGCAACAATTGCAAAACCACATTGAAATTGATTGGCGATGCCGCAAAAGTAGCAGGCATCGAAATCGAGCTGGAAAAAATAGAAGACATGCCCGAAATCATGAGTTACGGCGTGTTACCGACTCCAGGTGTCGTTGTTGATGGCAAGCTTGTTCATTCTGGTGGAATACCTTCTAAAGATAGCATTAATGACTGGCTCAGTGTAAGCACTGGCAATGGTTGTTGCGCTGGAAATACAGATCAAAACACAGCTAGCGGAAAATGCTGCTCATAAACATAAAATATAAAGATTGGGGAACATATTAATGAAAGCAAAAGTAGGTATTAACGGTTTCGGTCGTATGGGGCGTCTTGGTTTAAGGGCTGGTTGGGATCGCTCTGGCTTTGATATTGTTAAGGTCAATGAAATAGCAACTGATGCGGCAGGTTCTGCTCATCTGCTGAAATTCGACTCGGTACATGGAACCTGGAGTGGTGAAGCGCAGGGTGAAAATGATCAGATGATTGTCAATGGGGAACACATTTCCTATTCATCTAAGGATAATATCCAGGATGATGACTGGTCCGGTTGCGATATAGTGATCGAGGCGACTGGCAGGCACCATAAAAAACCGGAGCTACTGGAACATTATTTTAACCAGGGAGTAAAAAAAGTGATCGTTGCGGCACCCACTCAGGGAGCGCTGAATATTGTGTATGGAGTCAATCATACTGACTATGATCCTGCCAGGCATAACCTGGTCACGGCGGCTTCCTGTACGACTAATTGCCTGGCACCTTTCATCAAGGTCATGCATGAAAAAATCGGCATTAAGCACGGTTGTATGACCACCATTCACGACATCACCAATACCCAGACCATTGTCGATAAAGGTCACAAGGATTTACGCCGGGCACGAGCCTGCGGCCAGTCATTAATTCCGACTACAACCGGTTCGGCTAAAGCTATTACCAAAATATTTCCTGAACTGGAAGGCAAACTTAATGGACATGCGATACGTGTACCCTTATTGAATGCGTCGATTACAGACTTTGTATTTGAAGCCAAGCGTGCTGTTACAGCTGAAGAGGTGAATGTCTATTTTAAACATGCCGCAGAAAATGAGCTTAAAGGTATTTTAGGTTACGAAGAGCGCCCGCTGGTTTCTGTCGACTATCTGAATGATCCGCGTTCAACCATTATTGATGCGCTGTCAACGATGGTGATTAACGGGACACAGGTGAAAATTTACGCCTGGTACGACAATGAATGGGGTTATGTCCATCGCATGATGGATATCACTGCAATGGTTGCGGAGTCACTCTAAGCATGGAACAGGGCCTTAAAAATTATCTGGTCGTTACCGGAGGCTACTGGGCTTTTACTATCACCGATGGTGCTATCCGCATGCTGGTCGTGCTGTATTTTCATTTGCTCGGTTATTCCCCGTTTGAAGTCGCCATGCTGTTTCTGTTTTACGAATTTTTCGGCATCGTGACCAATCTGGTCGGTGGCTGGCTGGGCGCGCGCATTGGATTAAATCTGACGATGAATATCGGTATGGCTATGCAGGTAATAGCCCTGCTGGCATTGACTGTACCGGATAGCTGGCTAAGTGTGGTGTATGTCATGGTGGCACAGGCTATATCGGGTATCGCCAAAGATTTAAACAAGATGTCAGCCAAGGCCTCGGTGAAAACCCTGGCACAGGATAGTTCAGATTCATCGCTGTTCAAATGGGTTGCTGTTTTGACCGGTTCTAAAAATGCGCTCAAAGGTGCAGGATTTTTTATCGGGGCAGGGCTGTTACAGTGGATCGGCTTTAGATCCAGTCTTGCTGTACTGGCGGGCATGTTATTCATCGTGTTGCTCATAACCATGTGGATGTTGCCCGCAGCCGTCGGCAAGATGAAAAGTAAGCCTAAATTCAGTCAGGTATTTTCCAATATTAAGGCCATCAATATATTGTCGGCTGCACGCTTTTTTCTATTCGGTTCTCGTGATATCTGGTTTGTGGTTGGCTTACCCGTATTTCTGTACGAAACCTTGAAGTGGAATTTCTCTGAAGTTGGTGCCTTTCTCGCGTTATGGGTGATTGGTTATGGCATCGTGCAGGCGATTTCCCCCAGGTTATTGGGAATCCGCAAGGATGGTAAAGGACCGGATGCATCGAGTGCAAGATTCTGGGTTTTTGCGCTGGCCTTATTACCGGCAGGCATTGCCCTGGCCATGCAACAGGGCTGGCCGCAGGATCGAGTGTTAATTATAGGGTTGATCCTGTTTGGAATCGTGTTCGCGATCAATTCGGCTATTCACAGTTATCTGATTCTGGCTTATTCACACCACGATAAGGTGGCCATGAATGTCGGTTTTTATTACATGTCAAACGCAGGAGGAAGACTGGCCGGCACAGTACTTTCCGGTTGGGCCTATCAAACCCAGGGACTTGTGGGGTGTTTGTGGTGGTCATTTGCATTTGTATTGCTGGCATCCATTATTTCACTGACATTACCATCTCTAAAAACAAGTCGTGGTATTGCTAACGTGTAGCCATCTTCTAATATAGCGGATGAAGTCTCTGTAAGACACTGTCTTCCTGAGTCTCACCCGCTACTGTCGAGCAAAGCAGTAGTAAGCTTGTATTGCATTATTTCTTCTGGGTGGTATCAGTCTTTCTCTGATAGAGGAACACTTTCTTTAAGTTTTTTGCAGCAGTGCATAGTCAGGTTTTGGGACAGCAGTTAACCACTCACTACAGTCAGGCAAATTATGTCCTGACAATTGGCTTGATTATAGTCGGCAATTAAGCTACTTTTTTTCTGAGCTGTATTCTTTTTCAGCCTTTTCCCAGGCATCATGCAAATCGGTATATGCGGATGAAAGGCCTGTCTTTATTTCTCCCCAGGCACCGGCTGTGCTACTTTTCAGGCTGCCATACCATTCAGATACCTGTAATCTCTGTCTTTGCAGGGCTTTTAGGCTATTACGTGCTTTTTCGCGTGCCGTTTGATCCATTTGATCCCAGTTTTTATCGATACGATCCTGCAGTGCTTCAATCCGTGTTCCCATACTTTCCATCGCCAGTCGGGTTTTATGTAACGCTTCATCACGCTGTCCAACTGAATAGGTTTTAAGTGAGTGCAGCAATTCCCTGGTTTCCCTGTTTATTTTTTCGAGAGACATTTGATCGCTGGGCTCAGCCAGCTGCGGTTCCTCGGTAAAACCTGGAGAGGAAATAGTGAGTCCGACAATGAGCATGAATGGAAGCATGTATTGGTTCAGTTTTTTTTCAGCATTCATTGTTTGTGTACTCGTTATTCCTAACTTAAGGCTTGAATGTAATGTCAGTCGTAGGTCTAAATCTGGATGAATCTAGTACAGGCAAGACGATACTTTGAGCCTGCCAGCATAAACAATGCCAAATTCACTGTTTATAGTAAAGATGATTTTCGGTAAATATGTAATGGAAAACTGATCAAAAGCTACTAACTACATTATTATGAATATGATTTTGAATATTGACATCTGTGAGCAGGGCATTTAAGTTTTATATACTTTTTTTGGTCGAATATAGTCTGTAATACGCTAATAATAATTAATATTTTCAAAAAGATAAGAGAACTTATTAATAATTTACATTAGGTTAATGTCACAGCTTAATAACTAGTCGTCAATGTAATCCCTGTCATGGATAGCATACCTGAACCGCATGCACTGGCTGTGCTCGCGCTGGTCGTACTTGCCCTGTTTTTATTTAGTCGGGGAAAGATAGTCATTGATACCTCCAGCCGGTTCGTACTGGTGTTGCTCACAAGTGGCATTACTGCTTTTCCTTATATTTCGTCGCAAAGTGAACCCCTCGAGAAGGTGAAATTCTTCGGCGGTTTTGGTCACGAAGCTCTAGTGGCCGTATGTGCACTGATGATCGCCGGCAGTGGATACCTTGCGCGAAAAAATAGTTCAGATCCGGCTGCGATCAGGGGATATTCTGCTGGTGCAGGGCCACAATGAAAAAATAGCAGAGACCAAACGTTCTGGTGAATTACTCGTGCTGGATGCCACTGCCGATCTGCCGCATACAGATAAGGCTTCAACAGCATTAATCATCGCTGTTGCCAACCATGTACATACTTTCCTGATTTATAAAAGATAGAGGGAGTTGAACTTTTAATCTTCAAATTCATAAAGATACGGTCAAAAGTTCAGGTACTTTATTCGCTTTTACCAAAGTTTTATTATCAGCTGCAGAATCATTAATCAAATTAGACCATGTGTAGGCTACGAGCTATAGAGACACGTCCTTTTAACCTGGTGGTAGGTCGAACCTGGAAAGGAACTGCTTTTGGCGGTGTTAAAGGAATAGCCGAATTACCTGGTTACGTAGACCGTTACATGAATGGAGAAATATGGAAATTGAGCAGTGCCACACTGAAAGATAGCACTCACGAAATAGACATATTGCTCAACTTTGACCTGAATTAATCAGCTGATTTTGTTAAGTAATTTGATTAAATACTGGAAAATAAAAATAGTTCAACTAGTATTTAATCTTAGCTGTCCCTACCCATTGACCGCTTGATATAAAATTTCTGAACAGGTACCTGATTTCCTCCGGGTATTCCTGCATCTGGCCACCCCCCCCCGCCTGAATATTAATGTACTGATCGCTTTAAGACGATTCAGTTATGATTTTTAATGTGGCGCCAAACAGCCCTGATCTATTGATTGGTGGGAAAAAAATGCAAGATATCTGTATTAATGATGGCAAGACTATCACTCAAGACTTGATAGATGCAGAAGAAAGTTTTGACCTGTTACACGGCATTCTTGAACTGATTATTCAGCTCCCGTGGCTAAAAGTACATGCAGCGGGGATTTATGTTTGCGCCCCGTTAAGTCAGAAACTGAAACTTGTTACTCATATCAATTTTCCTGCTCACCTTCAATGCCATCGTTTGATTATACAGCCAGACTATTGCTTATGCGGGCAGTCTGAAAAATCTAAAGGTATGTTGCTCAACCACCTTAATGACAATATGTTTAGCCCATGCGCTGAAAAACTTGAGGATTATCAACTATGTAAATTTCCCATAAAACATTCAAATGGAAACATTGGTGTTCTGGTGTTGTTACTGAATGAAGTTTACGAATTTACGACTTTGGAAGTTAGTACACTTGAAGGTTTCACTGACATGATTGGTAAGTCAATCTACATTCTGCTAAACAATCAGGAAAAACAACTTTCGGAGCTGATTTTAGCCCAGAGTAAATACGGCATCCTGATTACAAACAGTAAGTTGAAAATCACATGGGTCAATAATGCATTTGAGCGTACAACCGGCTATTCGTTGCAAGAAGCCATTGGCGAATCGCCCGGCTTATTACGTTCCAGTCGTCATGATAGAGAATTCTATCGTTCGATGTGGCGTGAAATTTACAAAACAGGACTATGGGAAGGCGATGTCTGGAATAAGCGTAAGGATGGTTCGGTTTACCCCGAATTGTTAAGTATTGTCGCGTTGAAGAATCAGCAAGGGGAAACGCTGTCTTATGCAGGTATGTTTATTGACCTGACCAGGATGAAAGCGGCTGAGGAAAAAATCAGAAAGATGGCATATTTTGATAGCCTGACGGATCTGCCGAGTCGCGATTATTTTCAGCAGCATTTACAGGATTCGCTGAAAGCAGCAGACCGAAACAGAAGGGGTCTGGCTTTGTTATTTATCGATCTGGATGGATTTAAAGAGATCAACGATACGCTAGGTCACGATGTAGGCGATTTATTGTTAAAAAAAATTGCTCAACGGTTGAAGGCAAGTCTACGAGATTCAGACTTTATTGCCCGCCTGGGTGGTGATGAGTTCTGCATAATACTTGAAAATACCTCGGATGATGACTGTGTGAGCAGCGTTGTAAATAGCTGTCAGCAATCACTGAATAAGCCGATCGGTATTGGCGGTCATAACCTGCAACCTACGGTAAGTGTTGGCATCGCGTATTACCCGGATGATGCGAAATCTCAGGCAGACCTCCTTAAAGCGGCAGATAATGCCATGTATACCGCCAAGCGAGCGGGAAAGCATTGCTACAGGTTTTTTCACAGCTGTCAGCTTAACTTTCATGGCAGCAGCATCTAATAAATATGCTGCTAAATATGTTGAAAAAAATTAGGCCAATGTCTACTCGGCTGCATGCCTGGAAAAACAACCTTTCCCTGAGCACCATCATCACATTGGGTGCGCTGTTGCTATTTGCACTGGCGACCCTGGCAGAGGTGTATTTTATCAGTACGACAGAACGTAACCATGCTCTGGCTGAGTTACAGACCCGCCTGGATACAAGATCCAGCTTCAAGGCAGTGGAATTACAGCAAACCATTGAGAATCTACGCAGCGATGTGCTGTTTCTGTCGAGCACACCGCCGGTGCAAGGAATCATTCGAGCTACATTCAATCACGGCATCGACCCTCTCGAACACAACGAATTAGCAGTCTGGAAAAATCGGTTCTCTAAAATTCTTGCCGCCTTCATCAATGCAAACCCCGATTATTACCAGGTACGTTATATCGGCGTGGCAGATGGCGGCCGTGAACTGGTTCGTGCTGATTACCTGGAAGGGTTCGCGCAAGCGACAGCGCAGAACAGTTTACAAAAGAAAGGTAGTCGCGACTATTTCCTGGCTACCCTGAAACTCAAGCCAGGCCAGATCTATCTGTCTGAAATAAACCTCAATCGTGAACACGGCCAGGTTGAAAAGCCTCATCGACGCACCCTGCGCGCGGTGACACCCATCTACACTCCCGACGGTAAACTGTTCGGCATGGTGGCTATCAACATGAACGTCGGGCCGATGCTCGACAAACTGGCCGAAGGCATGCGAGAAAGCATCAGCGCTTATCTGTTAAATCAGCAAGGTGACTACCTGGCCCATCCCGATGCGGAGCATACCTTTGGTTTCGACCTCGGTAGACGTTCCCGCTGGCAGGACGATATCACCGGTACGCAAACGGTGGAATCGAAAACCCCCGGTACGTCAGTCCCCTTACAGACTTCTTTCCTGTCGGGTGAGCCGATATACGTGATAGCACGGGAACTACACTTCGATCCGCAACAACCCCGGCGTTTCGTGACCCTGATTTATGCTGTATCGGATACCGTCATTAGTCAACAGATCGCTCACACACGAAAGCTGGCCATAGCCAGCGCCCTGGGGGTGGCCGCGATCATTAGCCTGTTACTATTCCTGTACGTGCGCCGCGCGTTCGTCCCCCTCCAGCAATTGACT
>CALCSG010000335.1 GCA_937894085.1 uncultured Gammaproteobacteria bacterium | reverse complement strand
TTTGAAGGCATCCATCTGATGCTCAATCACTCGTTCACAGCCCCACCCTGGTACGCAGCCGGCCAGATCCGCCTTACCATCTCCATTAGCATCAAACAGTTTGGCTACTTTAGGATCGGTCAGTTGGCCAATATTATTGATGCCGTATTTATCCGCCGTTTTTTTGTCGATTAAATAGCCCTGCGCGCAACCTTTTATATAATTACCAGTTCGTGACAATTTTGCATCACCGCCTGCTTTCTCATAAAAGGCCTGATGTAGCGGGTTCCAGTGATCCGCCATGAAAGTCACATCGCCGTTACCGATCGCGATATGCATTGCAGGGTACTTGGCATTTTGCACATCCTTAACGGTATAACCGAGTTCCTTCAGTGCCTTTATGACCAGGATAGTCTGAAAGTTTTCACCATCAATATTGTCCTGACCTGGCTGGATAACAACTCCCTTGCCCGGCATATCACTAGCCGCAAACGATGGCGTCAGGTAAAGGGTGGTTGCTGCTATCAACATCGTTGAAAGCAGGATTCTTTTTGGTAGCGTGGTAATTTTCATATACTTGCTCCTGTTAGTTTTTAAAAAAATGAAATTTGTGTAATCCGGATTTAATGGACTAGGTTTTTTTGACGAATAGAGAACGTAGTAGTCCGCTGGGACCGGCTTCATACCAGTGACGAATACCCCTGTTGCGTTTATCTTCACCCATCGCCTGAGTGATACGATCCAGTACAATGGCTAGCAGCACAATGCCGACTCCACCTACGGTAGCCAGCCCCATATCGAGTCGACCTATACCGCGTAACACCATCTGCCCCAGTCCACCGACCGCAATCATTGACGCGATGACGACCATTGAAAGACAAAGCATCAGGGTCTGGTTAATGCCTGCCATGATGGTCGGCATGGCTAACGGCAACTGCACTTTGAATAACAGTTGTGAGGGGCTGGCACCGAAGGATCGCGCTGCTTCCACCAGGTCTTCCGGCACCTGGCGGATGCCGAGATTGGTTAATCGAATTAATGGGGGCAACGCAAAAATAATAGTGACAACCACCCCCGGCACGTTACCAATACCGAACAGCATGACAATGGGCACCAGATAGACAAAAGCAGGGGTGGTCTGCATCGCATCCAGAACTGGCCGTAAAGCACTCGCTGCTCGAGCCGAACGTGATAACCAGATGCCGATAGGCAGACCAATAACCAGGCTGAAAAATACGGAGGTGAGTACCAGTGACAATGTCACCATCGTTTCCGCCCATGCACCGATCAAACCTATAGCGACCAGAGAAAAAATTGATGCTACCGCCAGTCGTTTGTTAGACACCTGCCACGCGATCAAACCGAATATCAGGATAATGACAACGGCAGGGATAGCCAGCAGACCGGCTTCGATGGCACTCAGCGTGGTATCTATCGGTACCCGAATCGCCTGAAACAGTGGGCGGAAATTTTCCACCACCCAGGTCAGGCCACTATCTACCCAGCTGCCCAGTGGAATGACGGAATGCTCAAAAGGGTCCATCCAGCTAAAGTCGGTATTCGCACTTTCACTGGCTGCCAGCCAGTCAGCTTCTATCGCTGGTTGCGCGGACTGTTCTGATACACCCCAGGCCGTGCCTTCATTTCCGGTGGCAGGTTCTGCTATGGTGGTTGTTTCGGGGGTAGCTCCCCATGGATCAGTTGAATTATTCATTGTACTGCTCCTATGCTATCCGCATCCTGATCAAGTGTTTCCAGCAACGATGTTTTGGTAATGACACCCAGATATTTCATGTCTTCTGCGACTACCGGCAGGCCGCAGGTTGAAGCAGCCACTTTACTGATCAGCTCAGATACAGGCATTTCACCCGGCAAGGCATTGATATCCGCAATAAAGGCACTGGCGATGTCCTGTGCAGGGTTTAGCTTCATGGCTGCTTTGATCGAATCTTCGGTGACCACACCGCTGAATTTCTGATCTTTCCCCAGCACATAAGCGCAGGAGCGATCATCCTGACGCATTTCTTCTAACGCGGTACGCAGACCTACGCCCACTCGATTAATCACCGTGACCTGACTTTTACGGGCGATATCCTTAGCACTGAATACGCTAGAGACATTAACGCCACGGAAAAATGATTCTACGTATTCATCCTCCGGGTTATTGAGAATTTCTTCGGGTGTACCAACCTGGACTACCCGGCCACCTTCCATGATGGCAATACGGTCACCGATGCGCATGGCCTCATCCAGATCATGTGAAATAAAGATAATGGTTCGTTGCTGCTTTTCCTGCAATTTGAGTAATTCATCCTGCATCTCTGACCTGATTAATGGATCCAGCGCGGAAAAAGCTTCATCCATCAGCATCACGGCAGGATCATTGGCCAGTGCACGTGCCAGACCGACACGTTGTTGCATACCGCCCGACAGTTCATCGGGATAGCTATTGGCGAAGGCCTCCAGGCCCACCTGTTCAAGTGCCTTGATCGCCCGCTGATGTCGATCTTCGAGTTTGAGTCCTGACAGTTCCAGCCCAAACGCCGCATTATCAACAACATTTAGATGCGGCATGAGTGCAAAAGACTGAAACACCATGCTCATATCATGTCGGCGCAATTTCATTAAATCCGCATCGGACATGGAAGCGATATCAACACCATCGAATAATACCTGCCCTGAGGTTGGCTCAATAAGCCGGTTAAGCAGGCGAACCAGGGTGGATTTACCGGAACCGGATAACCCCATGACGACAAATATTTCGCCTTCATAAACAGTAAAACTGGCATCAAGGACACCCACTGTCTGACCGGTACGGTCAAATATTTCAGACTTGGAAACGCCCTGTTGCAGCAGTTTCATTGCCTTGTCAGGAGTATCCCCAAACACTTTAAATAAGTTTTTGATGATTATTTTTTCATTTTTTTCAGACATTTAGGGGTACTATGTGGTGGATTAGCTGCTTTTAAACAGGGGCTCGTGCTGCGGGATTGGAGCAAAATTATTACTTTGTATACTAACTATATTATTCGACATATTACACCCTTAACCATGATAAATCTTAATTTATCCCTAAATAACTATTTTCGGTACTAAATATAATGCTCAATAAGTCTAATCTTAGCGATGACATCCTGATTGCCCTGCGGCGCGTAATCAGGGCGATTGATCAGCATTCAAAAAAACTGGTGCAGAGCCATGGTCTTACCGGACCACAGGCTCTGATACTGAGTGAAATTGTAAAAAATGGCTCACTGACCGGAAGCACACTGGCGAAAAACATTAGCCTCAGCCAGGCAACCGTGACTGATATCGTGAAACGACTGGAGCACAAACAACTGCTAACCAAGTCTCGTGACAACGTGGATAAACGAAAATTTCATCTAACGCCAACAGAACAGGGGCGTCAGATAATCCGGATGACCGTGCCATTACTGCAGAAAAGCTTTGAAAAAAAACTATCAGAACTAAAGGATTGGGAGCAGACGCAATTGCTGTCATCGTTGCAAAAAATTGCTGAAATGATGAATGCTGAGCACCTGGATGCAGCCCCCCTGTTAACCAGTGGCGCAATGACAGCATCACCAGAGGCTGTTAAGGAAGCGATAGATCCGAGTTAAAACCGTTAACTTTACAGTCGTTTATTGAGGCCTCGGCTTTAGCCGGCGAATCGTCATACCAGTACCGGATCAAGTCCGGCATGACGGATTCTGAGGAGTGGTACATGAAGGAAGAATTGTTTATTCATATTTTCTGATTCGGGTGACAGTACTTCAGAATGATATAATGCTGATAGTTAACTGGCTTCACCCGGACAATTCTGAACTCGGGACAACACCTTTTTTGCCATGGTAAATTTATCGACAACTCAGTGATGTTGTTGATGTTTTACAGGAGGCATCAAAATGACCAGCGATCTGGTAACTGCAATTCCGCTAATACCCGGGATATTATAGTTAATTCAAAAATAAGCCCTTTAGGAGGAAAGCTTCATGAGTAAACGTTTGCAGGAACAGGTCGACCTGATTACTGATGCGCTTGAGAATAGCCCGGAGAGCGGAGCGAAAAGTTTGCTTAAGTCTATGTCTCCGGCTGAAATAGCCCGTGTTATTGAATCGCTTCCAGGGGACTTGAGAAGTCCTTTGTGGCTACAACTACCTCGCGTAATAAAAGGCGAAGTGCTGCTGGAGCTGCAGGGCGAACTACGCAGGAGTTTAATTAAGCAAACCGATGAACAGGAGCTGATAGCCTGTTTGTCCGTCATGCAAATGGACGAAATCGCCGATCTGGATGATGATCTGCCTATGTCGGTAGTGAATGCGATGGTGAAGGCAATGGATGTTCACCGGCGGGAACGCTATGAGCAGGTTAAACTCTATCCTGATGATGTTGCGGGTGGATTGATGGATGTAGACGCCACTGCTGTGCGTGGCGATGTTTCTTTTAAAGCTGTATTACGTTATTTACGCCGTCTTCGTCAGCGTGAAGGTTCACTACCTGAGCATCTTGATAGTCTGATGGTTATAGATCGACATAACCGCTTCATGGGAACCCTTCCGTTAAGCGACCTGGTCTCATATGACATATCTACAATAGTAAGTGATGTCATGACTCGTAACGTTACAGGTATCACGCCGCTGACCCCGGCTCACGAAGTTGCTCGAATCTTTGAAGATCAGGATCTGCTGTCATCCCCCGTTATAGATGATAAAGGCCATCTCGTAGGACGAATTACGGTTGATGATGTTATCAATGTGATGCGTGACCAGGCTGATCATGAAATATTGGCACGTGCCGGTTTAGACCAGCATGAGGATATGTTTGCGCCGGTGGTTAATAGTTCGGTACGCCGGGCCCTGTGGCTTGGTATAAATCTGCTGACCGCATTCCTGGCGGCGTGGGTGATTGGTTTATTTGAAGAGTCTATTGAAAAAATGGTAGCGCTGGCTGTGCTAATGCCGGTAGTGGCCAGTATGGGTGGTGTGGCAGGAAGCCAGACATTGACACTGGTAACACGGGGGATTGCCCTGGATCAAATTGGCCGGCGTAACATATGGAAACTGGCGGCGCACGAACTCACTATCGGTGGGTTCAATGGTATCTTCTGGGCCGGCGTGGTCGCCACCATTGCGTATTACTGGTTTAACGATCTAATGCTGGGCATGGTTTTTGGCGCTGCCATGTTGATCGTTATTTTTACCGGCGCTTTAGTCGGAACATTTATCCCGTTAATATTAAAACGGATGGGTATAGATCCAGCGCTGGCAGGTGGAGTGGTACTTACCACAGCGACCGATGCCATCGGCTTTTTCGCGTTTCTCGGGTTGGCCACCGTCATGTTATTTTAACGCCAGAAGCATCAGCCAGTTGTGGTAGTTCCGTGGACATAATGCTTTAAATGGCCCGGCAGGCGATAAACCTGTTACTGCTCATCCAGCAAGTCATTTGAACCTTGTTTGAATTGATCCACGTAACCGCTGCCAATGGCTGAAAATGGCAGCTCAAGATTCAATTCAGGCACCTGTTTACCCACCCAGGCGACGAAGGTATTACTGTTCGGCCCGGGAAAAGCCCTGTAGCTTTCTTTCCATGGATAATCAGCGACGGCCTGTTCGATTTTATGGATCAAATCTTCAGCCTGTTCTCCACGAATTTCCAGCAGCAAATGGGGTTTTGCACCATACCAGTGCCGGTCCGGAATATCATTCATAGCCACCAACACCGTATTACCCCGATATTGACGCCAGCCGACCACATCATAAACGGTATAGTCCTGCTGCCCGCCTCGTTTCACTGAGATCCAGGTATGAATCGCAAACCACCCACGCCATCCCCAGGCATCAGCACCATAGACATGAATGATGGCATCCTGATAATCAGTCGGATCAGGTGCTATACCGGCCGACTCACGGCTTGCGGTGCTCCAGTCAGCGGTCACCGAACAACCCAGGGAAAATAGAGAAAGCAGCAAGCTCACTGAAACTTTGTATAATTTTTTCATGTTTAGACGTTTGAGTCACCAGTCCTGTTAAGTCAGATTCAGATAAAGAAAGTTCACTGAATAGATTTTTAATGATCTTAAAAGAGCGCATCAAACAGACTCTTTACATCAGAACAAACTGTATAAAGGTATAGTCCTAAAGCTCAAACGCCAGTTTAAAACCGTCAATAACAAACTGGATGGAGAGGGCGGCGAGTAGCATTCCAAGCAGTCTTGAAATGACGTTAGTTACCGATGGCGCCAGATATCTTGCCGCCGCTCCAGACGCTATAAACAAAGCCACAGCAATGAACATCACCAGTGCCATGGCTGCGATGATGGCAGCCTGGGCGATCCAGTCACCATGATGTTCATTCATCAACAGCATGATGGTGGCTATGGCTCCAGGGCCGGCTAAAAACGGCATAGCAAGCGGAAAGGCAGCAACATCATCAGGTTCATCTATTTGGACTGGTTGCTGAATTTTCGTTTGTTGGTGTTTAGCTATAAGTTCATCGTGGCGCTCTTCAGCTCGATCGGATCGTTTTTTGTTTCTTCGCTCAAATACCATTTCAAGAGCAATTAAAAACAAAAGCGCGCCACCTGATATTCTGAAAGCCGCCATACTAATCCCAAGTGCTGCGAGCAAAGGCTTGCCGGCAAGTGCGAAAACGAGAAGAATCGTAAATCCTATAAAAACTGCGTTAATTGCCATACGTTTTTTATAGACGGGGCTGCCATCCCTGGTGAGAGCCACAAATATTGGTACCAGCCCGATTGGATCTATAATGACAAACAGCGTTACAAACGCAGGGATGGCGTAGTCAAGCATCTGAGGTGAAAGCCTTAGTGGGCAAAAGAGAAGATCTATTAATACACAGATAGGTGCATTGCGCAAACTGAATCAGGAATCGAAAACCAGCATTAATTATCATAAATGCTGCAGTAGTCGAACACGGAAAATGGTTCAGGCACTAATTATATCAATCAGACCAACAAGTACTGCATACCTGATACCTTTTGAGATAAAAACCAGCATCAAAAAAGTTAAAAAGCGCACACGCATAATACCGGCAATAAAGGTAATGCCATCGCCGATCACCGGAGCCCACGCGAGTGGCAGTGACCACAGGCCATATCGTTGAAACCAACTTTGAGATTTTTCCAGGGTATCTAATTTGAAAGGAAACCAGCGCCTGTCTTTGAAGTGTAACAGGTATCGCCCCAGTCCCCAGTTCACAACTGACCCCAGCGTATTACCAGTAGTTGCCCAGATCCACAGGATAAACGGGTCATAGCCCTGTGATAACAGGCTAATCAATAGTATTTCTGAGGTACCGGGTAACAGCGTAGCCGATAAAAAAGCCGCAATAAAGAGCCCGGAAAAAACATCCATAGCAAATCAGTTATCCAGTGAAGAAACCACTTTCAGCACGGCATCAGTCAACGCCTTTAAATCTACATCAGAAACTATAAAAGGTGGCATCAGATATACCAGTTTACCAAATGGTCGAACCCACACCCCCTGTTGCACAAAAGCGGGCTGGATAGTTTTCATGTTTACGGGTTGCTTTAACTCCACTACGCCAATTGCGCCCAATACTCGAACATCCTGCACCTGGGGTAACTCCCGACACTTTTGCAGACCGGCCAGTAAAATCCTTTCAATGTTTTTAACTTTTAGCTGCCAGTCTGATTCTAATAATAATTTGATGCTGGCATTAGCAACCGCACAGGCCATAGGATTAGCCATAAAAGTTGGACCATGCATGAATACTCCCGGCGAATTATCACTAATAGTCTGACTGATTTTTTGCGTGGTCAGGGTCGCCGCCAGGGTCATATAACCACCCGTCAGTGCCTTTCCCACACACATAATATCCGGTGAAATAGCCGCATGTTCGCAAGCAAACAGCTTTCCACTACGTCCAAAGCCAGTGGCTATTTCATCGGCAATTAATAACACATTATATTCATCACAAAGCTGCCTGGCTTTAACCAGGTAATCGGCAGAATAAAATCGCATTCCCCCCGCGCCCTGTACAACTGGTTCAACAATGAGCGCTGCAATTTCCTTATGATGCTCAGTTAATACTTTGGTTAATGACTGTAAATCAGAATCTGTACAGGGCTCACCAAACTTGCATACAGGAGCTTCTACAAAAAACTGCTGTGTTAACGAATCTGCAAACAGGCTATGCATTCCGGTCACCGGGTCACAAACCGACATCGCGCCAAATGTGTCTCCATGATAACCGGATCGTAAACTGACGAATCGTTGTTTTCTGTTTTTCCCTAGTGCGCCCCAATACTGAATAGCCATTTTCATAGCCACCTCTACAGCTACCGAACCCGAGTCAGAAAAGAAAACGGTGTTTAATGGTTGCGGAGTAATATCCACCAGAGTCGACGCCAGTTGCACGGCTGGTTCATGCGTTAACCCGCCAAACATGATATGCGACATTTTTTCTAATTGATTTTTAACTGCATCATTTAAAACTGAATGATTATATCCATGAATCGCACACCACCAGGAAGACATGCCATCAATCAATTGAGTGCCATCCTGCAGGGTAAATCTAACTCCGCAAGCCGATTGCACCGGAAATACCGGCAGCTCTGAGTGCATAGACGAATACGGATGCCAGACACAGGCACTATCCCTTTCTAAAAGGCTACTCATGTTATTTTCTCTGGTCATTTATTTTTAAAATACATAGTCGAAGTTTTTTTAGAGCTTCCTTTTTTCCGTGAAAACCTGTTAAGTTTTTCCAGTCTCGATTTAACAATATTTTTTCAATCAGCAGCTGCATCAATGGCGCTGAAGATTCCGTTTTCACTAAATCGCTGATGAGTAATTTTTGTAATACAGCCTGGGTCAGTTCAAAACCCCGGTAACCTTCACTAAAAGCCGTAATTTCATCATCATCCAGAATTGAAAATTCATTTTCCACACTAAGTAACTGTAATATCACATAAACATCCTGCCAGTTTAGTGACTGGCAATAAGTGAGCAACCAGACCGGCAGGTAACTTACAATTTTCTGGTTAGTTGAATCAATCATTTCAACAACCTGCGGAGCAGTCGATTTCAAAACAGCGATAGTTTGCCTCCCTGTCGACCTGCCTTTCCCTGCACTGATGTGTACAAGATTAAAACCGGTTCTTTTCCAGAAAGGGGCCGTTGTAGAATCAATTGAAAAACTACTGCCAAGATAGCTTAAGTCCAGCTCTTTAAGTCTTGTTTCTGCACATTCCAGTAATAAACGGGCAACTCCCTGTAACCTGAAGTTTTCGATGACCGCTATTCGTTGCACTCTAAGTCCTTTCAGTTGTGCAAAGTTTTTAATGCCCGCCTGCGCTGTCATCATTTGTGCAAATAAATGTCCCTGCGGCCGCCGTGTACCCATAAAAATCTGATAACTTAATTCTGCATCAAACCCTCCTTCCTGAATTAGCAGTGCTACGCCTACTATTTGAGATCCCGCTTTGGCGATAAATACCAGCTGACTCTCATCTTCCATTAATTGCCGTAAGTCAGATGGCCGGGTTCGATAATGAGCAGAGACTAACAGTGTATATACTGCTCGTAGAGTTTCTAAATTTTCATTTAATTGCTGTTTTGAAAGCTGTTGAATAGAAAAGTCTTTCTTCTCTTCACGCTTAGGTAGCCGTGGTAATTTCAACATCAAAACCTGATTCATCCATTGTTCAAGATGGTCCTGCTGACCCCATCGAATAGCGTCTTTTAATTGTCGGTGAATCATTTTGTCAGTTTGCAGACTGGCCATGAATTTAATCAGAAACCCCTGCCCTGTTCCTTCATAGCCGCCCGTTGTTGTTGCAATCAGTGTTTTATTTGATAAATTCAGGCACTGTTGCAGCATACTGCCCGGTAACATGGCCGCTTCATCGATAACCAGACAATCTATCTGGCACTGTCGACGGATAATTTCATCAGGTGCCATAAATTGTATATTTGGTGACTGTTCATCCAGCTGGTTAAACAGGATACTAACCTGTGACTTCGATGGTGCAGTAACGATTATGTTAAAATCTGTTGCATGTTGTTGTGCAAAGCGGCCCAGCAATGTGCTTTTACCCCGCCCTCTATCCGCCGTTAAAACAAACACAGGTTTCTGTTTATCATTTAACCAGTCATTCATTTCTTTAAACAACTCCTGCTGTCCGCGAGTCATCGTATTTATAAATTCTGGCGGCCTGGAACAGGGTAATTTCTTTAACTCTGGGAAGATATCCAGTTGCTCTTGTAAAACGAGCATATCCTGCTTTAAGTGTTGTTGCAGGTAGTTGAAAAAATAGCCACCCGGGTTACTCTGTCCCTGCCATCGACCATAGTCATCGTCCAGTTGCTGAGAATTTTCAGGCGTTAACAGAATCAAAACGCCACCGGCTTTAATCAAACCCGTGGCCATACACAAAACATCTACATTAATCCCGTTAAACCCGTCGTAAATCACACAGTCAGTTTGCTGCCCTAACAGCATCTCAGCTTTACTAAAAGCAACACTGTGTTGCTGATGAAACTGTAAATCCTGCTGATTAGACAATATTATGTGGCTATCAAATACACCTTCTGGGGGTAAGCGGGACAAACACCAGTCCCGCAGCCCCTGACAATTAACGATTAAACGCTGATTACTTTGCCTTAGAGATTCAGCAAGTTTCTGATACCAGTCGATAACCGCTGTCCTGTCAGGTAAATCTATCGGCTTTTTTATGTTAATGTGTGCTTTCATAATGAGCGAGTTTAACATGACCAGACAACAACAGATTGAAATTGAAGCAGCCGCTTTTCGTGGCCTGGTGCAACACCTTCAAGAAAGAACCGATGTGCAGAACATAGACCTGATGAATCTCGCTGGTTTCTGTCGTAACTGCCTGTCAAAATGGTATCTTGCCGAGGCTAAAAACCAGGGCCTTGATATGGATTATGCAGCAGCTCAGGAACAGGTGTACGGCATGAGCATCGATGAATGGAAAGCCAAACATCAGAGCAAAGCCAGCGAACAACAAAAAAATAAATTTGAGCAAACCAGACCTTTACATGCCAAAATAAGCGGGCATAACTAGTTTCAGTTTTTATGCCTTTTTAAAACTATAATAGAGTTTTAATTTTTTAAAAATGGAGATTCAAATGAAGATGCAGAAACTGTTTACACTTGCCCTGCCTGCCCTGTTGATGGCCAGTAGCGTTACTGTTGCCGATGAAGGCCGCTATGAGGCTTACTGGAATGGTAAATCCTATATGATACTGGATTCAGATCGTGGACATATGTGGACGTATTTTGGCGACACTATCATGTATAACGGCCAAATTAATGGCGACGACTTTAAATCTCCAGAGAAAACTAAAATCTGGCAGCAGAGCCACGGTAAGTGGATAGAGAAATAAACTGAACAACCATGACAGAGTTCTTTACAGATTATATTCAGGCTTTATGGGGTATAGTCCTTGAATTAAGCCCACCTTTACTGGGCGGTTTGATCTTTGCGGGCCTAATTCATCTGATTATACCGGCTGGTTTTATTCACAGGACTCTGAGTAAACGTGGATTTGGCAGCGTCTTCAAATCGGTGATGGTTGGCGTTCCTATGCCTTTATGCTCATGCGGTGTCGTCCCTACCGCTCTGGGGTTACGTAAGGAAGGCGCATCCAATGGTGCTACAACGGCATTTTTAATCAGCACACCTCAAACCGGTGTTGATTCTGTTCTGGTCAGTGCCAATTTTCTGGGATGGCCTTTTGCTATCTTTAAAGTCGTGAGTGCATTTATTACCGGTATGATTGGCGGAATGATCGCAGAATATGCCGATAAGCCTTCCAGCATAGCCGAACAGCCTGCCACCAGTTTTGAACCGACTCCTCGCACCCTTAAAGAGTTCTGGCATTACACGGTGGTTGACCTTTACGGGGCAATTGACAAATGGATATATATTGGCGTGCTGCTAGCGGCGCTAATCACCGCTGTGACACCTGAAAATTATTTTTCTGACATGTCATTAGCACAGGGTTTCAGCGGCATGTTACTGATGCTGGTTATTTCTATTCCGCTGTATGTCTGCGCTACCGGTTCGGTGCCAATTGCGGCATCTTTAGTTTTAGCGGGCATGCCTCTTGGCACCGCCATGATATTTCTGATGGCAGGACCGGCTACCAATATAGCCACCATTGGTGCAATATACCGCACATTAGGCTTAAGACTATTGATGGTTTATCTCGGTACCCTGATCATCATGAGCATTATATTTGCCTTATTATTCGAAGCCATGTTTTCTGAACAGGTGGTGGTTTCCATTCATCAACATAGCAACAATTTAACAGGGATTATTTCCACCATACTACTGGGGCTCGTTACTGCCTGGTTATTCTATTTCCGCCACAAGCAGAAAAAAATCAAACTACAAAACTTTTTGGAGAACGATATGGGTATTACTTTGAATGTCGAAGGTATGAGCTGCCAGCACTGTGTAGCAAGTGTGAAAAAATCTATAGAAGCACTGGAAGGGGTATCAGAAGCAACTCCGGACCTGGATACCGGTAAAGTACTTATCGATGGTGACAATCTGAATGACGCAGCGATTAAACAGGCTATAACCGATGCAGGTTATGCCGTAAAAAGTTAACATATGTTTCTAACTTAAGACGTAAAGAACGCTAAGAAAGACAGCTTCAAGTTGATTTTGGCTTACAAAGTAGGACTTGATTTACCTTTGCGTTCTTTGTCCTGGCGAGAGTAAAAATTTTCTTTGGTTAAAATGATTAATAGCTGAATCTCACGGGTAATCAGGAAAAACTTACAGCCAGATAAACTATTCGCAAACTAATCGAAGATCAGCAGGCCGTATCCCAATCTGGACATATAAACCCTCTTTAGGGCTAAGCTGAGTATTTAACAGCTGAGAATTCATCAACATGACGTCTTTAACATCACTCACGCTACAGCGAGCCTTTAAACTTTGCGCCAGTTTTACCCTTGCCCGGGCCATTGCCATTTTTTTAGTAAATGCCACTCCCGCTGCAGAACTTTGCGCAAAACCTACTGCAGTTAATAGTTCACTGGTATTCTGCTGCTGACAGACCCAGTCGGGTGCCCTGATATCCGGCACATCCGGAAAATAGCATGGAGAAGATGATTGCAAGGCTAAAGAATTACTGCAAGCGGACAGCACTGTTAGCAGGATTAGTATAAAAAGATGAAGTTTCAAATTCATCATTGCATGCAGCCAGCGATGCTGCATGGTGACAAAATCCCTTTAACAGTATGCATTTCATAACCCCTGACTTATTTAACTTTCGCGTAATTCGCGACGTAGAATCTTACCTACATTACTTTTAGGTAATTCTTTCCTGAATTCGATTTGCCTGGGAACCTTATAACTGGTTAATTCTTTACGGCAGTGATCAATTATGTCTTTTTCAGTCAGCGAATCATCATTTCTCACAATAACCGCTTTAACCGCTTCACCAGACTTTTCATCTTCCACACCGATAACACCAACTTCCTGCACACCCGGACAGGCAGCAATCACTGATTCAATTTCATTAGGAAAAACGTTAAAACCGGAAACCAGGATCATGTCTTTTTTACGGTCGACAATTTTAAAGAACCCTTTTTCATCCATGATGGCGATATCCCCGGTTTTCAGCCAGCCTTTTTCATCCAGCACAAAAGCGGTTTCTTCCGGTTTATTCCAGTAGCCTTTCATTACCTGTGGCCCGCGCACACAGAGCTCACCGCTTTCACCCTGGGGTAAAAACTCACCATCTTCTGTTCTAATAGAGACTTCGGTAGAAGGTATTGGCAGACCGATAGTGCCATTAAATTCGATCAGATTCATCGGGTTCATACACACAGCGGGGGATGTTTCCGTAAGACCATAAGCTTCCAGTAGAGGGGACGCTGTTACTCGACGCCAATGCTCTGCTACGGCCTTCTGAACCGCCATCCCACCACCCAGAGACAATTTCAAAGAAGAGAAATCTATGTCTTTAAATCCGTCTGTATTTAACAATCCGTTATAAAGGGTATTGACCCCTGTCATTACGCTAAATTTAACAGCCGATAGTTCCTTAACAAACCCTGCCATATCTCGCGGATTAGTGATCAGGTAATTGAGCGCACCTTCTTTCATAAAAACCAGGCAGTTAGCGGTCAACGAAAAAATATGATACAGCGGTAAAGCAGTAATAATAATCTCCTTACGCTCTTCAATCAGATCAGAAATCCACTCAGAAGCCTGCTGCATATTAGCGACCATGTTTTTATTAGTTAACATGGCACCTTTGGCCAGACCGGTTGTACCCCCGGTATACTGCAAAAATGCAATGTCTTCATGCCCTAGCTGCGGAACAGTAAATTGCTTCGAAGCACCGATAGACAAAGCCTTGTTAAAAGTTATGCAGCCTGGAATCGAGTATTTCGGCACCATTTTTTTAACGTATTTAACTACAAGATTTACAATCAATGACTTGGGAAACTTAAGCATATCGCCCAGCTGAGTGGTGATTACCTGTTCAATATCCGTATCATCAATCACCGCTTCCAGCGTGTCACAAAAGTTATCGACTACGATAATTACCTTTGTCCCGGAGTCTTTTAACTGATGCCTGAGTTCTCTCGCCGTGTATAGCGGGTTGGTATTAACAACAGTGAAACCAGCTTTTAATATGGCAAATATGGCAACTGGATTTTGTAAAAGATTGGGCATCATGACCGCTACACGATCACCTTTTTGCATACCGGGAATCGATTGCAAATAAGCAGCAAGTTGAGTTGTAAGGCGACCCATATCGGCATAACTAAGGGTAGTCCCCATGTTACAGAATGCGGGTAACTCAGAAAACTTGTCAACAGCCTGATTGAAAACATCAGCAACGGATTGATACTCATCGACATCTATTTCATGCTTAATGCCTTCAGGGTAGGACTTTAACCAGAGCCTTTCCATCTCATCCTCAATTTATGATTGTTTTTTGAATAATAACTGTTTTATCTACAAATAACTATGCCCTTAAAATCAGGCATAAGATTTACGCCCGGTTGCTTCACTGATTAAAATTACGCTACTTTTTCGACGGGCATACTACCCGTTTCCAGCTCGCCGGGCATAAATTCATCCACTTTAATAACTTCACTGGTAGCTTCACGTCCCTGACGTAAAATATCTGCTTCGGATTCACTGATATGATTACCCGCAACCAGGTCATCCAGCCAGTTATCGAAACTTTGCAAATCAGGTTTAATCAAATTTTTAGCACGTAATCTCTTTTCAACAGGATCAGACTTTAACACTTTGCGCAAAGCCACTTCCAGCTTGCCGGTTATATCGTTTTCATCTTTACTGATAAAAATACCTTTCGTCAGGCGGTCACGAACTTTACCCGGTTTTAGCAGTATCGCCGCCACTCGCTGACCTAAAGAATCATTTGGCTGACGCAAACTCAAGCCAAGAGGAAAGACAATCAAACGAACCAGCAATCCAGTGGTTTTGCTGGGAAAATTACGCAGAATTTCATCCAGTGCCAGTTGTACCTGGTGCAAACTATACTTCGCACTCCATTCAACTAATGGCAAATCGGCCCTCGGTCTGCCGTCATCTTCAAACTTTTTCAAAATAGCCGAGGTATAGAACATATAACTTAACGCGTCTGCAAAACGACCCGATAGTTTTTCTTTGCGTTTCAGCGCTCCACCCAGCATCATTAAAGCAAAATCAGACACCACCGCAAAAGCGGCACTCATCTGCGCCAGTCTTTTATAGTATTGGGCAACCCGCCCATTAACCGGTGATCCTGCCAGGTGCGAACCGCTCAATCCAAGGCTAAATGCACGCACCAGATTTTCTGCAAAATACGCCATATGACCGGTCAACGCATTATCGAAATCCACTTCAGCCTGCACCTTATCTTCTAAACCGGCAGCCTCCATTTCTTTCACCAGGTAAGGGTGACAGCGAATGGCTCCCTGGCCAAATATAATCATACTTCGAGTCAAAATATTCGCGCCTTCAACCGTTATTCCAACCGGTATGGTTTGATACGCCCGTCCAATATAGTTAGACGGTCCCATACAGATACCAAGACCGCCATGAACATCCATCGAGTCATTTAAAACCTGTCGCATCTTTTCAGTGTTGTGATATTTTAAAATGGCGGTAATTACCGAGGGCTTCTCTCCTGCATCCAGTGCAGATAAAGTCATCAGCCTGCCAGCATCCATAAAATAGCTAAACCCGGCTATCCTGGCCAATACCTCCTCGACACCTTCGAAACGACCGATAGGAGTCTTGAATTGTTTCCTGATTCGCGCATAGGCACCAGTCATGCGTGATGCCATTTTGCCAGCTCCTGCCCCGACAGCCGGCAAAGATATACCACGACCAACAGCTAGTGACTCAACCAGCATCCTCCAGCCCTTGCCAATCATTTTCTCTCCGCCGATGATGTAATCTAACGGAATAAAAACATTTTTTCCCCGATTCGGTCCATTTTGAAAGGCCGCATTTAACGTAAAATGTCGATTGCCGATTTCTATTCCGGCAGTATTTGCTGGAATCAATGCGCAGGTAATTCCCAGCTCCTTTTTATCACCCAGCAAACCATCAGGATCATAAACCTTAAATGCCAGCCCCAGTACCGTGGCAACAGGCCCCAACGTGATATAACGTTTTTCCCAGTTAAGAAGCAGGCCGAGTATTTTTTTACCGTTAAACTCACCTTCACACACCACCCCTGAATCAGGAAGAGCGCCGGCATCAGAACCGGCATCAGGCCCGGTTAACGCAAAACAGGGAATTTCACGACCATCCACCAGTCTGGGTAAATAATAATCTTTTTGCAATTCAGTACCATAATGCTGCAACAGTTCTGCAGGCCCCAGCGAATTAGGCACCATCACCGTAACACCTACCGAGATACTGCGCGCTGACAGCTTCATCACGACTTCAGAATGAGCTAAAGCTGAAAACTCCAGACCGCCATATTTTTTTGGAATAATCATACCGAAAAATTTATGCTTCTTGATGAATTGCCACATTTCAGGCGGTAAATCTTTTCGATTATGGGTGATATCCCAGTCATCTATCATTTGACAGAGTTCATCCACCGGACCATCTAAAAAAGCCCGCTCTTCATCCGTCAACACCGGTTTTGTATAGCCGAGTAACTTCCACCAGTCCGGGTTTCCACGAAATAGTTCCGATTCCCACCACACGGTGCCTGACTCAATTGCGTCTTTTTCTGTTTGAGACATCGGAGGCAGTACTTTTTTAATTCGATACAACAAAGGATTTGAAAGATATTTACGACGTAAATCTGCTACTCCCAGGAAAACTGCCGGAAGCAGGAATAAAGCCCAGATTATGGTGCCCCATAACAGGTTAAAGCCGTCTAGCAAGGTAAAAACAGCTAAAGCCATTGCACTAATAATTGCCCAATGACGAAATGGCAATACCACCCGGGTCATCGCAAAAAATAAGCCAAAAACTCCACCAATAAAAACCAGAATATTCATCATTGAACCCTCATCATTAACCTATGTTATATTTCAGTTAGTTTCGATTTGCAACTTTTAGTTCGTTTTGGCGTAACTGTTCTCATAAATTGACGGTATTTCATGATTTCGTTCTATAAAAAATAATACACAAATTTTACTAGCTAAGCTCTGTTCGTAATCAACAAACCTATTCCCGATTCTGGCTAGATAACAGCTCTGTAAACTGAACAATTTACTAACAGTATGGAATAGATTTCAGTAAAAAAATGCTTCCAGTTGTATTTAAAAATGTTACTGAATATTGCCACTTAAACCAAACAGGAGTAGATTTAGCCGAAAACAAACAACAAAAGGGACTTAATTTTGAATATTCCTGTAAAAAAACCATTTTCAGTAATAATTGCAGTTTTTTATGCCTTCAGTCTTTTTCTTGTCGCCTGTGGCGGTGGGGGTGGCAGCACACCTACTGGCACAACAACCCCTGATGATGGGATGGCCGAACCTCCGCTGGTTTCGCGCATCACCATTCCTTCTGGGCTGACAGCTGTTGATACCGCTATTTCTGTGGACGATACAGAAATTGCAGTGGCTATAGTTGAGGATTCAACCGGATCAGCTGAAATTGTCATCTATTCGATTTCGACAGGTGCAGAACAAAGACGCTTTGCAGTTCCTACTGATTTAAATACTTCCATATTTAAACTTGATATCAACAACATTTTCTGGGGGGCGGGTGACCGCCTGACTGCGGTTGATGGATATGGCAGCTGGTACGTAATGAATGCAAGTACAGGAAATTTGCTTGATAATAACTTCATCACAAATCCTTTTGTTGATAAATGTGCTAGCTCACTCTCCAGGCACGCGTTTGATGCAAACACGAATCAACTTTTTTCACGTACAGTTGATTTGACCTCGGAGAGAATCTGTCGTCATAATCTGCTAACAGGTACACGTGAAGAGCTTACTCCTGTTTCTGCACCTGGAGCAGTCGCGTCAATGTCATTTAATGCGGATGGCTCAATTCTGTGGGTCAATTTCTATGAACCAGACAACATTTCTAATCCATTTGATACAGGTATTGCTGCAACCTATGGCTACGACCCTTCAACAATGTTGTTGGTATCGACTCGACCGGGTGAAGAAAGGCAAGAACTTGTTGTAATTGGGGATGATTATAGAGTCTCTATCGTTGATGTATTGTTTCCAACATTTTTACCCTTAGACCGTCGACTGGACATGGATTTTCGTGGAATTTCCGGCAGTAGGAATGGAGCCGTGATTGCAGGTGATTTTGACGATGGCGGTACGCGTATCGAAACACGTATTATTGCCTTACCGACAGCTACTCTTATAGGCACTATAACTGATGATGATGACGGCGCGCGCGCATTTACCAGCGACGGATCAATAGGCGCATTCGTCCGTGAGAATATTATCAGCCTGTACGACCTCAGTACATCGACCAGTGCCACAGCTTTGCTACCATTACCGGTTCCATTTCCCGGCACGCTTAATGGCACGTTAACGATCGATGGCACAACAGAAACTTTAACAGGCCTGTGCCAGCTTATCACTGATACTACAGTGGGGCCTGCGGTGGTCGATATTGAAGGCAGCACACCCAGTGGTTATAACGTCGATATCCATGCTCAGAATCTTTTAGGTTCCATTACTTATCGTGTCACTAAATCACCGGAGGACTTTTATGTCTCCAGGGTGGAAGCCATAGTACTCGGGATAGTCGACGTACCCATCCCTACTCTTGGTGTTACCGGAAATCAGATCACCGGAGTTGCGGCTCTTTATCCAACTGATGAATGGCTCGAGATTTTTTCAAATGATAGTGTCGGTTCTTCGCAACGGATGGACGTGAGCCTGGCAACGGAATGCGTATTATGATCAAGCAGATCACGGGCCAGTATTTTATTGGTAAAGCTAACTTAAATTCCTACTAACAATAGATGACGTTCGAGGGTACAGTTGAGATGAATTCAAATACAAACTATACGATCTGGCCAGGTATGCTCCTGATTATAGTACTGCTAAACGGGTGTGGTGGTTCATCCAATAGTAACGATACGGATACACTGATTTCAAATACCTATTCAACCACCAGTACCCGGGGAGATTATTCTGAATGGACCTTAACCGGCATACAGCTCGCTGCAACCTGGAGCGTGATCAATGAACTTGGCACGGTAGATTATACCTTCACCATTGCTGCTACCTGTTCAGCCTCAGTTGCTGATAGTTCTCGAAACTGCACAATCGATACGGCAAGTTGTGCGGATGGTGAAGCTGTTTGCAGCGGATCTCCATCAGGCAGCTTCGTAATGATGGATGTGCCTGGTGTTGCATTGTTTGTGATTACCGAAAGTGGATCGGTGGATGAGCAATTACATGTCGGGTTTATAAAAAGTAACAATGCATGTTCTGATGATGTATCCGGCGATTACACTTATATCCGTACCGGCCTGGGGGAAAAAGACAGCTTTGGAATGTTCCGATCGGATACTAATTTCATCGATGTGCTGCACCTAGACTTTGGATTTGAAACAACCGATGATAATAGCTCACAAAGCCTGGCGTATACCACCGGCACCGAATCCGAAACATTTACAGACGGTGGCTGTAGTGACGGGCTTAGAGTAAGGAATAACGCAGGCCTTACCATTCGCTCGATGATGACAGCCAGTGGGTTATTTGTCCTTGACTTACCCGCAGGTGAAGGAGGAATAATCTCTTTTGATGTAAGAAATGCAGCCTCTGTTTCAGATTTTGCAAATAAAAGTTTCGCTGGTATTTCATTCCCTGATAACTCTACCTATGAGTTGTTAACGGCTAGTTCCGGTCCCGTAACAGCTGACAAGGTGAGCATTTCTACGACCATAGGGACTTCAGCATCGACTATAAACATCATGGGTCTTGCTACAGCTGACTCTATGACCGCACCTGCTTACCCCAGCTTTTCCAGTGCACCACCAGGTTATGATAGCTCAGTTTTAAGCGCTGACTATTCAGCAGCGAATGACATTCCCGGGTTGTTTAAATTCGATCAACTCTCGGATAGTGGTCGCGTAGTAATGGCAGCGATGAAGTTTAACGACAAGGTAATTGGCGTGGGTATGGTCTACAATTTCCGCGATACCACAGATATTGATCCCGGCGCTGGAGATGGTGTTACGACTTTTAGCGGTGATGGTTTATATAACACCGGGAATTTTATTCTGTTTGAACGCTAAGCTAGTGTAGCGGATATTTTGGTCACTTCCATGTCTTTATAGCAGGACATTTATAACTGCCGAAAATATTACAGTGTATAAAATGGACAAGTTGTTTATCGCTGGAGCGGGCTGATTTTACTGTTTTAAATAGAGCAGTATTGTTAAAGTTTTAAATATCCAGGTTTTGCATTTAATAATAAAAAGCATCTTATTGATATTTACCCAAATGCTTAACCTGAAAATATGAAAACCACCTGACCTTGTGTTACCAGAATCATAGTTTTGCCGGTCATTTCAAAATTCCCGGGTGTCTGTCGGACTTAGGGGTTCGTAGCGAGTCGAGTGGTAAATCGAGTGCAGTTTTCCACCGACGTATTAGAATTATCCTAAGTCCGACAGGCTCCTAGCAAAGCGTCCAGATATAGATCCGCACTAAAGCAGATCTCGAATTTCCATCACTATCGGTAGCCACCAGGCTGACTTCATGCCACGCACCGAAACAGTTACTGGAGTAAAGCCGTACTGTGATTTTTGAGCCTGACCCCAATAATTCTGTCTGTAAATCGCTACGATCTGTCTGCCAGACGAGTGAATCACCCGAAAGACTTCCATCTTCATCATCCATGGCGGCACCTGAAAGTACTACATTGGTATACCACATTCCTTTTACCTCATCATAGCCGTCATAAGTAAAATTATCATCGTAGGTAGTTGTATCAGCGGAAGGGTTTAAAATGCCAACAACGGGAGGGTTAACACTGGTTGTGCAGTCCTCTATTACTAATTTAACTCTAGCTTCATCGTATACTCCCTGGTCATCCGTTGCCCTGACGTTAATGGTGTAGTTTCCTGCCGCAAATGCCTGAGTCACTTGTTTGCCAGTTGCAAATACAGGACTCCCCAGAATGCTCCAGGCAACCGCACTATCCGGCAAGGTGGAACCCGGAAGTGTATTTAAATCTGTCACCACTGATTTAAAGTTAATACTTTCATTTGCACAGAATACAGCGTTGTTATCGGGCTGACTAATTAGCACATCGGGGGCGATGTTGGTGATCGAGACATCAATCAAGCGTGATCTTTCGCTGCCTTTAGAGTCGGTTACCGTGGCACTAATTTCATGAACACCATAACTTAAATCATTTTTTGAGAAACTGGCGGCCGTGCTGATTACACCGTCTATATTACTTGTCCAGACTATACTGACGGTATCACCATCAGCATCGCCAATATCAGCATCAAAGTTAACAGCCTGGGTGTTTCTTAAAAAACTTGAGCCATCTAATGGACTGGTGATCGTTACATCCGGGCTACTATTATCCGAGCGCCTGGCTATAAAACCGCGTTTGAACTCCTCCCCTGCTAAAGGCTTTAATGTTGCTGTACCACTAAAAATACCCAGTTCTCGAGAAAAAATGTATCCATCAAATTGCAGGTATTCGTAGTCATCATGATCAATATTGAAGCGAATACGCCTGTTCGATTCTTGCAGGCCGCCGGTAACTGTTGCTACCTGGTCACCTGAAAAGATCTCATATAAAACGGCAGTTAGTTCGAAACTGGATTCGTCAACATCCGATATTTTTAACTGCGCACTATAGCCAAACAGATTTCCTATCAAAGCTATAGTCCATGTTCCTCTATAAGAATCGCTACTCAGCGTGCTGCTTCGAGGTACCCCGGTATAGAACCCTGTAGTTTCAGTCGTACCAAAATGGTAACTTCTCGAGGCATAGAAACTATAGGTTTGGCCACTTCGATTATCGAGCATAGTACCAGCAAACAACCCATAAGAAGAATTAAGACCAGTAAAATGGGTGCTAAATTTGAGCCCCTGAAGAGCTTCATAGCCCGGGTCCGGGTTATCCCAGTCAATGTAAAACTCAAGCTCCTCGCCCCTGATAACGCCGTTGACTCGTCGTGCTATTCCATCAGGGCCAAAATAAGTGCCAATGCGACGATCCACCTGCCCCTTGATTTC
>CALCSG010000334.1 GCA_937894085.1 uncultured Gammaproteobacteria bacterium | reverse complement strand
TGAAATAAATGTTATCTTTTAACTAACTGTCCATATGAGGTTGACACCTTCCGACACCGAAATGGGGATGAAGGAATCGATGAACTCTGGGGTGAGCCGTTCAAGGCTTTTATGATGTCTATCGCTGATTTTTATGAAAGCCGTTACGTTAAAATAGCTATGACTATGAAAAATATTGATCAGGCCGCTGGATTTATGATTCGCTGCATCAATAAAGACGTTCGATTCGAAGGACTTGAGCAGTTAATACTGGATTATGCACTGATGGCCAGGCGAAAATGTGAAATATTAGTGACAGATAAGGACATTCTGGATGTCTGGGCTAATTTCGTGGTGGCTGGCGAAGAGATCACCGGGTTTACTCCCAGACTGGTCAGCGATAAGAATGGTTGTCCCCCTGTTGATGTAATCGATAGTCAACACCTGCTTAAAATGGGTGTCAGATTGATTGCCTTCATAACCCGGGCTCGCACGCCAATGCCTAAAAGTACCGATAATTTTTTGCAGGAGTGTGAGCGATACAAATTACGATCATGCTGATTTTTCCAGGATTATGAGTGATATGAGTGTAACGCCAGTACATATTTGATTTTACGGAGTTTGATCACTACATAAAAAGATATATAGACTCAAATGCCGAAAAGTTAAGGAATAACCAGTGAAGATTTGAGTTAATAATATTTTACGCTCAAGAATGCATATAGGAGGGTACATCTAAAATCGTGATGTGTTCCATTTTAGTTCGTATTCTTTTACCACGGATTGTGATTAGCGTGTAATCTGTATTTTCCGAAATATTTTCTGTTATCGAACAGTCACTTTCATCATAGTTGAAGAACTTATCGGATAAAGCCTTTTTGATTTTTAATTCGTGAGCTTCTTTACGTTTCTTTTCTGAATGATCTTTAAATAATTCAAACATAACATTTAGACCTGATTTGTAATGAATAAATTTTAGAAGATGGACAGGTTATTTACTGTGACCTGATTCCAGTTTGGGCTGTGAAAAATTTCACGTATTGTTCAAAAGTTGCTTAGATTTTGTTAGACCGGCTATAAAGCTCGAGTGACCAGGCCAAACATTTTATGATAATCCCGTTGAGCTGTTTGTTGCATTACTGTTAACTGTTTTTCAAAATAATTCTGGTTTTAAATTAGTTTATGCGTTAATGAATGCCAACTCAGGGTGTTCAGATTTTTTGTAATATCTATTACATCTCTCTTCTTTTAAATACTTCAATTCTCTTTCCATGAAAGCAATTTCTTCAAGTATGTAATCAGGTTTTTTTGGTAACCCGTATTCATCCAGCAGTTTAATTAGATTTTTAAGGTTTTTTGAAACTCTAATTTCCTCTGCTTCAAGGCTATAATATTTTGGTACATCGTTCATGACTTTACCCGACCCATTAAAATTGAACTTCGATATATTTAATATAAAAGTATAGGCACTAAATATCTGTGAACCCTGTACCGTTATCACTGTGACTAATTTAACAGTAGTGGTGAAGCTATCTTTCTAACTTACTACGATCACCCTGCGGTGGGATAGTTGTTTATAATTAACAGGGAACGGGGAAATCAATTTTGTTAGACATCGCTAGAAATCTAACTAATTGAATTGACTATAAAATATGGCGTCTCCGGCCGGAGTCGAACCGACGACCTGCTCCTTAGGAGGGAGCCGCGCTATCCAATTGTGCCACGGAGACTTTGAGTGGCAGGATTATACAAATACTTGGCCATGAAATCATGTCTATTCTATTTTTTCTATCGTTTATTTTTGCCGAAGGTTGAGTGTTTCTAAAAAAGTTCCCTCCAGGACTTAACCAGAACAGTTCAATCAATGGTAACAACAGTCATTCAGGTAGTCTGAATTAAACTGGAAATATCTCCAGTTTATCGCTTAATATTGGCCTCTAATTATCTAAATTTAGCGCGGTAAAGTTTGTGTAATTCCAACAATAGTAAAATTGAAAATGCCAGGGTTAGAAGTTGCACCCAGAGACTGAGCGAGACGGGATGGATTTGTAAAACATCGCTAATCCACGGAGAGTACATTGCGGCAATATGAATGAGCTGAGCTAATTCAGTTCCCGTCAATAATATCCAGTTTCGTAATGGATTATGTTTGAATGCGGAAAGTGTTTCGGAACGACTGTTAGCTGCTACCCACTATCAGCAAAAGTAGGCCAGGTATAATTAATTTTTGGAAGCGTACGACTAAATCTTTTAGATTTATCTAATTTCATTTAAATCCAGCTCTTTAAGATAGTGTGCCGCTTCATGCAGCTCTGTTTGATTAAATACTTTAATGCCATGTTGTGTCAGCAGAGCAGCAGTAACGCCTGATCCCGCAATAGTTGTACCGCTAAATGAGCCATCATAAATGGTGTTATTACCACAGGATGGACTGCGTTGTGCCAGTATCGCGATTTTAATATTATGCCTGTTACATGCGGCAAGTGCCTGTTGTGCTCCAGATTTAAATTCATCAGTGACATCAAATCCAGCATTATCTATTACAGTAGCTGATCCAGCTAAAACGTCATGTCCATCACCGCCGTTTATTTCTGCGGCTCTTCTGGGGACGGGCATTCCGCAGGCAACTTCCGGGCAAAATGGTATTACTCTCTCCTGTGATATCCATTGATGCAGACTATCGTTCTTTAACAGATTGTTTTTACCATCGTATCTGACCGATTCGCCCAGTATGCAGGCACTGACAAGGATTTTATGCATAAAAATTATTCTGTTATCAATTCAATAAACGGTAGATTCTTTCGAATCCATTGAAAACACCTGCGCGTTATTTTTTCATCGCTCACTAAACCGTCTGATAGCTTATTGGCCAAAGTCATTAATGTGGATTTCTGGTAATCAATATACAGAGATGATGTTAAGTGGCTACCCTTTAAATTATTATATTGTTCTGTATTTTGGAAACCAGCGTTTATTTCTTACCTATATCATCGATTACAAATGGATAAAAACAGGTGAATTTGCTATACAATTATCCATAATCTTAAAAAAGCTACTGAATAACCTGCTAAATTACTTATCAGTTCGATATTTTACAATAAAAAAACCAGGTGACAATTTGGACGAATTACCGGAAACACCGATTAAAAAGAAGAAAAAAAAGAAAGCCTCTTCTACCCATGGTAAAGGCGTTGAAACGATGTACCGGAATGCCTATAGAGCTCAGTTAGATCTGATTTCTCTGGCCGCGACCAAAGCCAATATTATGATTTCTCTGAATGGCTTTATAGTGTCAATATTTCTGGTCTCAGGTTCTTTTATTATTGTACATGATCTCGGTTTTATCATACCTGCGGTTATTTTCTTACTGACTTCTGCTTCTTCTATTTATTTTGCTTTGAGTTCGGCTACACCCGAAGCCCCACAGAGAAGAAAAAGTTTAATGTCCTGTCTTATCTCTTTTTTGACCGGTAATATTACCTGGAAACAGTTTAATGATTACCGGACACAGCCAAAAAATAAATTCGACCGGGAGCATTCAAATATACTGATCTTCGAAGATTATGCAAAGATATCCAGGCAGGAATACCTGGAATGCATGGATGAATTAATCGCTGACCCTGACAAGCTGTACGCAAAGATGAGTGATCAGCTTTTTTATTTGGGCAAAGTTGCAGACAAAAAATTTACCTTGTTACGCTACTCCTATTCTATTTTTCGCTGGGGCTTAATAATCTCTATATTAGTTTTTCTGATTATTAAAGTTTTTTATTTCATGTTTCCACATACCAGTATTGCTTCTTCAGATATTGTTGTTAATTCTGGTATAAAAACATTCAATAAAATATATGAACCATCCGGGGTGCAAAGTCTGCAGGATGGCCGCATTATAATCGTTGAAGATGAAGCGTCACAGGCTCTTCACATTCTAGATGTCAATCAGCAAGGGGATTTTACAGAAAACTCCCGTTTGACTGAGGCTTTAATGCGTTCTTTTAATAGTAAATTAAATGATCTGGAAGCGGTTACATTGGGGCCAGATGGATATATTTATGCCATCACCTCTCACCAACGGAATTTGAGTGGTGAACGTTCGGCTGATCGTGAACAGTTTATTCGCTTTAAAATCGAAGGTAATAAAGTGATCGATGTGGGTAGTTATGGAAAATTGACTGAAGCTATAGAAAAGTCCGGCATCCTGGGTACAGTAGATGAGCAGGGCTATGGAGGTATAGTGAATATCAATATCGAAGCATTATGTTTTGATCGTAAAGGCAACTTAATGATTGGTTTCAGAGCACCTCTCATTGACGATAAAACAGTGATTGGAATTTTAGAAAATCCTGCCGATATTTTTCAAAATAATACTAAACCTGTTATTTCCGATAAACCCTTGCTACTGGATCTATATGGTGGTGGTATTCGCGCTATGGCTTATGATGAAATTTTACGTGGATATCTGATTAGCAATGAAATATATGGAGTAGATAATAATAAAAAGAAACTTTCACAGATTCTATTCTGGGATGGTGACTGGTCTCACAGAACACATCGCATGGCACAGCCCGGCATGAAAAATATAGAAGGGATCACATCGGTGAGATACGGAGATACTACGAAAATTCTATTAACCAGTGATGACGGTAAAAAAGCGAAAGATAAAGCGGCCAGTTACCTGTATTTAAATTATATTGAGTTATCTGATAAGTAAATATGGAGAAGTTTTTTATTAAATGGATGTGATCAATAATCGTGATTTTAATATGGTGTTTTTTATGGTTTTCATATTACACCATGTGATTTTTTTAAATGATAATAAAAAATAAATTATCGAGTTACTTTTAACCTCCCTATATTTCTTCGTGAGCTTCGTGGTGATCATTTTTTAATGACACTGAAATGGTAAAAATAAATCGCTATAATTTATCAGTCCAGACAGCATATTCGTTTCCAGTTGGATCCAGGAAATGAAAACGTCGGCCACCAGGGAATGTAAATATGGGTTTTTTAATCCGGCCACCGGCATTTTCGATTTTCAACTGTGTAGCTTCGAGGTTTTGGCTATACAGTACAATCAGAGCGCTACCATTTTCTTTAGAACAGTTTAAGTCAGAAAGATAAAACCCGCCATTCAGTCCAGCATCGAAGAAAGCGCTATATTCGGGGCCATAGTCAACAAATGTCCAGCCAAATACTGTGCTAAAAAAAGATTTTACGACTTTGATGCTTTTAGTGGGAAATTCCACATAATTAATTTTATCTTGATCTGTCATTTTAAATTCCTGTTCTTAGAAAGGTATCAGGTATCATTGTTGTTATGATTATTTTCGAAATAGTAGAGTTTTGATGTGTTAATGAATCACTTCCCTGTGATTCTGGCTTTTGGTTTAGTGAGTTAATTATCCAGTTTGATATCACCCTGGTAATAATAATCATATTTATCCAGCAATGTTTTCATAAAGCCCCAGGCTTCGTTATAGGTCAGGCCGCTATTTTTCGGGATGATTATTTTTACGTATAAATCTTCACCTTTTTCTTTCTTTAACTTGTCCAGCCTTTTTTCAACGTCGGCCAGTGACATATTCTGAGATTTCTGATCACCAGGCTCTTTATAGCGAATGACTTTGCCTGCTTTCTCTTTGACATAATAAACGTCTACAACGTATTTACCTTTTGCACTTCTCGCTGGTTTGATGAGTTGGTCGTACTTGGATTTAACCACATCATAGTCGCCTTTAAGCGTTAATAATTGGCGGTTATACTCAATTTTTTCCTGTTCCAGCATGTCCAGATTCTGTTGCTGCTCAGCGGTTGTTGCATTTAACGCGGCAATTTCAGCTGAAGCTAACTCAAGTTCCTGCAGAGTGGCTGACAGCAACTCTTTTTGTTGATTGAGCTGTAATTTTAATTCTGCAAGTTGATTTGCAAATTCTTCAGATTCGGCAGTAATGACATTAATTTTTAAACTGGCTTCGCTGATCTCAGTTTGTTTTTTGATGATCTGTTGATCCAGTTTGGCTTTATCGGCATTCAAGGCTGCAATTAACTTGAGCTTTTCCTGCTGTTCTTTTTTAGCTTTTGCCAGTATTTCATCTTTTTCGAGTAGGCGTAAACGTAAAATGGAGTTTAGTTGCTCAGCGTTGATCAGTCGCTCTTCGAGGGTTGCATTTTCCTGCGTTGTTGTTTCAATGACCAGCGCAGCCATTTTTTCGGCTTCCATGCTGTTCTGTAGTTCTGCGACCAGATTATAGTTACGTACAATTAACAGGCTGGTGGCGAGTAAAAAAATTAATACCACCACCATCATGATGTCGGTAAATGAAGGCCAGAATGAATCCCCGTTATCTGAATCGAAGCCGTGCGGGCCTATTGGGGAAAACGCACTCATTCCTGTCCTGGAGCAGGTGCGGGTAAACGGAAACCATCCCGTAATATTTTCTTTATGGATGTAATATCATTGGTGAGTCTATCCATCTGTTCTTTATTATTATTTACAGACTGCTGTAGCGTAATTGCAGAGGACTGATAAATTTCCTGGGTCTGGGTCATTTTTTCTGTTGCACGAATAATCCCTTTAATCAACCCGGCCATCTGGTTTATGATTTCTTCACTACGCTTTACAAATTTGGGGATTAGAAAAACAGAAGTTAAGTGTTCTATGCCGCTGATTAAATGGGTTTGAACATCTTTTACACGAAGATAAAAATAACCAAAAAGCACGTAACTGACGATGGCTGTAATAGTTGTCGATAAAGCCGTAGACATACCATGAATTACCAGTCCCATGCCATCCAGTCCGGTACCGGCCGATTCTATCAGATCTGATGCCCCTAACAGTGCGATAGATAAAGAAACGATAGTACCGAATACACCGGTCAGTATAAGAATGTTATTGATGAATCGAACAACACCGAGTCGGGTACTCTCATCAGCCGTTAACATAGCAGCCAGTGCATTATGATTTATTTCTCCATGAGCCATGTTAATGGATTTCATGGTCGCATAACGTTTGGCAATTAAGCTGTGGGCATTCAAACCTTCGGTAGGGTCCTGTCGAATAGCTTCAACATTCTCTACAAATGCAGCAATAGATCTTTCTTCGCGACTATATCGTATTAACAGTACTAACAGGTTAAGCATGCCAAAGATTAAAATACCTGCGATGAAACTGTTTAAAATAATGCCGGTATTTGTCTGTTGATTTAGCAGGTAAAACTGATTTAAAAATTCGGCATTCATCGCAATGGCGACGCCGACCAGAATAATAGCAATGACAAACTGCAACAGGATGCGATTACTGAGTTTAGTGAGCAGGCGATGCGTATCCATAAAAATCCGGTCGATTATCTGGCTGTTTATCTAAGATTGATATTTTTATTGCTGTTGAGTCAACGCAGCATATCCACGAGTGCGAATCAGGTTCCTGAAATAGGCACGGTAATAGGCGATCGCGCTGTTTCCATTGGTGCCAACATCATACACTTTCCAGCCCTGAGGACCCTGCATGAAGCGAAAATCAATTCGAATCGGGTAGTTGGAAGAGGGGATGACACGAGCGGTAACAACGACTTCTTCAAAACCCTGGCGGCGTGGTGGTAAAAATTCCACGCGTGGTTGCGCATCACCATAAGCACTAACAATACGGGCAAAAGCGGTGAAGAATAACTTTTTAAGATTAGACTGGAAAATATACTGCTGTGCTGAATTCATACGCTGATAGTGAAAACCGGCAGACCAGCGAGCCATTTGTTCAAAATCGAAAAATGGAGACAATTGAGTGTCCAGAAAGTTAATGACCTTATCCTGGTTGTTAAATTCACCTGATTTAAGATAATTCTGTAGAACTTTAATACCCATTTCGAGTAATTCAGCAGGTGATTGCTGGTTATAATTCTGATATTGGGCATAAGGTTGAGAATAGCCATATCCCTGAGCTGCTGCATTAAAACTAATGAGACCGAACGAAAGACTAATAATTAGTAAGCTGATACGTTTCATGATTTTCTCTTTATAATAAGCTGTTGAAAGAGTGTTTTGTCGATGCAAGCCTGACCGGCAGCAGGAAAAACATTTTAATACAAACTGAATAAAGTGGTACCAGTGGGCGGACTCGAACCGCCACGCTATTGCTAGCGGGGGATTTTGAATCCCCTATGTCTACCAATTCCATCACACTGGCTAAACTCTACATAAATCTACACGAGGTAAAAAATATATATGAAAATATTAACGGATTAAACGTAAAGACATACATTTTAACTTGCTTATGTTTGCAGTCGTTCAATTGGTCCATCAATATGGCAGGGGATTCTAATTGATAAATGTGCCAAGTGGTAGGGTTATGCACACTATTTTTTATTAAGTTAACATCAACAAATTTTATCGCAGGGATTATATTGTTTATACGGGGTGGTTAACTGATTGATCCTGACAGCTAAATCCAAGTATGATTGCGCCCCCATAACTACCGATTTAAGCATGAAGTCAGCCGATTTTGATTACCAGTTACCTGAACATTTAATCGCTCAAAAACCTTTAACCCAACGCCAGTCTTCGCGTTTACTGGTGCTGGATCCCGTTAATGATTCAATTCAGGATGATTTTTTTAAAAATTTTGCCTCATTAGCGTCTTCCGGTGATTTGCTGGTATTTAATGATACCCGTGTATTTCCTGCACGCTTATTCGGTCAAAAAGAGACCGGTGGCAAGGTAGAAGTCCTGGTTGAACGGTTGCTGGATGATAAAACCTTACTGGCTCATGTGAGATCGAGTAAATCACCGCGTGCCGGATCAAAATTAATATTAGAACAATTTATTGACTGCCAGGTGGCAGGGCGGCAGGGTGAGTTTTTTGTGCTGCAACAACACAGTGATAGCGGCTGGCTGGATTTATTACAGCAATTCGGGCACATGCCTTTACCCCCGTATATCCAGCGATCAGATGACGAAAATGACCGGGAACGTTATCAAACGGTCTTTTCGCGGAAACCAGGGGCTGTCGCGGCACCAACCGCCGGCTTGCATTTTGACCAGGACATGTTGCAAAGTTTAAAAGATAAAGGCATCGATATGACATTTGTTACCTTGCATGTTGGAGCAGGTACTTTTCAACCTGTTAGAGTCGATAATGTAGATGAACATATCATGCATGCTGAAGTGGTTGAGGTTTCGCCTGAAGTTTGTAATCAGATAATTCAGACCAGAAAGCGGGGAGGCAGGGTAATAGCCATAGGCACAACGGTGGTTAGAAGTCTGGAAAGCGCCGCTAACAGTGGAAAAATAAAGCCATTCTCCGGTGATACAAGGCTGTTTATCACTCCCGGGTTTAAATTTAACGTGGTCGATGCAATGTTAACCAATTTTCATTTACCACGTTCAACATTACTCATGTTAGTCAGCGCCTTTGGCGGAAAAGATTTTATGATAAATGCGTATCGGCATGCAGTAGAACAGCAATATCGCTTTTTCAGTTATGGTGATGCGATGTTTATAAAAAATAAAGTTATTCACCACGAAGCACACGAAGGGCACGAAGAAAGAAAATGATGTTTGTTAAATGTGACTCACAGGTAAGGCAGGTCTAAAGGAAACCGTCATGCCGGCATGCTCTTAGCCGGCATCCATTTTTAATATTGTGCTTACCTGGAACTTAAGTCCCGACTTAAAACTATCCTGAACAGTGGTGCAAGAACCACCGTTTACAAAAACAGGGGGTAACGATGAAGTCTTTAACTGTTGTTACCTGTTATTGATACCATTTCCAATAGCTGTACTTTTCTTCGTGCTCTTCGTGTGCTTCGTGGTTAAAATACATAATTATTCTTAAATAATCCTGCAATATGAAATTTGAACTTGATACAACCGATGGCTCTGCGCGTCGCGGGCGATTGAAATTTGATCGTGGCACGGTAGAGACACCCGCTTTTATGCCGGTTGGCACCTATGGCACTGTTAAAGCCATGACACCCGAAGAATTACAGGACCTGGGTGCTCAAATTATCCTGGGTAATACCTTTCACCTGATGTTGAGACCCGGAACTGAGATCATAAAGCAGCATGGAGATTTACATGATTTTATGCACTGGCAGGGGCCGATACTGACTGATTCGGGTGGTTTTCAGGTGTTTAGTCTTGCCGAAATGCGCAAAATTACCGAACAGGGTGTTAAATTCAATTCACCTGTGGATGGGTCAAAAGTAGAATTGACTCCTGAAATCTCAATGCAGGTACAACGCGATTTAGGCTCTGATATTGTGATGATATTCGATGAATGCACGCCTTATCCCGCTACTCATGAAGATGTAAAGCTGTCCATGGAATTATCTTTACGCTGGGCTGAACGCAGCAAAATAGCGCATGCCGATAATTCTTCTGCACTGTTTGGCATTGTGCAGGGCGGTATGTATGGTGATTTACGCAAAAAATCCATTTCTAAACTCATTGAGATTGGATTTGATGGTTATGCTATTGGAGGATTATCGGTAGGTGAACCTGCTGATGAACGAAATGAAATGCTTGATATCTGTTTGCCATATATGCCGCTGAATAAACCTCGTTATTTAATGGGTGTAGGTAAGCCGGAAGACTTAATAGAGTCTGTGCGTAGAGGAATTGATATGTTTGACTGTGTGATTCCAACCCGCAACGCCAGAACCGGTTACCTGTATACACATGACGGCATTATTAAAATAAGAAATAGTCGCTACGCTACGGATACCCGTCCACTTGATGAAAATTGCGGCTGCTACACCTGTAAAAATTATAGTCGTGCCTATCTGCGCCACCTGGACAAATGTCACGAAATTCTGGGTTCACGATTAAATACTATTCATAACCTGTATTACTTTCAGGATTTAATGAAAAAAATCAGAACCAGTATTGAACTGGGGCGCTTTGACGATTTTGCAAAAGAATTTTATGCCAGGTTTTTAAAATGAAATAAGGACATTCAGCGGCGTAGTTCAGTAACAGGGATTACGTATAAAATAATGCTTTGATTAAAAAACCTGCTCAAATTGTAAAATTGAGTTTTTGACCGAACTAACAAGCTTTAAATGCAACTAATATGGTCAAATTTTGGGTCTTTTTACAGGGCTTATGCGGGGGTTAAATTTTAACTATAGAAATATCCTTCATATAACCTTTGCACTGTGCAATAATACGCGCCGTTTTTACCCCATCGAATCAGACCATTTTAGGAATTCTTATGAGTTTTTTTATTAGTGACGCAGTTGCACAGGCAGCTCCCGCCGCAGAAAGTGACCCTATCATGTCATTTCTGCCTTTAATCATCCTGTTTGTTATCTTTTATTTTCTGTTGATCCGTCCACAGCAAAAGAAAGCTAAAGAGCATAAAAGCATGGTTTCCAATCTCGCAAAAGGTGATGAAATTGTCACTCAAGGTGGCATCCTGGGCAAAGTTACAGATGTATCGGATAATTATCTGACCTGTCAAATTGCTGAAAATGTTGAAGTAAAAGTCCAAAGCCATGCTGTTTCTACGGTTCTGCCAAAAGGCACGATCAAGAACTTATAATTATCAATTAGATAAAAGATTATGCTCAATCAATATCCTGCCTGGAAATACCTGCTGCTTATTCTCGTTATTGTATTTGGACTGATATATGCAGCTCCGAATCTATATGGTGAAGATCCTGCCGTGCAAATATCGCACCGGGTTAAACTGATCAATGATGATGAAGTTCAGAATATAAAAAATCTGTTGCAGAACATTCAAATTGAATACCGTTCAATTGAACAGGGTGATGGCTATATTCTGGTTCGCTTCAAATCAGAAGAACAGCAATTAAAAGCTGCATCCGATATCAAGGATGCACTGCTGGAGCAGGATAAAAGTTACACGGTGGCATTAAATCTTGCGCCGGCAACACCGGATTGGTTGCGTTCTATAAATGCTTTACCTATGTATCTGGGACTGGATTTACGCGGCGGTGTACATTTTCTGATGGAAGTGGATATGGATGCAGCGATTACCAAATCACTTAACCGTGTTTCAACGGAGATAAGATCATATTTACGGGATGAAAAAGTTCGCTACAGGTCTGTTAATGTATCCAAGGATAAATTGACCGTGCGTTTTTCCAGTTTAGATGATAGAGAAAAAGGGTTGTTGAAACTGGAAGAGGAATTCCGTGATTTTATTTTTACCAGCACAGAGGATGAAAGCAGCTTTTATATTAATTTAACTTACAGCGAAGCAGCACTGGTAACCGAAAAAACGGCGGCACTCACACAAAATATTTCAACATTGAAGAATCGTGTTAATGAGCTCGGCGTGGCAGAACCTGTCATTCAGCGTCAGGGTGAAGACCGGGTTGTGGTACAGCTACCGGGTGTTCAGGATACCGTTAGAGCAAAAGAAATTCTTGGAGCAACTGCAACGTTAGAATTTCGACTGGCTCAGGGCTCTTTAGTAGACTGGTCTGAAGCTGAAAGATCGGGCAAGGTGCCTGTTGGCGCTAAACTGTATGAAGAAACTGATGGTTCTCCGGTATTATTGAAACGCAGTATAATCGTTACCGGTGACCAGGTTGTTGGCGCAGCTTCCGGGCTCGATAGCCAGTCAGGCTCACCGGATGTAACCATTACCCTGAATGGTAAAGGCGCTGATCGTATGAGCAAGATAACACGCGATAATATTGGTAAACCGATGGGCGTGGTATTTATCGAGGACAAGTACGAATACAAAGAAATAAATGGTGAGAAAAAAAGAATTAAGAAAACTGATCAACGGGTCATTAACGTTGCCACTATTCGTGACCAGTTAAGCAAGCGTTTTCATATTACCGGTCTGGACAGTACTCGCGAAGCACGTGACCTTGCACTGTTATTACGTGCCGGTGCTCTTCGGGCCCCGATGATTATTATCGAAGAGCGTACCGTAGGTCCAAGTCTTGGGCAGGAAAATATCAACAAAGGTTTTATGTCAGTGGTCATCGGTTTTATTGCTGTATTGGTCTTCATGGTGGTTTATTACAAAGCCTTTGGTCTAATCGCTAATATTGCTTTGACCGTAAACCTGGTGCTTCTGGTTGCTGTTTTATCCATGTTGCAGGCGACACTAACGTTGCCAGGTATAGCAGGTATTGTTTTAACTGTTGGTATGGCGGTAGATGCCAATGTATTGATATTTGAACGTATTCGTGAAGAAATTCGTATGGGTAACTCACCCCAGGCATCTATCTATGCCGGTTATCAAAAAGCCTTTAGCACCATTGCCGATGCCAATATTACGACTTTAATTGTAGCCGTTATATTATTTGGATTTGGTACTGGCCCTATTCAGGGTTTTGCGGTCACATTGTCTATCGGTATTTTGACTTCAATGTTTACCGCTATTATGGGTACTCGAGCCATTGTAAATATTATTTATGGTCGTAAAAATATCAAAAAGCTGGCTATTTGATCAGGATATAAACAGGAAAAACTATGGCACTTTTTAAAGAAATTAATTTTATGGGCTTACGCAATATTGCGATGTCCATATCACTCGTATTTATCCTGATATCAATAGTTAGTCTGTTCACTAATAAATTGAATGTTGGTATCGACTTTACCGGTGGTAGTGTTATTGAAGTGGGCTATCAGGAGGCAGTTGATCTAAATCCGATTCGACAGTCTTTAGAAAATGCCGGTTATGGTGATGCCATTGTACAACATTTTGGTAGTGCCAAAGAGGTACTGATTCGACTGGTACCACAAGCAGGGCATAATAAAGCTGAACTGAGTTCATTTATTATTCCTTTATTATCGGCACAAAGTACGAAAAATATGGATGTACGTCGTGTTGATTTTGTAGGCCCTCAGGTTGGTGACGAATTACGTGAAGATGGCGGGCTTGCAGTTCTGTACGCTTTAATCGCTATCTTGATTTATGTTTCACTTCGTTTTGAATACCGTTTCTCACTTGGTGCAGTAGCTGCATTGATACACGATGTAGTAATTACTCTGGGTGTGTTTTCAATTTTGCAACTGGATTTCGATTTAAGTGTTCTTGCGGCAATTTTGGCCGTTATCGGTTACTCGTTGAATGACACTATTGTTGTATTTGACCGTATTCGTGAGAACTTTCGTAAAATTCGTAAGAAAACACCGGTTGAAGTCATTAATCTTTCCATTAATCAGACTATATCCAGAACCCTGGTAACCTCTTTAACCACTTTACTGGTGTTAATTGCGTTATATGCTTTTGGCGGACAGGTTATTGAAGCTTTTTCGTTAGCCCTGATTATTGGTGTTGTAGTGGGTACCTATTCTTCAATTTATGTAGCAAGCGCAAGTGCGCTGGCATTAGGTATTACACGTTCCGATATGCTTGCACCTGAAAAAGAAGATGGAGAAGCAGTTGATCCTCAACCTTAAGGTGATATTGGGTTAACCTGGTATAAGCCCAGCCGTTAATCTATTATATCGATAAGCTTTACGCGCTTTAATTTAGTTTTCCTGCATTAAGTCATAATTTATTGCTGTAGTTTATTCTACAGCGATTTTGAAATTAAGGGGAAGACCCGGATAAATATATACCTGATCACCCCTGAGATTCGGCTATTAATCACTTTGAATAGTCAACTTAAACTCTCACCAGGACGCAAAGATAAGGCTGCTTCAGTTGATTAAGGCTTACAAATAGGGACTGATTTATTTTTGCGTCCTGCTGATTTTTGACAAAAGCTGAGTTCACGGGGTCATCTGGAATGTATATTATTTAGCCGGTTAATGATTAACTTTCGCTTTAATCATTTCTTTAAAGACTTAAAAAAGTTTTTAACACCTCCAGCCATAAAATAGTAATCTGAGATACCCTTATCTTCCAGGTGGTACTGCAACCAGCGTACCTGTCTACCAGCTTCGTCATAAACCAGCAAAGTTTTTCCAGATTTTTTTATCTCGGCTAGAAATTTATTGAGCTTGTCCTTATCATCCATGGTGATATTTTGCTGGTTATAGGGGTATAACTCAATCAGGCCACGCTGAGCAGGTTCTCTTATATCGAGGATAACTGCCTTATCATTTATTTTGGCTGCAAACTCTGCTGGTTCCAGCAGGTATTTAGCTAAATCCTCCTTTCCCAGTAGTCGACTGGTATCTAGTGGTGTTTTCCCCAGCAGCGTGGCTTTTTCGGGATGGGCCTTTGCCCAGTCAAAAATGCCGGCATCATAGGCATAAGTATTCGTTATTTTAAATTTTTCAGCTTTCTGTGCTGCTTTGTAGGCTTTATAACAGGTATGACCGTTACAATAAAAAATAATAGGTTTACCCTGTTTATGAAGCTCAGCCACTTCTTTTATAAACTTCCGACTAAGTAAAGGAATATTTACGGCATTATTAATGTGCAGGGTATCAAATTCAAAATGTGATCTGACATCTACCACATTCACTTCATCAAATGATTCGTTCAATTGGGAAGTTTCGTAGATGTTTACTGTTACATAGGTCGATCGTCCTGGATAGCTATCAGACTGTGCCAAAACCGGTAAAAATAGTGAGGATAGTAAAATTAACAAAAATAG
>CALCSG010000333.1 GCA_937894085.1 uncultured Gammaproteobacteria bacterium | reverse complement strand
TGACTGAAAAACATTTAACCTTGATGGTGAAAATTTGCGCAGGGAAAACCCTCAGTTATCGGAGCTGGAATTCAACAATAACAATATCAATTTTTTTCAAATGCTATTAAAGAGGGAAAAAATATACTTTACCGATTATTTTTATGCGAAATTTGAATCGGAAGCTCGTAAAAACATTAACAGGCAATTGCAAATTATACTGCCCTCCCGTTAATCGAAACCCTGTTATTAATCCCCGGACCTGAGCCGTTAGATAAGCTGACTAAAACCCCGCAGAATGACTGATCTCATAGCGGCATCAGCAGGTTTTTAGAGTCATTGCTGGAAGAGTTTACTAAAGATCTAACTGGGTAAATCTCAAAATCATGATTCAATTCAGCTATACAATCCATGGCAGCTGCTGTTGATTCCGTTGCATGATTTAACCAGTCTGCTGTATTATTTTCAGCAATTACTACCGGCATACGATGATGTATTTTCTGTATTTCACCCACTGACGCAGTGGTCAAAATTGCACATGACTGCAAATGATTACCTGCAGCATCCTGCCACTGCTCCCATATCCCGGCAAAACTGAACAAACTTTGATTGATATGACAAAAATACGGTTGTTTTACAGCGTTTTCAGCATGCCACTCATAAAACCCGCTAGCGGGTATTAAACAACGTCTACGTTTGAAAGCATTTTTAAATGAAGGCTTCTCTGTCACTGTTTCAGCACGCGCATTAAACATGCGGTTACCCAGTTTGATATCTTTAGCCCAGGCTGGAACCAGACCCCAACGTAAAAATGTCAGTCCAGCCGAAGTTTTTGCAAGCACCGGAGTTGTGGGAGCAATATTGTATCGCGATGCAAACACTTCCGGTATTTCAGTATCAAGATATTCAGCGATTGCCTTTGCCGATGACTCGAGAACAAAACGTCCACACATGCAAAAAAACCTCCTATATTTTACTAAGTCAGGGTTAGAACACTTATATGACTGCTAAATACATTCGGAAGCATTTAATCCTGAAATAAAATTGTGATTTAACGAATTTTAACCTATAAAATTTCTCGCAGACAAAAAAAAGCCCGAATCTAAATCATTCGGGCTTTTTGCTTTTGATTTATCTATCTTCTAGATCCAGTAGACAAAGATAAACAAACCTAACCAGACCACGTCGACAAAGTGCCAGTACCAAGCCACTGCTTCGAAAGCAAAATGATTTTCAGGAGTGAAATGCCCTTTAATTGAACGAATCAGGATAATCAATAACATGGTGGCACCCATAGTCACATGAAAACCATGAAAACCGGTTAACAGGTAAAAAGTACTTCCATAAATTCCTGAAGACATTTTCAGGTTCAGTTCATTATAAGCATGCGAATATTCCCAGGCCTGTAGACCCACGAATAGAAAACCCAGAGCTACAGTTAAAGCCAGCCCCATGACCAGATGATTACGGTTGTTCTTTTTTAACGCATGATGCGCCCAGGTTACAGTTACACCTGAAGTCAACAGAACCAGTGTATTAATCGCCGGTAAGCCCCAGGCACCCATCGCATGCTTAGCCACATCAAACTTTTCAGTCAATGGCATCTGAATCAGTGGCCAGGCAGCTTCAAAGTTTGGCCATAGCAATTTAGCTGTGTCTGCATTATTTGAAGCACCGTCTAACCATGGAATAGAAAATGCCCTTGCATAAAACAATGCACCGAAAAATGCCGCAAAGAACATGACTTCGGAAAAGATGAACCAGCCCATACCCCAGCGGAATGACATATCAACCTGAGCATTGTACATGCCATTCATACTTTCATTGACAACCTGTCCAAACCAGCCATACATCATGAAAATGACGATGGCGAGTCCAATCCCGGTCATGATAAAACTGGAACCATGCAGGTAATTGGCAAAACCGATTACCGTGGTTGACAGGCCTATTGAGCCAATAATTGGCCATTTTGTGCCATGTGGCACGTAATAACTATCTGCTGCAGCACTCATTATTTTATCTCTCTTATCTTTCTAATTTTAACTTTATAAAGGTCAACTACTGTTTCTCTACATAGATTTCTCAATATTGAAAAATGTATAGGACAAAGTGACCTCAGCAATTTCTTTAGGTATCTTATGATTTATAACAAAGCGTAGTGGCATATCGCGTGTTTCATTAGCAGCCAGTTCCTGTTGACTGAAACAGAAACATTCCGTTTTATTGAAATGCAGAGAAGCCTCGGTTGGTGAAACACTTGGAACCGCCTGACCCACTGTAACCTTATCAGCACTGCTACTGACCTGATACATAGCTTCATAGATTTGCCCGGGATGAACCTCCATTTCCGTCACAACTGGTTTAAACTGCCAGGGTAAGCCTGTACCCGTATTTGCCAGGAATTTAACTTTTATGGTTCGAGAAACATCAACTTCCCTCTGATCAACCATTGCAGCTTCTACACGGCCTGTCTTACCATTTAAACCGGTTACATTACAGAACACATCGTACAGAGGCACTAATGCGAAACCGAATCCAAACATAAACACAGGGATCATCACTAACTTGAAAAGCTTTTTAGAAGTAATTGACTTTTTATCTGCACTCTGTTCAGTTTTTTGTTCTGACATAATCTCTACTCTATCTTTATAAATCAAAAAACCACTGAGCAGAAACTACTCAGTGGTTTATCAGCTACTTGATTTCAGGCGCCGTATTAAAACTATGATACGGTGCTGGAGATGCCAACTGTTCGAATTCCAGTCCTGTTGCGCCTTCCCAGACTATGTCAGTTGCCTTCTCGCCACCTTTAATTGTCTTGATGACGATGTACAGGAAGAACACCTGAGCCAGGCCAAAAGCAAAGCCACCTAAACTGGAAATCATATTGAACTCCGAAAACTGAACCGAATAATCAGGTATACGACGTGGCATACCGGCCAGTCCCAGGAAGTGCTGAGGGAAGAATAAAACATTCACAGCGATAGTAGACCACCAGAAGTGAATCTTGCCGAGTGTTTCGTCATACATATGACCGGTCCATTTTGGTACCCAGTAATAGAACGCTGCAATAATAGAATACAGGGCACCTGTTACCAGCACGTAATGAAAATGAGCAACCACAAAATAAGTATCATGATATTGCGTATCTACCGGAGCTACACCTAACATCAGGCCGGAAAACCCACCGATGGTAAACATAACCACAAACCCGATTGCAAATAACATCGGCGTTTCGAATGTCATCGAACCGCGCCACATGGTTGTTACCCAGTTAAAAATTTTCACGCCGGTAGGCACAGAAATCATAACCGTGGCATACATAAAATATAGTTCGCCCGCAACTGGCATACCCACTGTGAACATGTGATGAGCCCATACCATGAATGACAGAATTGCGATAGAAGCAGAAGCATAAACCATTGAACTATAACCAAATAATGGCTTACGAGCAAAGGTAGGAATGATCGCTGAGATGATACCGAAAGCAGGCAGGATCATGATATACACTTCAGGATGACCGAAGAACCAGAATACATGCTGGAACATAACCGGATCACCACCACCAGCGGCATCGAAGAATGAAGTACCAAAATGACGATCAGTCAGCATCATGGTAACCGCACCAGCCAGTACAGGCATAACCGCGATCAACAAATATGCTGTAATCAACCAGGTCCAGACGAACAGTGGCATCTTCATTAATGTCATGCCTGGTGCACGCATATTCAAAATTGTCGCGATGACGTTAATCGCACCCATAACCGATGAAATACCCATCATATGTACGGCAAAGATGAAGAAGTCAGTACTGTCCGGCGCAAATGTTGTGGACAAAGGTGCGTAGAATGTCCAGCCAAAAGCGGGGCCACCACCTTCCATGAACAAGGTAGATGCCAGCATGGTAAAGGCAAAAGGCAGAATCCAGAAAGACCAGTTATTCATTCTGGGTAAAGCCATATCCGGCGCACCAATCATCATCGGGATCAACCAGTTAGCCAGACCTACAAAAGCCGGCATGATCGCACCGAAAACCATGATCAAACCATGCATGGTAGTCATGGAGTTGAAGAACTGGGGCTCTACCAGTTGCAATCCAGGCTGAAATAATTCAGCACGAATTACCATGGCCATAGCACCACCGGTTAATAACATAATAAAACTTAACCACAGATACAGTGTTCCGATATCTTTATGGTTAGTCGTCGTTACCCAGCGCATTAAGCCTGTCGCAGGGCCGTGATCGTGATGATCACCTTCATGTGTAGTTGCAGTCGTCATTTTAACATCCCCCCGTTATCGAAGACTTTTAATGGTTGATGGCTGTACCAGGTCACCCACGGTATTACCAAAACTGTTTCTTTCGAATGTAATTACCGCAGCAAGATCAACATCACTTAACTGAGTTTTGAACGCCTGCATAGCCGTTCCGGTTTTACCATTCATGACGATATTGATGTGACCTTTAACATCACCGGTCGCCACTGGACTTTTTGCCAAAGCAGGAAATACCGGCGGTATACCCGCTCCGGTAGCGCCATGACAGGCTGCACAGGTTGCTTTATAAACCGATTCACCTTTTGCCATTAATTCAGCCTGCGTCCATTCTTTATCTGAAGAGGCAGCAAGTGCTGCCTGCTCGCCTCTCATTGCGACTAGCCATTTCTGATATTCAGGCATTGTGACTGCTTCTACCACGATAGGCATAAACCCGTGATCTTTACCACATAGTTCAGCACACTGACCGCGATAAATACCCGGCTTTTCTATATAAGCCCATGACGTATTGATAAACCCGGGAACTGTATCCTGTTTCACTGCTAATTCAGGAACCCACCAGGCATGGATAACATCATCAGATGTAAACAGGAACTCGATTTTCTTATTAACAGGCACAACAATACGCTTATCAACATCACGCAAATAATGCTCTACAGAGTTAGGACTGGAAGCAGAAACCGCATCACGGTTTTCTTCAGATAAGGAGCTGATAAATTCAACATCTTCGCCCAGGTATTTATAACGCCATTTCCACTGAATACCGGTAACCTGAATACTGACATCGGATTTACTACTGTCTTCCAGGTCCAGCAGAGTTGCCGTAGCAGGTACTGCAATCGCAATCAGAATCGCCAGCGGAACCAGTGTCCAGATAATCTCTACCGTTGTGCTCTCATGAAAATTAGAAGCCACCGCACCCTTAGATTTACGATGAGTCATAATGGAATAGGCCATCACTGAAAATACGATAATACCAACAACAAAACAGATCCACATGACAAGCATGTGCAAGTCATAGATATCGTTACTGATGGTAGAGACGCCTTTTGTCATATTCAAGACATATTCCGCGTGAGCGAATGATGAAAAGAATATCGACAGCATTGCCGTGACAGGCGCAAAAAGTCGCCTGCTTAATCTTTTAAAGACCATTTAGTTTCCCCCAAAGTTTACACAAGTAATCAGTCTCAATAAGCCCTGTATAACTTATTATTTAATTAGTTTATTAATACAAAAAGAAAAGGTCAGGCATTATTTTTCTACCCGCCGTAAAAATCCGTGAGGAATTATAACGTCATTCAACTCAATCGCCAATGACTCTTTCTCACTCTTAGTTAAAAAAGAACCTACCTCAACATAATTTCCATGAGAACCTATCATTAAATATAAGCTTTTACTTATAGAACCCTTATTTTCTAAGGTTATACGCACCCAATATTTATTAAATTCCCAACTCTTATCGACTCTATGAGCCCCTTTTTCTATTCTAATAATATCATTACTTATTACAATGACTTCCTGCTGATATATTTTTCGACAAGTGGCGTATAAACCTGCCCCTAAAGCAAGCATTTCCAATCCATAAAAAGGTAAAACCATCCAGTAGCCTAAAAAGGTTAAGACCGTTGCTATAGTTATTGAAACGCCACAGATAAAAACATAAAACCTGACCAGTAACGACCAGTTGATCGATCTATTAGGTATTAAAACTATTCGCTTTAAATAAGACTTACTATCTTTATCAAAAATAATCATATTATATAGACAGAGGACTATTTAAATTTTCTCTAATGCGTAGAATGTCATTTTTTATTCACCAGTGGAAGTAAATATGAACAGCGAACCCGTACAGAAAAAAGACAGTATTTCTTTCGGTGCATTATTACTCAGTGTACTTTCGGCTTTCTTTGGAGTTCAAAGTAAATCAAACCAGGAACGTGATTTTTCCAATGGAAAACTATCTCACTTTATTTTTATCGGTTTGTTTCTAGGACTGGTTTTTATATTAATTGTTGTAGGTGTGGTAAATCTGGTAATGAATCTGGCTGGAGCCTGAGCAGGCCCCCGCCAGCAAAAGCTATTTAGAAAACAGCCCTGAAAAACAATCTCGCATAATGATCAACCAGTAAAAATCCGAATAAAACACTCAGATAGAAAATCGAATAACCAAATGTTTTCATTGCTATTTTGTTTGGCGTCTTGTCCCTATACAACCTGATTGCGTAATACAGAAAACCCACTCCCAGAGAAACGGCTCCAGCCAGATAAATAAGACCACTCATATGGATCAAAAAAGGCATCAGGGTCACAATAAACAACAGGACGGTATATAACAAAATTTGTATTTTTGTAAAATCAACACCATGAGTAACCGGTAACATCGGTATCTTGGCCTTGGCATATTCATCTTTGCGGCGAATGGCCAGTGCCCAGAAGTGTGGTGGCGTCCAGATGAAAATAATCAGAAATAATAACAGCGCTTCAGTTTCAACCTGACCGGTTACAGCGGTCCAGCCAAGTAAGGGAGGGGCCGCACCCGCCGCTCCGCCCAACACAATATTCTGCGGTGTGGCGCGCTTTAAATACATAGTATAAACCAGTGCATATCCCACTAAAGAAAAGAAAGTCAGGATCGCGGTTAACACGTTAACAAAGACAGCCAGCATTGCGAGCCCTAATACACCTATTGACAGCGCAAAGATAAGAGCCTGGGTAAGATTTAACTGGCCAGTGGGTAGAGGCCGACCTTTGGTTCGCTCCATGATGGTGTCGATATGATGATCGACTACATGATTAATCGCTGCACCGGATGCTGCTGCCAGACCAATTCCCAGCAAACCGAAAAAGAAAATATGCAGAGGAACAACACCGTCAGAAGCAAGTAACATACCTACCATTGCAGTGAAGACGATAAGAAATACAACCTTTGGTTTCGTTAAATTCCAGTATTGTGTAAATGGCGCTACCAGGATTGCATTCATTGACTCCCCCCCCCAGGAAATGAAATTTTAATTGTACATGACCTAGGTCAAGTCGCTCTTTATACCGTTATATTAAAGCAAGATCAATTTTTAAAGCGTTATACCTGCATTAAAAAAATCTAAAGGGCTTTTACTTAGCCTATCTGTGAAATTCGTAATAATCGTCTCATATCTGACAAAATTGAAGAGGGCTCATTCACTGCTGAATAAGTCATCATCAAGTTACCCGCAGGATCTATTAGATATAACACCGGGGCTTCCCCCGGTTTAATGCCAGCCACCTTAAAAGCATCGAATAAGCTATTTTCAGCTTTGCCGACAACAGTCAATTTAGGGTATTCAACCAGAAACTGTGAAAGATCATCGTTGACTGCCTGCCCTAAAACTAAAACATTCTGAACCCGATCCATATCTCTTCCAAGCGCAATCCTCATCTGTCTTAAATAATACAGATTATCCCTGCAAAGCTTCTCACATTCCGTTTTTGCCAATATCACGAATGACCATTTATTCCAGAACTCCGGTTTCAACAAGCGTCCATTTTGTGCGGTTAACTGAGGAAAGGTCATGGCGCGTACCGGCTGCACCAGCTCACCATAATTTTTACTGCCGGGACGATAATCAAACACATAAAAAGCTAACCACCCACCAATAAAAGGGAGTAAAAATACCAGTATCAGGGCGACAAATTTAACCCTGTAAATTAACAACGACTTTTCTTCCGGCTCACTCATTTGTTTCTCCAACCACTCTTTTTCTAAAATTTAAAACCACATACAGAATCAATACGATGAATGCAAAACTAAACCATTGCAGCGCATATGCTTCACTTTTCTCAGGTGGAGACCACACAGGCTTCCAGTTTCGAACATAATAATCATCCATTTCCGCTGCCTGCCAGATAACATATGGCAACAGCTCGAATGAAACTCCTTGCTGAATTTTCTGAAGATCAATATATGGAACTCGCTGTGGCCAGCTCTGCCCCATTTCAACCTGACCCAGACGATAACCTTCTGTTGTTGGGATGGTCACAATTCCCAGCACCTGTTCACTTACACGGGGATCTTTAATGGATGGGAACTGTTTTCGATCCGCTCCCGCAGCCACCCAACCACGGTTGACCAGCACCGCTTTTTGGCCACCATTAATAAAAAAAGGAGTTAATATATGATACCCCGCAACACCTTCATTGACCTGATTATCCAGTAAAATAACCTGATCTTTTTGATACACACCTTTAAGTTTTATTTTTCGATAAGCAAACGATTCATTCAACTCTGAATTGAGGATCAAATATTGATAGGGCTGTTGCAACTGTTCAACAAATCGACTTTCAATATCGCGTTTCAAATCGGCACGTTGAAGCTGCCAGTTTCCTAACGTTAAGAACAGCCCGAAAAAAAAAGCCGCCGATAAGGTCATAAAGAAGCCAGGAGCAAACTCCCGGTTATGGAATCTAATACGCATTCAATAAAGTCTTACTGTATAATGAAGTTTCGTTAAATTTAAAAAAATTAAGACAGTTTAAAACTATTATGCTGATTAAAACCATTATCCTGATCATGTTACTACTGGTACTTTTGAGCCTCGGTGCCGGAATGTTCACTCTCATTAAGGACCAGAATAAAACTGATCGAACTGTTAAATTTCTAACCTTTAGAATTGTCATTTCTGTCAGTCTGTTCGTATTATTGATCGTGTCATTTTTCATGGGCTGGATACAACCCCATGGCCTGATGCCACCAGCACAATAAATCAAAACCAGGCGTGACCATAAACGATTTCATACGTTGCCGAATATTGATTATCGGCAAATGCTATTTGCTCATAAGCCTGCTGCAATCGCTTTAATTTCGCTGCCGTCATCAAACCCCGTTGGCGGCCTCTTTCAGCATTTGTCGCACCAATCGACTTAAGATCTGATAACAAATTTTTAAAACTACTGTACTGCATGGTGATTTCTTCCATATCCATCACCGGCTGAGACAAACCCGCCGCCAGCATCATATCGCCAATATCATGCATATCCATAAATTGATGAACACGTGGGGAAGAATCCACCTGTGCCCAACTTTGCCTTAACTCATGCAGGGTATTAACACCAAAAGTGGTAAACATCAGTAACCCACCCTTGCGACCTACCCGCTTAAATTCTTTAAAGCCTTCTGCGAGATCATTACTCCACTGTAATGCCAGACTGGAAAATAAAAGATCAACACAATTATCTTTCAACGGTAACCTTTCCATATCGGCATTTATCAACCATTTGCGATCAAACAGGCCGTACTTCTTTTTGCTTATGGCCAGCATTTCATCGGCCATGTCCAATGCCACAATCTGCGATTTTTTATAACGCTTACGCAAAGGTTTTATTGCTGACCCGGTACCACATCCTAAATCTACAATTAATTCCGGTTGAGCCTTGATGTAATCCAGACGTTCTAATAAACGGGATAAAACCTCTTCCTGCAAAACAGCAGAATCGTCATATTGGCCGGCACAACGATTAAAAGATTTTTTAACGGCCGACTTATCCAGTCGTGGTGGGTTTAACAAATTCACGTATCAGCTCTGCAAATAGGTCGCTATGTGATAAAAATGGTGCATGCGCCGAGCGCGCGAGGCATTCTACACGAATTGCTGGATTTATCAGCGGTAATTGTGCTGCAAGCCTGACCGGTACTAATGTATCTCTTTGCCCGAGTATTTCCAGCACAGGAACGTCAATCTCCTGTAACACCGTTCTCGCATCGTGTGATAACAATAAATCCAGGCCAAATTTCATCGCTGACGGGTCCGGTTCTCCGCCGTTTAGCAGAAGCTCTGAAATTTGACGGATAAGAGATCTCGCCGAATCCACTCCTAACATTTGCAATCCAAGAAAACGCCGGATAGTAGCCTGCCAGTTATCCTCCAGCGAAGCAGAAAACTCAGCAAATACAGAGGCCTGCACAGCTGTACTCCAATTTTCCCGTTGTACAAAACAGGGGTTACAGGATACCAGTATCAATTTTTTAAATTTTTGCGGATAACGGCTCACCAGGTGCAACGCATACAACCCGCCAAGTGACCAGCCCAGCAGCGTCGATTCAGGCAGTACGGCAGCGAGCGTATCCAGTTGATCCTCAAAATTAGCCAGACCCGACCAGCCCGACCGGCCATGACCCGGCAAATCAGCACGAGTGACGCTAAACTCTCCGGCAAGTTGCCGGGTCAATGGCTCAAACACCGCTGAATTCATACCCCAACCGTGAATTAATGTCAGGGCTTCTCCTTTTCCCTGTTGATAAAGCTTTATTTTTTGACTCATTTATCTGATAAAGTGCAGGTCATTTTAAGCGACACAGTTATTAACTTGGAAAATCTGAACATTATACACATCGGTTTCATGCTCGGTGCTTACTTACTGGGTTCATTCTCTTCAGCTATTACACTGAGTAAGATTATGGGCTTTGCTGATCCGCGCAGCGAGGGTTCAAACAACCCCGGTGCCACCAATGTGATGAGAATTGCCGGAAAAAAAGCTGCAGCACTGACACTGTTAGGTGACATGCTGAAAGGATTTGTACCGGTTTTGATTGCCAGCTTTTTTCTGCAGCAGCCTTTATTCATCGCTTTAACCGGTGTAGCGGCCTTCCTGGGTCATTGTTACCCGGTCTATTATCAGTTCAAAGGCGGTAAAGGTGTAGCAACAGCCATAGGATTTATACTTGCATTCGACTGGATATCCGGATTTGCAGTTGTTGCAATCTGGTTAATCGTAGCCAAAGTATTTAAGCTGTCTTCACTAGCAGCATTGATTGCCTTTATCGCACTGCCATTTATTTATTTTTCACTGCACAATGATATCAACGTCAGTGCATTACTATTAGTCGTCACTATCGTGCTAACACTCAGGCATAAAGAAAATATTCGTCGCATTATAAAAGGTGAAGAGAAATAACCGGGATTATGGCAAACCCGGTAAATCTTCCAGTGACCAACGCGGCAAAACATCCGATACATTAATATCGAATAACCCGGCAGACATTCTCATTCCACCTGCATAGGCAATCATCGCACCATTATCGGTACAATATTCAAGTGCCGGAAAATAAACCTGCGCATCCAGCTTCTTCGACATCTGCTGTAAACGCTGGCGTAAACGCTGGTTAGCTCCCACTCCGCCAGCCACTACCAGTCGGCAATAACCTGTTTGCTTTAACGCCCGCTGGCATTTAATTTGCAGAGTATCGACTACAGCCTGCTCGAACGCAAAAGCTATTTCAGCGCGACTCTGCTCTGATAACGGCGAATATTTATGCATGGTATTAAGTGCAAAAGTTTTTAATCCACTGAAACTAAAATCCAGCCCGGGCCGGTCCACCATAGGCCTCGGAAATTTTAATTCTGTACTACTAACAGTGGATGCCAATGCCGCCAGCTCCGGGCCTCCCGGATAGGGCAGTCCCAACAATTTTGCTGTTTTATCAAAAGCTTCACCCACTGCATCATCCAGCGATTCCCCTAAAATTTTATAACAACCCATCGCCTGCACATCGACCAGCATGGTATGCCCTCCTGAAACCAGCAGGGCCACAAAGGGGAATTCAGGTTTTTGCTCAGATAACATCGGTGCCAGCAAGTGCCCTTCCATGTGATGCACACCCAACACCGGCTTATCCAGAGCCCATGCAAGACCGCGCGCGATACATGCACCAACCATCAGAGCTCCCATTAACCCAGGACCACGCGTGTAAACAACGCCGTCAATCTGCTTAACACCGCCAACTTCCTGAAGAATTTCTTCAATCATCGGAGCGGCTTTAACCACATGATCCCGAGAAGCCAGCTCCGGAACCACCCCTCCATATTCCCGGTGACGCTCAATCTGGCTATATAAACGTTGATGCATTTCGCCCGTATCAACATCTAAAACTGCGATTCCTGTCTCATCACAGGAGCTTTCTATACCTAATACCTTCATAATTTCGACTGTTTGCCCATATTTATCAAGTTTTCACTGCATATTAATTGATATTTCAAATTGACTCCTTATAATTACGCGCCTCGAAATGGTTACACAGAAATATTTATTATTTCTGTGTTGTTATTTCAGTTAGATTTTTATAGCTTAACAACCCGGACATTATTTAATATGCCAACAGTGAAAGTAAAGGATAACGAACCTTTTGATTACGCTCTACGCCGTTTCAAGCGTGCCTGTGAAAAAGCAGGTACTTTAACTGAAACTCGCCGTAGACAGAACTACGAAAAACCTACTGCTGTTCGTAAACGCAAAGCAGCTGCAGCGGTAAAGCGCAATTTCAAACGTCTATCCAAAGAGATTGGCAATAGAAAGCGTTATTACTAGGAAGTCATCATGACTGCTTGCGCTCTAAAAGAACAGCTTGTAGCTGAAATGAAGAGAACCATGAAAAGTGGTGAAAAAGCTCGTTTAGCAGTCATCCGCCTGATTCTGGCCGCTATCAAACAGATAGAAGTCGATGAACGCATAGAACTGGATGATGCCAGGGTGAATGTAGTACTGGATAAAATGGCAAAACAACGCCGTGAATCCATTATGCAGTTTGAAAAAGGGAATCGCCCCGACCTGATCGACATCGAACAAGCCGAACTGGCTATCATTAAAGAATATCTGCCTGAAGCCCTGTCAGATGAAGAGATTGGCAAACTCATATCACAGGCTATTGAAACCACAGGTGCCAGTGAGCTAAAGCAGATGGGCCAGGTGATGGGTATACTGAAGCCTCAACTGCAGGGACGTGCCGATATGGGTAAAGTGAGTCAGCTCATAAAAAATAAACTGGCTGCCAGCTAATTTTTTACTACTACCTACACACCCTGTCAGCATTAAAAAAAACTGTATGAGCAGATATTCTGCTCAAAGATATTGAACCCAAAAAAAACCACTCACGTGGCCTTAGTTTTTAATTTGACACAAAATCTCTGATCCAGCCTCTGCCCATATACAATGAGCAGCCTCTTGATCGGGACATTAGACAGGAAATTATATTACCGGTATCTGTAACTGTCACAGATATCAGCCTGTCGACCTGCAGAATAATTTTATGTATCAATTATCTTATTGCATCAAGATTTAGTATCATCCCGAAAATAACTATTTTGAAATTACTTAGCGTAGACTAAAAATTTCACACCATAATCTGATAAAACTTAGAGACCTTCTAGCCGATGGAATTTCCAGCACTTAAAAACGATCGATACATCAAAGCACTTCTGAAACAGGATACCGACACCACACCCGTCTGGATCATGCGTCAGGCAGGTCGATACTTACCTGAATACAAAGAAACCCGTAAACAGGCTGGCAGTTTTCTTGATTTATGCATGAATCCTGAACTGGCCTGCGAAGTCACTCTACAACCTTTACGCCGATTTGATCTGGATGCTGCCATTTTATTTTCTGACATTCTGACGATACCGGACGCAATGGATCTGGGGCTTTACTTCAGTGAAGGCGAAGGTCCTAAATTTAAAAACCCGATCAGAACCCAGGCCGATATCAAAAAGTTATTTGTACCCGACCCCAGCGAAAAGTTACGTTATGTTACCGATGCGGTCACCTTGATTCGCCATGAACTTGGTGGCCAGGTACCTTTGATTGGTTTTAGCGGAAGCCCCTGGACTTTAGCCACTTACATGATTGAAGGTGGAAGCTCAAAAGATTACCACCATTCAAAGGGCCTGCTGTATGAAAACCCGGCAGCACTGCATCAGATACTCGACGTAATAGCGCAATCGGTAGTGTTATATTTGAATGCTCAAATTGAAGCCGGCGCCCAGTCAGTAATGATTTTTGATACCTGGGGTGGCGTACTGTCACCGGAAGCTTACCAGGAATTTTCATTACGTTACATGCAACAAATTGTTGAACAACTACACCGGGAATATGAAGGTCAGACTATCCCGGTTACCTTATTTACCAAAGGCGGCGGGCAATGGATAGAACTAATCGCCGACACCGGCTGTAACGGCGTGGGCCTGGACTGGACATTATCAATTGATGAAGCCAGAAAACGTGTTGGAGACAAAGTCGCATTGCAGGGCAATCTTGACCCTAACGTGCTATACGCCTCAGCAGAAATTATTCGTAATCACGTCAAACAGTTAATTGAAAAATTTGGTAACCATAACGGTCATGTATTTAATCTTGGCCATGGCATACACCAGACTGTTAATCCTGACCATCTTAAAGTTCTGGTCGATGCCGTACATGAATTCGGTCGAGAAATACGTCAATAAAGTACAGCTAACACATTCCTGGAGCAGCCTGATTAGAGAAACCAGACTGCTTCAGGAGAAACTGTCTACTTAAAAAATATCTTCTTCTACGTTTTCCCGACGGGAAGGCAGGCCAGGTATACCACGTTTATCCGGTTCATTACTTCCGCTATTCACATCTACCCCCCTTTCTACCAAAGGCTCAGTACCCAGTTTAAAAATTTCAAAGCGGCTATTGGTCGAATTTTCAGAGGCTCGCTCACCGGTATCTGAATCGATTCTTACCGTTACTATACCTTCCGGTTGCTCTTCCAGATTAATAGGTAAGCCCGCCAAAGCATCGCGCATAAAATCGATCCACATCGGCAGTGCAGCCTTGCCACCTGTTTCCCGACTACCTAAAGGTTTCTGGTTATCAAAACCAACCCAGGCTGTTGTCACAATCTGATCATTAAAACCACTAAACCAGGCATCTTTCTGATCATTGGTAGTACCCGTTTTTCCAGCTATATCTGTTCGACCCAGAGCTTTTGCCCTGACCGCCGTTCCACGACTCACAACTTCACGAACTATCGAACGCATAATATAGGCATTTTGAGGACTAATAACTCTGGGCGCATACTCTACGACTTCTTCTGGAGAAACTTGTTCTTTGTCAGGCTCTGTATTAGCAACCTCTGTACTGGCAGATTCTGTATTTTCAGTCAACTCAGAACTCTGCTCATCTTTCACAGTTGATTCACATCCCTGGCACACGGTAAGAGGCTTATTTTCAGATAAAACTTCACCACTGCTCGATTCAATACGTTTAATATAGTAAGGCGTTACAAGGTAACCCCCATTTGCAAAAACAGCATAAGATCGAACTATTTCCAGTGGTGAAAAGGCACCACTGCCTAAAGCCAGCGAAAGATCATACGGCATATCTTTCTTCTCAAACCCGAAGCGTTGAGCATAACCGGTTGCGTAACGCAAACCGATAGATTGTAAAATTCGAATTGAAACCAGGTTTCTGGACTTAACCAGCGCTTCACGCAGACGTGTCGGGCCATAGAACCTTCCGG
>CALCSG010000332.1 GCA_937894085.1 uncultured Gammaproteobacteria bacterium | reverse complement strand
GGTATGTCTTTAACATGGCCCTATCTCAGCAGTCTTAGTGATCCTGATAAATACCATGCTTTTATATGGCAGGAAGGTCAAATGTATGACCTTAATGCATTGATATCTCAGGATTCAGGGTGGACACTCAACATTGCCTACGCCCTCAATAATAATGGAGATATTGTCGGAACCGGATGGTTTGATGGTCAACTGCATGGATTTGTACTTGTCACTGAAGCTTCTGATCCGGTTGAAGACCCTGTGCCGGAACCTGAAGCAGAATCCCTGTTACCCGTAGCAGTTGCCAGTGCGGAACCTCTTTATGGTCGGGCACCTTTAACTGTCAGTTTTGACGGAGCCAACTCATTTGATCCCGATGGTGATATTGTTGAGTATAAATGGGAGTTTGAGACAGGTGAATTTAGTTACGAAGCTCAGCCTCAATACACTTTTACAAGTATTGGCAAGTACCCTGTCACACTCACCGTGAGCGATGATGATGGCATGACAAGTCAGGCTGTGTTAACAATCCGGGTTAAGAGAAAGTAAATAGTAAAAACAGCTGCCTGTTAAACCGCGCAGTTTGTAGAGAACATGACAAAGAAAAAACTCTACTTACTGCGTGGTCAGTTAAGCGGGATTAAGCCATTCCCTCTTACAGCTTTTGCTAATGTATATAAACATGTATGCCCGAAGTAATATCGTCTGAACTTTACCGGGATTTATCTCTTTGTCAGTTTAAGCTCTATACGGCGATTTCGCTGATACGCAGCCGCTGACTGGCCGGGATCAAGAGGATGAAACTCACCGAAACCGGCAGCAGTCATGCGTTTTTGCGCCACGCCCTGTATAGCAAGGTAGCGTACAACAGAGACCGCTCTTGCGGTTGATAACTCCCAGTTGGAAGGAAAACGCGGTGTGTTAATGGGTAGCTGGTCAGTGTGTCCATCAATACGTAAAATCCAGTCGATATCGCCAGGTATGGCGGCCGTTATTTCGTTGAGGGTCTGCGCAAGTTTGTTGAGTTCCCGTTTGCCCTGTTCGCCTAATGTGGCTGAGGCTGAAGCAAAAAATAACTCTGATGGCAGTACAAATCGGTCACCTTCTATGCGTATGTTCTGATTTTTAACCAGTACCTGTCGTAGCCGACCAAAGAATTCTGAGCGGTATTGTTCGAGTTCATTTACCCGTTCTGCCAGTAATATATTTAATCTGTGACCAAGGTCGGACAGTTCCACTTTCTGACCGGCTGTTTTCTGTTCTTCCAGCTTTAAAGCCAGGCTAATACTGTCGAGTTGATTTTTCAGTGTATTTATTTGCAGGCTAAGCTGTTTTACATTGGCATAAGCACTCGCAGAGAGTTTCTTTTCTTTTGTCAATGCGGTTTCTGCTTCTGAAACAATGGCGACCAGATCCTCAATACGATATTCTTTTTTCGCAATATCCTGTTGTGCCAACATCGTCCTGTTTTGCTCCGTCGCCAGTTTGGCCTGAAGCACTTTGCTATTATCACGAATCATCCCTATCTCAGACAGTCGATTATCCAGCTCGGTTTTGAGTTGCACAATATTCTGATCGCGGCTTCTCAACGTGTCGGCCAGGTTTGCTATATGCGCTTCAAGATCGGAGCGTACCTGGCGCAGCGCTATTATATCGTGTTGTAACTGCGCCATTTCACCAAGTTGTACGGTAATAGTCTGGCGGTCTGCGGTGACCGTATTCTCCAGTTCAGCAATCTGTTCCTTCAACGCATCCTGAAAGAAGACACCCTGGTTATACTGGTTACGCAGGATGGTGAGCTTTGATGACAATTCCTGATTTGTATCACGCTGAAGTTGCAGGGCGCTGGAAATTTCAGATAACTGGATATTTAACCGGTCCAGTTCCGCATCCCGGTTTGAAACAGTCTGCGCAAGAAAAACCTGTGCCAGAGTGAAAATCAATAACATGAAAATAATCAGCATTAGCAACGCTGATAATGCATCGACATATCCTGGCCATACATTGACGGTTGTGGCGATGCGGCGCCGACTGCCTAACATTTAACCGACTCCGCCCATCAATTTATCAGTATTATCACTATCAACCAGATTGGTCACACCCGCCAGCCATTCTTCCAGCCCGTCATAAAAGCGGTTTTGCGCATGACCGGCCTGAATATCCAGAAAACCCAGAATAAGCGAGCCACCCAGACCAAAAAGTGAAGAGCTAAAAGCTGTTCCCATACCTTTTAGCGGCTCTAACAAACCTGCCTGCAACTCACCAAAAACTTTATTAAAGTCACCTCCATCAACATTCAGGCTGATAATGACATTACCCACCGCAGTGATAGTCCCAAGCAAACCCCAGAAGGTGCCGAGCAAACCAAGGAATATCAACAGGCTGATCATGTAGCGGGATATTTCGCGAGATTCATCTAACCTCCCCCGAATACCGTCAAGCACGGTTCTCAATGACATGGCCGACATACGAAAACGGTCTTTTTTTAAATCGACCCCCAGTTGACGTGTCAGAGGTTTAAGCAGACGAGGCTCCTGTTTGATAGACAGGTTGGCATCACCCGTACGAAAAGAAGCGATCCATTGTAATTCGGGAATTAATATCACTACCTGTCGATAAGATATAATAATACCAATAATCAATACGCTGAATATGAGAGTATTAAAAACCCAGTTAGCATGAAAAGCAGTCTGCAACGGCGCATAAATAAGTGCACAGACAATACCGACAATAACCAGATAAATCGACATCCATAAAAGAGTGTGTTTAGGGTTACTCATGGGGTTTCCTGAACTGAACAAGTGGCAAATAATGTCATGTTTTACCATATTAAAGGGCGGACCGCGACAGAAATAAGGGTCGTATTTGATATTCTGTAGAATCAGGGTGCTGACTCATAAAATTACTGACTTGATAAAAATATCTCAATAACGACAATAGTCCCATGTCCTTATCAGCAGCCACACAACAACCAGCCAATGACCTGAATCAAATCTACCAGGCTACTATGCGACAGCGTTTCAAATCGGAGATCAATCGACTCACCGGAAACGATATGCTGGTACTTCTTGGTGAGCGGCCATTTACCAATGAGCTAAGCTTTCCTTTTAGCTACCTGCACGCCTTTCACTGGCTCAAACACAACGTACATGAGAATTACCGGCACGATATACTGTCAGCATATTCTCGTGGGCGTCAGGCCTTTCTGATGCAGATATTGCTAAGCGCACAGGATAGCGAATCTTTTATCGAGGGCTACATCAAACACTGGCTTGGCTACCGTGGCGAACACACGATTCAGTATCAGCAATTCATCAACCTGTATCAACACCATCAACAGGACGCCAACAGGCTAAAACAGTTTATGCTGCAACAATGGAATAGCCTCGGTTTATTCAGCAACACGCCCGCAGAAATCTATCATGACCTGGCTCTGGATGAGCGCCAGCGTTACCGCGACTTTTCCGGTGAAGAAGAAGCAGAACGTTTGCGCCTGATCGATCAATTACCGGACAACGGGCCACTACCTGAATCATTCGAAAAACTGGGCCTGATCCCTTCCATGGCCTGCCCGCAGACCTGCCGTCACTGCATGTTTATCTGGCGGCCCATCATGAAAAATACGCCTGATCCACAGCAGTTATACCGCATGGTTAACAGCCTGACCCGTAACGTATTATTTACCGGTGGTGACCTAACCCGACAGCTGGATGATTTTTATCGTGCCATAGCCAGTATGAAAGATGTCAATACCTTTGCCATTCTGCTGAATGGCGATTTTGCGCATTCCATCGAAGCAACCGAATCGATATTTTTATCAATGGCTCGTGTCATACGCAAACGCCCGGCCAACTGGCCGCAGGCTAAAATCATGTTGCAAATCAGCTTCGATGAATTTCACCAGGAAGTGATCATCGATAAAAAAGGGCAGCCGAAAGAACGAATAGCAATAAGCAAGATCGCCAATATCGTCGAACTGGCACCGCGTTACTCGAGGGAGATTCAACTCTGTCTACTGCACAAACAACATGCCCTCAACTTTTCCATGGATCTGTTTCAGAAAGGCGTGTTTGCGCGTCTAAGCAGAGAACTGGGTAGCCGTGGTTATCAACTGCAGGTGCTATCAGCCCAACCCTCGTCACGACAGAAGCGAAACCCTGCTCATGGTGGAGCGATGGGCGAATTAATTCGCGATGCAAACTTCATTGTTACTGATTATCCAGACGTACCCATCATACTTACCAGTTCCACCATCGATGCATTTGGCCGTGCCAACACGATCGAAAAACACGAAGCAGTCAATGACCGTGAAATGCTGCTTCAAATACTGCAGGGCAATCCACCCGCAGGAGAAAATTTTGATACCGACCTGATGTTCTGGTTCAACGGCTGGGTAACTTTGTTTTCCGCGGTACACATGTGTCTGGGAGATATTTATCGTGACGGTATGGAAACCATCCTGCGCCGCTACCAGAAAGACCCGTTAGCAAAAGCTTTGCATGATTTTGATTTGCGCCTGCTCGAATACTATGCTGAGATCCGTCATGATCTGGATGAGTTAATTGATAATTCGACCGGGCCGCACCAGTTGTTTCACCGTATAACAGAACAGGCAGAATTACGTTTATATTTTACCCGACGCCTGCTGGAACAAAGCAGTGCAGCAAATCAAAAAGCTATTTTTTAACCTGGAGAATCAACATGTCCGAAGTTGGCAAATTCACAATACATCTAGAACAGGAAGAAGGTTATAACTTCCGCGTAAAATTCGATATTGACCAGGCAGAACAAATTCTGATGGATGAACCACCTCCGCTTGGCGAAAACAATGGCCCGAATGCATCGCGCTTGCTGGCTGCCGCCACCGCAAATTGCCTGAGTGCCAGCCTGATGTTTTGCCTGGCCAAGAAAGATACCCCGGCTAATAGCATTCGAACAGAAGCCACCTGCACTATGGTACGTAATGACAAAAACCGGTTACGGGTAGGCCGTATCGATGTACGAATAACAGCTGGTGACATTCTGCTGGAATCTAAAAAAACAGCACGCTGCCTGGAGCTATTTGAAGATTTTTGTGTGGTTACTGCCAGCCTGCGGGAAGGAATTCATGTTGGCGTTGAAGTCGTTAACGATAGCGGTGAAATATTGCATAAAGTAGATTAAATCACTTCAGCGAATAATTGTATTGCCAGTCCGCTCAATGTTTCCGTTCTTAATTGCTAATTAAAAGATCCATCATGGACAGGAATTTTAAGGAGCCGGATTGTTTGAATTTAAAAATTTCACTGGTATCAATTTTGCTCGCCTCTCGACAACCTTTGTATTACGAACGCAGGTTTCTGCTGTTTAACGATACCATCATCAAACTCATCAACCATAATCATCATGTACAGAGAGCCATCTGGCTAAACTGTGACTGATCTAATAGTTCTGGATGGGAAGCTAATAGTACAATTATGCGCACCATCTGTTTAATTATCAATCAGTGAAAACCTGATTGCCGCTGCCCTGGCCTGAATAAACAAATTTCGTTAGTGAAATCGAACAACAAAAATCGAGTAATTATTATGATGAACAATTTTTTTCCTGTAAAAAAATAATGGAACTGTCCGGTGAATACTTTTACAGTATTGCAGCACTTTTCAGTGGCTCTGCTTATCTTCTGGGAAATATCCTGTGGTTAAGAATCCTGTTGGTTATAGCTTCAATAATTTATATTATTTCTGGTATCAGCCTGGGTATTACTTCCATGATCGGCTGGAACTCTGCTTATCTGGCAATCAATTTCTACCACATAACCCTGTTACTGCTGGATAGAGTTACCATCAATTTACCGGAAGAAACCAAAACCATTTACCACCAGTTTTTTTCGTCTCTATCCACACGTGAATTTAAAAAATTAATAATGACCAATAAATTTGGTTTAAGTCAGAATAGTGTCATCATCCAGCATACGGAACGAACGGATAAATTATTTATCATTTTAAATGGCCAGGTAAACATCGTCAGATCAGAGAAAGTAATTGCATCACTATCGGCTGGTGATCTCATTGGAGAAATGAGTTTTATGAGCAAGGAGCCGGCTTCTGCAAGTGCCATTGCGCAAGGGATTGTTGAATATGCCTACTGGACTCACAATGATCTTGAGAAACTTAAAGTTAAAAATATTGATTCTTATAACAAGTTTATTTCAATTATTGGCTGTGACCTGGTCAGAAAACTTAAGCATAAAAATAAGGCGGAAGATCTCACGATAACCGAAGTAGATTTCATCATTTAAACTTGATTTTTTCTGCTTATATTGGATGATTAACTATTTAGGAGATGTATATGTCAGAACGAAAACGGATAGCGCTTTTAATTGATTGTGACAATGTCAGCCATAATTCAATCGAAGGTGTGCTGGAAGAACTGGCTAAATATGGAATGGTCAATGTCCGGCATGCACACGGAGACTGGAACAACCCCTCTCTGTCAGGGTGGATAGATAGACTGCACCCACATGCTATACGACCTATGCAGCAGTTTGCCTATACAAAAGGCAAAAATGCCACCGATTCAGCCATGATTATTGATGCTATGGATTTACTGTATAGTAAAAATGTAGACGCTTTCGCCTTGATGACCAGTGATAGCGACTTCACTCCGCTAGTACTCAGAATACTGGAAAGCGGATTACCCGTTTATGGCTTTGGCGAAAAGAAAACCCCGAAACCATTTGTAGATGCCTGTTCGCCGTTTATTTACACAGAAAATCTTGTTGTAGAAGACGAAGTTAAAACTGACAACGCCCAGCAACCCGTAAAAAAGAACAAGCAGGAACTGCGTAAAGATACCTCCCTGGTCAGGTTGCTGAGAACCGCGTTAGATCAAACATCCGATGACGATGGCTGGTCTGATATGAGCAAAGTTGGCCATTACATATCAAATAACAGCTCTTTTTCATCTATTAATTACGGTTATAAAAAACTGGGGGATCTAATAAAAGCCTGTGAACTGTTTGATATCGACATGAGAAGAGATGGCAAAGCGATGTACATTAAGGACGCGCGCAAATAAATAAATATGGCTGTGTATGAAAATCATGTAATGTCGTCATTCCCGCATGCTTTTAGCG
>CALCSG010000331.1 GCA_937894085.1 uncultured Gammaproteobacteria bacterium | reverse complement strand
TGCTGCATTGAATAGCCTGAACGGAAAGCATCCGCGACATACCAGATACGCTGAGCACCCGGCAAACGTAATTCGGCACGATATAAATCCTCTTTCTGCTCGGCAGACAGTTCGTCCTGATCGACAATTTCATCTAATCCGTCAACACCCGTTTCGAGACCGCGTAACGCTTTCTGGAAAGATTCCTGAAAGCTACGTCCAATGGCCATCACTTCGCCCACTGATTTCATCTGGGTGCCTAAACGGTCATCAGCCTGTGGAAATTTCTCAAAAGTGAAGCGTGGTATTTTAGTCACGACATAGTCGATGGACGGTTCAAAAGAAGCCGGAGTTGCGCCACCGGTAATATCATTTTGCAATTCATCCAGGGTATAACCGACAGCCAGTTTGGCAGCAACCTTGGCTATGGGGAAACCAGTTGCCTTGGAGGCCAGAGCGGAAGAGCGCGAAACACGAGGATTCATTTCGATAATGATCATCTCGCCATTTTCCGGGTTGATGGAGAACTGCACGTTAGAACCGCCCGTTTCGACGCCGATTTTGCGTAAAACAGCCAGAGAAGCATTACGCATAATCTGGTATTCTTTATCGGTCAGGGTTTGCGCTGGTGCAACAGTGATAGAGTCACCGGTATGCACACCCATCGGATCGAGGTTTTCAATTGAACAGATAATGATGCAGTTATCTTTTTTATCGCGCACCACTTCCATTTCGTACTCTTTCCAGCCCAGTACAGACTTTTCACACAGCACTTCAGTGGTGGGAGATAAATCCAGTCCACGTTTGATAATATCTTCAAACTCTTCCTTGTTATAAGCAATGCCGCCGCCACTGCCACCCATCGTAAAAGATGGACGAATGATCACCGGGAAACCTATCTGAGGTTGACCCTGCCAGGCTTCTTCAAGACTGTGAGCAATATAGGACGGCGGAGTACTCAGACCGATTTCAGCCATCGCCTTACGAAATTGATCCCGGTCCTCGGCCATATCAATGGCTTCACGACTGGCACCGATCATTTCAACATTATATTTTTGCAGCACGCCTTCCCTGTCCAGATCCAGCGCACAGTTCAACGCAGTCTGACCACCCATAGTAGGTAGCAACACATCAGGACGTTCTTTTTCAATGATTTTTTCAACCACTGTCCAGTGAATCGGTTCGATATAAACCGAATCTGCTGTATCAGGATCAGTCATTATGGTAGCGGGATTCGAATTAATCAGAATAACCCGATAACCTTCTTCTTTTAATGCCTTACAGGCCTGTGCACCAGAGTAGTCAAACTCACAGGCCTGACCGATAACGATTGGACCGGCACCTATAATCAGAACACTTTTAATATCGTCTCTACGTGGCATTAGTTTTCTCCACCCGGATGATGCTGCCCGCTTGATTGCGAGATGAGCTCAAAAAAATGATCAAATAACGGAGCAACATCGTGCGGGCCGGGACTGGCTTCAGGATGCCCCTGGAAACTGAATGCCGGTTTATCGGTGCGGTGTACAGCCTGTAACGAACCATCGAATAAAGAACGATGAGTCGCTTTTAAATTCGCCGGCAAACTACTTTCATCCACCGCAAAACCATGATTTTGACTGGTGATCATGACTACACCTGACTCCAGATCCTGCACCGGATGGTTGGCACCGTGATGACCGAATTTCATCTTGATTGTTTTAGCACCACTGGCTAAAGACAATAGTTGATGCCCCAGACAGATACCAAAAACAGGAATATCTTTTTCTAAAATTTGCTGGATAGCATCGATAGCATAATCACAGGGTTCAGGGTCACCCGGGCCATTCGATAAAAACACACCATCAGGATTCAGTGACAGTACATCGGCCGCTGATGTTTGTGCAGGAACAACAGTGACTCTGGCTCCACGCTCCACCAGCATACATAAAATATTTTTCTTGATACCGTAATCGAAAGCCACCACATGATATTTCAGCTTATCAGCCTGCTGGTAACCTTTACCCAATGACCAGACAGATTGCGTCCATTCGTAGGATTCAGTGGTCGACACTTCTTTCGCCAGATCCATTCCGGCCAGGCCTGCAAAACTTTGAGCCGCAGCCAGAGCTTTAGCCTCATCAACATTATCTCCCGCCATGATGGCACCGTTCATCGCTCCTTTTTCGCGTAATAGACGAGTAAGCTGGCGCGTATCTATATCCGAAATAGCCACAATGTTTTTACTGATGAGGTAATCCTGCAATGACATTTCACTGCGGAAATTACTCGCTAACAATGGTAAATCGCGAATAATCAAACCACTTGCATGTATCGTTTTGGCTTCTTCATCCTCGGCATTCATACCTGTATTACCAATATGCGGATAAGTCAGAGTAATAATCTGTCGGGCATAAGAAGGATCAGTAAGAATTTCCTGGTATCCGGTCATAGAGGTATTAAAAACAACCTCACCGATAGTCAGGCCTTGAGCTCCGATAGAAACTCCTTTAAATATCGTTCCATCCTGGAGGGCGAGTATGGCTGGTATTGTCACGAGTTCTCCGCTATTTATAAAATTCGCGCACACGAAAATGGGGAGAGTCATAAACTCCACCCTAAAGAATAAAGGTTTTTGAGATAATGCTGAGAAACAGCATTTTCCTGAGGGCGCATTCTATGGCAAAACAGTCTTAGGGTCTATGCCGGTTAGTAAGAATATTTCAATTAAAGCGGCACACTTACGAACTTGTGACGGGACTCAATATCTTAACTGCCTGATACTTTATCTACTTTTGATACTGTGGATGCACTATCCCAGTGCGGGAACATAACTCATATTGCCTCAGGTGATAAAGAAAACTGTAAGCAGAAAAAATATATTACATACTATTCATAATAAATCTAAAAGTTATAACCAGCTGCTTTAAGTTAACGGTATTGAGAACATGCGGGCTTTAATTATGTCTAAAGCAGGCTAAACTTAACAAATTAATAAAGACTCTAAAATTTAGCAGAATATCTAATAACCAGGAAATACTCGATGCTTGATCAGACAACACCTACCCTGCAATCGATGCAAAAAAGCATTCATTCAGCCATTCAACTCATTGAAACAATTATTGTTGGAAAACCTGATCAGATAAAGCTCGCTGTCTGTTGTCTACTATCGGCAGGACATTGTTTGATTGAAGATTTACCCGGCGTCGGCAAAACAACACTTTCACATGCTCTAGCTCGAGTGTTCGGTTTAAATTTCAGTCGTATTCAATTTACCAGTGATTTATTGCCTGCCGATATTTTGGGTGTCTCCATTTTTGATCCCCAGGCCCAACAATTTAATTTTCACCCCGGACCAATTTTTTCAAATTGCGTACTGGCCGATGAAATGAATAGAGCCACACCTAAAACCCAGAGTGCGTTACTGGAAGCCATGGAAGAGCGTCAAATTACCATCGATGGATCAACAAAAATACTGCAGCAGCCTTTCTTTGTCATAGGTACACAAAATCCACTGGATCAATCCGGTACATTTCCGCTACCCGAATCTCAACTTGACCGGTTTATGATGAAGTTAAATTTAGGCTACCCCGATGAAAAAGCTGAACGGCAACTGTTAGCCGGGCAAAGCCGACAACACCTTATTCAAAACTTGCAACCAGCCATTACCACAGAAAATTTGATACACCTGCAAAATGCGGTCGAAGGCATTCATGCTTCGGAAGCTTTACTGGATTATGTACAACTACTGGTCGCTGAAACCCGTAATAAAGAATTTTTTGTGTACGGATTATCACCACGAGCGGCCTTATCTTTATTAAAAGCAGCACGCGCCTGGGCTCTAATGAACGCTCGGGATTTTGTAGAACCTGGAGATATAAAGGCCGTTTTCTCAGCCATCAGTAGTCATCGGCTTATCCCCACCGAACAACATAGTACAGATGCAGCCAGCCTGGTGGATAAATTATTGCAACAGATCGCTATTCCCTAATTCAAACCAGGTATGGCTGTGTTCACTTTCTTTCAGCAACGTATGGATAACTGGATTGCACAGCGTAATCCGGCCGTCGCTGGTAAAATTAAGCTGCATAACCGGCGACTGTACATCTTACCAACCCGATTTGGGTATCTGTACGCAGTCATGCAGGTCGTCTTATTGCTAGCCGCTATCAACTACCAGAACAGCATGGCCTACGCACTGACATTTTTACTCACTGCCCTCGGCAT
>CALCSG010000330.1 GCA_937894085.1 uncultured Gammaproteobacteria bacterium | reverse complement strand
TTTAACAGGGCATAAACACATTCACGGGCCGTAGTAGACCATGAAGAGTATTGAATAATAGCGCCGGCACCTAGCGTATCCAGTCCATCACTGGCAATGATCAGTCGATCTCCGGGTTTTAGCCTGATAGCACTATTGGGGCAATCGATACTACTGATTTCCTCTCCAGTCATCGCGCTCATCAGCATATTTCGTGACATACCGGCCTGTTCTTCTATATCCATGCCCTGCTCTTTCATCATATCGATGTAAGCACCATAGCTATGGTCGGCATTTTGCTTGCTTAATTCACGTTCTCTGATCAAATATAAATGGCTATCACCCACGCTTACCCAATATAGATTATTATCTTCCAGGTAAGCAGAGACCATCGTACACCCCATACCTCTTAATGCAGGGGTTTCAGAAATTGAATCGTGTATCTGCTGATTAGCCCGATTAAGCGCAGAAGTTAAAGAGTCAGGAACATCTCTTCCGTTAAATTCACCTTGAAATGCCTTATTGAAAGTCGCAACCACCATATTGCTGGCAACATTGCCCGCAGCGTGCCCGCCCATACCATCAGCCATAACAACCAATGAGCAGGTTTTGCCATCATCATTATCACCCAGCAAAGAAACCATAAAGGCATCTTCCTGGTAATCACGCGCACCATCTATCTGGTCACTGGCTATATCAAACTCAACGCTCATACATTTCTATTTTTTTAATTATGCTAGCCATAATATAGGTGTTAGTTAAAGTATTTTCTAGAATAATACTATTTAAACTGCAAAATAAATCGAATAATCTATAAATTGAGAACCAGGTCCTGCTTAATACTGCATCACTCGCCCGAAAATCATTCGAACTCTTTAATAAGGTTTATACCTGGAAAAATCACTTGCCTTACGCATCTTTTTCGCGCTCAAATGATGTTTCCAGATTGAATCCTGATTGTTTTAATAATTGTAGTGGAAGAAATAGCGGTTCGGGTAACTTATTCCAGTCAGCCCAAAGCCATTCCACTGTGTTATTTTTGTTTATAAGCTTTTGTGGATCATTATTGAGGCAATCTACCATGAAATACAAACTTAAAGAATGTGTATGTTCATCGAATACATTATTGGTATAAGCCACAAACTGTATTTTGCCGACATGTAAATCCTCAAATTGATTTAACTGTCGATGCACAGCCTGTTCTGGCGTTTCTGCAAAATGAATCCAGCCGCCAGGTAATTGCCAACTACCAGCCATCGGCCGATTCAATCGACGACCTAAAATAACTTTTCGATTCTGCCGTATAATAACGCCCACTCCTGCATGGGGTTTATTGTTTGAACTTTGCTGCTGTTTTAGCATGAGGCGTAATATAGAAGCATGAATAATTTTTTAGTATTTGAAAGCCAAATCAGGTTAGGCAGTTTTATAGTCATTTTTTTGATCATGGCGTTGTGGGAATTAAAAGCCCCCTATCGACAACTGCGACTGTCACGAATCAAGCGCTGGCCGCATCAGATCGGCCTTATTCTGCTAAACACCCTGGCAATTCGCCTGTTTTTCCCGGTGGCTGCGATTCAAACCGCTGAATATATGCAGCAACATAACTGGGGGCTGATAAACTGGTTGGAGCTTCCTCCGGTTATCGCAATAATTACAGGTTTTATCATACTCGATTTCGCCATTTACTGGCAGCATGTCTTTGCCCACAGGTTAAACTGGTTCTGGAAACTACATAGAACACATCATGCCGACACGGATTATGACTTAACCACCGGTTTACGCTTTCACCCCCTGGAAATCATCTTATCCATGCTCATTAAAATGCTGGTAGTGGTTCTACTTGGCATCCCGCCAATAGCTGTTTTGCTATTTGAAATTGTATTATCAGGTTCAGCCATGTTCAATCATTCCAACATCCGGTTAGCCGATAACTTTGAATTTACCTTAAGGAAACTCATTGTGACACCCGGCATGCACCGCATACATCACTCTATTCAACAGTTTGAACATGATAGTAACTATGGGTTTTTCCTGTCAATCTGGGACAGGTTATTTAACAGTTATACACATAAAGCCATAGAGAATGACCAGAACATGCCGATTGGATTAAAAATTTTTCGCAATAAACATTATCAACGACTCGATAACATTCTTAAAATACCATTTTCCAGGAGTTTGTATTGATTATTGACCGTCTATTGAAAGTTGCACAGCTCTCAAACAACTACGCCACTTTCAGTTATGGACGAATATAAGCATATCCCTGTTGCTGCAATTCCATAATACGCAATACCCCTGCCGGTACCACCTGTACTCCCTCCAGTAATACAGGCTTTTTCCCGGTCTTTTGCTCAATCCTGGCCATGGTATTAGCGCAGGCGCTAAAAGTAATATCCTGCATAGCCAGACTGGTTACACGCTCAGCCTCTCCACTTTTAGTGGTTAACAGGCTCAAACCAGGCCCATATGCGACAATTTCCACATCGACATTATCCATGCCTAATGATTTTTGCACGTTGACTGCATTATTTAACGCGAGTTTTTGAGTCATCGGATCATCTGTGCTCACCTGAATTACCAGCTTTTGCTTATCAGCATAGGCAAAACCACTAAATAATAACGTGAAAAACAGGAAGCCAGATAAAATTTGTTGACGTTTCATAAAATTTCCTCTTTGAGATGGTTAAATTTTTATAGTGTTTCAAATATATGACAAAGGAACTCTGTGTTATATTCCCTGTCAATGCATTCTATACCCTTTTATTAAAATAAAAACTCATGCTAGACAGTTGGCCATTATTAAAAAACTCACAGTTTCCTGACATAAACCGTACACCACTTGAAATATTACAGGTTAACCTGGGTTACCTTTGCAATCAGACCTGCCAGCACTGCCATGTTAATGCGGGGCCAAATCGTAAAGAGTTAATGACCAGGCAAACTATCAATGACATATTATCGCTGCTGAAACAGCAAAATGTACACACTCTGGATTTAACAGGTGGTGCGCCGGAAATGAACCCTCTGTTTAAGGAGCTGGTCAGTAAAGCAACAGCAATGGGCGTGAAGGTAATCGATCGCTGCAATTTAAGCATTCTGAGTGAACCGGGCTATGAAGATCTCACCGGGTTTCTAACCCGGCATAAAGTTGAAATTGTCGCTTCTCTACCCTGTTATCTGGAACAAAATGTCGATGGTCAACGCGGCAAAGGGGTGTATCAAAAGAGTATTGACGGATTACAAACGCTCAACAAAGCCGGATATGCAAAAGATGGAACAGGACTCACCCTGAACCTGGTTTATAATCCTACCGGCCCTTATCTGCCGCCCGGACAACAACAGTTAGAAGCAGATTATAAAAAATACCTGCAACAGCATTATCAAATTCAGTTTAATCAACTGTTCACCATTACCAATATGCCCATTGCCCGTTTTGGCAGCAGCCTGATCTCACAGGGTAAATTTGAAGAATATATGAATTTACTGAAAGACTCGATGAATCTGGCAAATATGAATGGCCTGATGTGTAAAAACCAATTGAGTATTGACTGGCTCGGCAATGTATATGATTGTGATTTTAATCAAATGTTAAAACTGAACTTACGACACCCTGATACTGATAACACATTACATATCAGAGATATCCTGGACGTTAACATGGCCGACATTGATATTATCGTGGCTGACCACTGTTTCGGATGCACTGCGGGACAGGGTAGCAGTTGTGGTGGCGCACTGGATTAATACCCAAAATCATTTCACTCCATCACCCAGGTTAGCTACGTGCAGTTTAGTATCATCATCCCGACATATAATGAAGCAGCCTCACTGCCTCATTCACTGAAAGACCTGCTGTCCTCTATCGAATCCCTGTCGCAAAATGAAATTATTGTCTGTGATGGAGGCTCCGTGGATGACACGCAAAATATAGCCCGACAATTCCCGGTCATTGTGTTGAATACGGCAAAAGGTCGTGCCCTGCAAATGAATGCAGGCGCACAACAGGCTATCGGCGACTGGCTGGTTTTTCTACATGCGGATACCCGCTTACCTGAAAAATGGATGGCTTTAATCACACAATGCGATGGACTCTGGGGTCGATTCGATCTTCATCTTAGCGGTCGCCACTGGTTATTTCGCATCATCGAAAAAGCCATCAACATACGTTCGCGCAAAACATCAGTTGCAACAGGGGATCAGGTATTGTTTTTCAAACGGGAGTTTTTTCACTCACTCGGCGGCTTTCCTGAATTACCCTTAATGGAAGACATTGCGATAAGTAAAGTCGCCCGCAACCACGCTGCGGCAACCTGCATTCCACAACAGGTGATAACTTCCAGTCGTCGTTGGGAAAAAAATGGTATATTACGCACCGTTTTCCTGATGTGGTTTTTACGTCTGGGCTTCTGGCTAGGCATTAAACCCGAAAAATTACACAGACTGTATTACTCCTGATGCCTGAAACTGTTATTCAGCTTTTTGCCAAACCACCCGTCGAAGGCCAGGTCAAAACACGGCTCATTGCAGATATTGGGGCAAAGGCAGCCACTGCTATTTATCGACATTGTCTGCAAAAAAATATCAGCCTGGTGCATAACTCATCTTTCGATTACCAGGTCTGGCTGACAGAACCCTCGAGCGACGAGCTGTTTAACGATGAACCGGTTAAATACCAGCAGGGCAAAAACCTGGGTGAAAAAATGTATCACGCATTGTCAGTTGCACTTACACAGCAAGACTATAAGAAAGTCATACTGATTGGTACAGACTGCCTGGACCTGACTACAGCTCTGTTACAAAAAGTATGTGAAAAACTTGAGCAGCATGATCTGCTATTTATACCGGCCTGGGATGGAGGTTATGTATTAATTGCTGCAAAACAATCCATTGATAAAAATATCTTTCAGGGCATTGAATGGGGCTCGGACAGGGTACTCAGACAGACCATTGAAAGAACCATGCAATCAGGGATTAATACCGTTGTATTGAATTCCTTAAGGGATATTGATCGAGTGGATGATCTGCAACATTATGCAGAACTTGAACCGTATTTATAATCCCTTATTCAGTCAAAAAAACCATTCAACTTATGTTATACCCACTATTCATCAGACCTTTCGTATTTGCTCAGGATGCTGAAACCGCTCACGAGAGCAGTCTTGAATTACTCAATAACTTTCGCTACCTGATACCGGCCACGCTACATCGTAAACCGGTGAATGTAATGGGACTCGAATTCCCCAATCCGGTCGGCCTGGCTGCAGGACTGGATAAAAACGCCGATTATTTGGCCGGACTGGGCCGTTTGGGATTTGGCTGTATCGAAGTGGGTACCGTTACGCCACTGCCCCAGGCCGGTAATCCAAAACCACGCCTGTTTCGATTAACTAAATATGACAGCATCATTAATCGCATGGGATTCAATAATAAAGGGGTAAATCACCTGCTTCAAAACATTGCCCAATTGCCACCGCATCCTTATATTCTAGGTATCAATATCGGCAAAAACCTAACCACCCCTGTAGACAAAGCGCTGAGTGATTACAACCTCGCGTTACAACAGGTTTATACCTCGGCAGATTACATCACGATTAATATTTCATCGCCCAACACACCCGGGCTGAGAAGTTTACAATCAGAACAGGCACTTGAAGCGCTGTTAAAGGGTATCAATGAATGCCGAAAAGGTTTACAGGATGAACACCAGGTGAATCGCCCTATTGCCCTTAAAATCTCCCCTGACCTTGATGATCAGGCAATTGCACCAATCTCTGAGTTGCTCATCAAACATAACATAGACGCGCTAATAGCGACCAATACCACGCTGGATAAATCTAATGTGCAGGGACACCCTTTTGCCAATGAAGCCGGCGGACTGAGCGGCGCAGCATTAACCGATAAATCTCGCCAGATACTGTATAAAT
>CALCSG010000329.1 GCA_937894085.1 uncultured Gammaproteobacteria bacterium | reverse complement strand
CGTTCGCTAGATCTGGAATTAACTGCGTTGCACTTCAGAGTTGAATCCGCCTTATATATTTAAAGCGGGTTCATTAATTTATGAGGGATATTCGACTGATAACTTTATCTATTCAATTAGACGTGGCATGGTCAAGCTGGAATATGTGGCACCCAATGGAGATAATCGTATAATAAGGTTGTTGGGAGAGGGCAGTGTTATCGGCCTTGAATTACTGGATACTGCAGAATCTTATTATTACAATGCTGTTGCTATCGACCAGGTTGATTTGTGCAAAATACCTGTGTCAACTGTTAAACACCTGGAAGTAAAATACCCCCATATGAGTCATAACATACGGGAACAACTTCAAAGGCAATTAAATCTTGCTGATGAATGGATATTTTCCCTCAGTACTGGCACAGCGAAACAGCGTGTAGCCCATCTGGTTAGAATCCTACATGAAAATTATGCTGATAATAATGGAGCTTTTATTTTGCTGCACCGCGATGATATGGCTGCTATCATTAGCATAGCCACCGAAACTATCAGCCGTATGGTTGCCAAGTTTAAGCGTAAAAATATTCTATATAAAAGTGACGGTCATCTTTATAAGTGTGATATATCCGCCATTGAAAAAATTGCCTACTCAAAATAATGCCCCTTAATCTGAAAATTGCAGTTTCGTAAAAGAACTGCGACACCTTTTTAAAATCAATTATAATTTTTGCCAGTAGCTTTCTGTCTATTATTAGCAGTTTGCTGAGGGTATTAACATGGGTTAATAAAATAGTTCGCTGGTAGCCCCGGTTTTCTCTGATATTCTGAAATATATGAGTCGGGAGTGTCGATAGTATTTGCTGAATTATTGATCTATAGTGATCAGATAATGCCGGGGGAAAAATAATGAGTGATAATTATATCGGTTATAAATCAGGTTCAGATTATGCAGGGGCTGAAGATTTAATTGAAAAGGAGTGGCATTACCTCGCTCAGAATCGACCAGATTTTGACCGAAACAATATCAGGGCGGTTGCCCTGTCCGGTGGTGGTATTCGTTCAGCCAGTTTTTGTCTGGGTGTTATGCAGGCTTTAGCGGCGAATGATAAGCTAAAAAAAATTGATTATCTGTCTACGGTTTCTGGTGGTGGGTATTTAGGAGGGTCGCTGTCCTGGTTGTGGAGTGATTTGTGGAAGAAAAAGGGGTCCCGCAGTAAAAGTTTCGGAGTCGGGCCGGATGATTTCCCGTATGGTACTGAGGGCAGGAAATTTAATTCAGCGGATCCTGTTGCCAATCGTAACCAGGCTTCAATGTTACGTCACTTACGCCAGAATGGTAAATATCTGACACCAGGGAACGGTATTTCGGCGCTATCTTTTGTATCGATTATATTTCGCAGTATTGTGATGGGCTTTGTGTCGTTGATGGCCATCGCCAGCTTTATTTTCGCGCTGTTCTATTTGATAAATGTGTTTCAGCCCGGACAGGCGGAAGCCCGGTTTTTCTGGGGTATAGCCGGAATCTCTATTGTATTGGGTTACCTCGGGTTACACTTTTTATACATGATAGTACTGGCCGCTTTAAAGCATGCATCGAACAGTAAACGGGGCTATAAATTACGGCGATTGTTTGAAACGATTCTTCCCTGGCCGTTAATAGTTGCACTGATATGTTACCTGTTTGCCTCTATACACTGGGTGCAGGTGAGTTTGAGTGGATATGCTTTAGAAGTCGCCAGTGGTTCCACCGTGTTGGGCGCCTTATTCGGGGCGATAGGAAAAGGTTCGTCATGGAGGAAATATATTTCGCTAATTCCTCATTCATTGCAGTTAATACTGGCAGCAGCGTTAATGATTTTCGGGCTACTTGTGTTAGCCGATTATGCAGTGGTTCTGCTGAAAGCTACTGGAGGTGACAGTTATCTGTACATCACTGCAACAGGCGCTTTTTTAGTAACGTTGCTGGCGTATTTGCTACCCATTAATAATATTTCAATTCACCGCTATTATCGTGACCGGTTAATGGAAACCTTTATGCCGGATGCAGAGAAAATTATTCATGGTGATAAGGCCTTCGAGGCGGAGATGGCAAATGGCACGCCTGTGCATGATATTAAACTAAATAGTAAAAATCCTGCTCCGTATCACCTGATAAATACTAATATCATTCTGGTTGAATCTGATATCGCAAAATTTCGTGGTCGTGGAGGTGATAACTTTATTATTAGCCCTCAATATTCTGGCAGCAATGCGACTGGCTGGCGCAAAACTAAAGAGTTTTGTGGTGGCAAAATAACCCTGCCCACGGCTGTTGCTATTTCCGGTGCAGCTGCTAATCCAGATTCAGGTGTTGCAGGACGGGGCTTGACAACCAATGTGATTATTTCTGTGTTGATGTCAATTTTTAATTTACGTCTGGGTTACTGGACCAGTAACCCGGATCCGGTCAGGCAGGCAAATCAGCAAAAAATACCCAGCTATCTAATTCCGGGTTTCTGGGAAATGTTGCGCCGTAATAAGATGAATGAAACAGCAGAATTTGTGCAATTGTCTGATGGCGGGCACTTCGAAAACCTGGCGTTGTATGAACTGTTTAGACGCAGAGCTCGCTTAATTATTGTGTGTGATGCTGGTGCTGATGCCGACTATGAATTTGGGGATCTGGCGAATGCTATCGAAAAAGCCCGTGTAGATTTTGGTGTGAAAGTCGATATCAGCAGGAAAGACCTCGATGAATTAACGCCGGCAACAAGTCCGCGCCAGCAGGATATGGATTACCCGGTGGCAAATAAGAGTTATTTGCTGGCCAGGGTTTACTATGCTGATGACAAAGCAGAGGTTGAGCCCGGCAGACTGGTTTATATTAAAACAACGCTGTCCAGGAATGTAGGTGCCGATATTCATGGCTATAAGCGCGTTAACCCGTTTTTTCCAGATCAAACAACTGCGGATCAGTTTTTTGATGAGGTACAGTTTGAAGCGTATCGGGAGCTGGGTTGGCAGATCGCGCAGGATATGTTGAATGATGCTGAAATCAAGCCGCTTTTGTAAGTCGCGTTAGCACCATAACTGTAATCAATAATAAGCAACAAAAAGGGCTGCCATAGGCAGCCCTTTGTTTAACACTAAAGTTCTGAAACGTTTAACCTTTAGCTTCGACCGGAATTAAGGTCAATTCAACACGTCTATTTTGCGCACGTCCGGCGTCAGTTTTATTGTCTGCTATCGGGCGACCTTCTCCACGACCCACAGTCATCACGCGATCAAAAGGAATATTTCCATTATCAATCAGGTAATTACCAACGCTGGTTGCACGGTAGTAGGATAACTTCTGGTTAGACTCAGTTGAGCCTACATTATCGGTGTGTCCGGCTACTTCGATCAGTGTCTGGTTGAATTCATTAAGCACAATGACAACAGAATCCAGCACAGGGCCAAAATTTGGCTGTAATGTTGATTTGCCTGTATCAAACGTGATATTGCCCGGCATATTTAAAATAACTTCATCACCGTTACGGGTTACGCTGACACCTGTACCTGCCAGTTTATCGCGTAATTTGGCTTCCTGTTTATCCATGTATACGCCGATACCAGCTCCGGTGACACCACCAACGCCTGCACCAATCAGAATGGCTTTACGGCGATCACGACTGCTTTTGTCTTTGGCAGAAACATACCCAATAAGTGCGCCTATGCCGGCACCAATGGCCCCGCCTTTGGTCGCGCTGCTGGTTTTTGATTCACCGGTATAGGCATCCAGAGTTTTACAACCTGATACAGATACTGAAAGGGCGGCAATTACTGCCATAGTTATTAATTTATAGTGCATTTTTATCTCCAGAAAAATCATATTATTTTAGCAACAGCAAAAGTCCAGGTCACTGCGATTTTTTTACAAAAAAACTTTTCACGGTAAATTGTAAGTCTGCTTAAAATGTTCAGGGGTTTAACCCGCATAATTCATAACTATGCACAATCTGAATAGTCTACTGATTGTACAGGAAATGCTTCTAATTCCGGGCGTCCTGCCTTTCACGCTTCGGGCCAGCGGAGCTGTTCAAATTTGCTCCGGGTAAATTTGTCAGTCACCCGAAATCACTGATACGGGACGCCTTCAGAAATGTTCCTGTGAAATCAATATCCTGCACGATTTTTGCGCAAATTTATGAAATGTCCGGGTTAGTATAAACGGTATTTAGAATTTATTTGAATTTGTTCGGTCTTAGAACATCGTTACTGTAAACTATTTCAACTGTATTGATAAGATTAAATAAAAAATGATGAATAAGCGATTACTCGTGAGTCGTTTGCTTCCGGTACTGATTATTGTGCTGGCAGTAAGTGCTTTTTCCTACATGAAATCTACCGTGCCTGAACGTAAAAAGCCGGTCGCAACGGAAAAAATCTGGCAGGTGAATGCTTTTCCGGTGGAGCCGGGTGAGCTAGCACCCGATCTGATTTTACATGGTGAAGTGGAAACTCCGTCATTATTAAGAGCCGCTGCACCGGGAGCCGGTCAGATATCGCAGGTCCTGGTACGACCTGGCGATAATGTGATACCCGGTCAATTACTGGTGACAATGGATAGTCGCGACTTTGCGGTCGCTAATCTACAGGCTGAGGCGGATGTTGCCGATTTCGAATCACAGATTGCCGAATCAAAACTCAGGTATCGATCTAATTTAAAAGTGGTTGAGCAGGAGAAAAACCTGCTGGATCTGGCGAGCAGAGAAGTGAAAAGAGTTGAACGCCTGAAAAAGAATAACCTGAGTTCCGAATCGGCTTTAAGCGCTGCCCGTGAAATGCTGGGAAAACAGGAATTGTCGTTGCTCGCCAAACAACTTGAAGTGGACCGCTATCAGGTGTCGGTTAAGCAGTTACAGGCAAGACTGGCACGTGCACGAGCGCGACTGGCAGAAACCGAACTGGCGATAGAGCGTAGTGAAATCAGGGCATCTTTTGACGGTGTCGTGGCCGATGTACCGGTTTCTGCAGGTGATAGAGTGCGCATTGCCGATATACTGATTAGCCTGTATCCGCTGGATTCTCTGGAGGTGAAAGCCAGTATTCCAGCCAGTTATCAGTCTGAAATTCAGATCGCGCTGGAGAACGGCAAACAATTAACAGCATCCGCCGAGTTATCGGGTAACCAGTTTCAGCTTGAGTTGAAACGTCTGGCTGGTGAAGCCCGTGCTGATGGTATCGATGTGTACTTCCATGTTGTGGAGGGTTCCAGTCATTTACGCATTGGCAATCTGCTGAAAGTTAAATTGCAAAGAACCGTGCAGTCGAATGTAGTTGCTGTGCCTTATCGCGCAATCTATGGCAATAATCGGGTTTACCTGTTACGCGATGAGCGCATGGTATCGGTCAATGTGCAAACGGTCGGGCAATACGGTGCTGCATTGCAGGATCCGACTTTATTAATTCGTAGTGATGAAATAAAGGCAGGAGATAAAATTATTACCACGCACCTGTCGAATGCAGTCGATGGTCTGAAGGTGAAGCTTGTCGATGAAAACTGAATCGGGTAGTTCGTCTACACAGCATAAAGACGATTTATTAGGGATTTTTGCTAAACATAAGGTAGCACCTAACCTGTTGATGATCATCATGATTCTTGCTGGTCTGGTGGCATTAAAAAAGCTTAATGTGCAGTTTTTTCCTAACTTTGAACTGGATATTATTTCGGTTAGTACGGTGTGGAGTGGAGCCAGTGCAGAAGATGTCGAACGGGCAATTACCATTCCTCTTGAACAGCGCCTTAGAAGTGTCGATAACCTGAAGGAAATGAGTTCCTCCTCAGCGCCCGGTGTATCGGGTATTACGCTGGAATTCGATGAAGGTTCTGACATGATTCTGGCACTCGATGAAGTGAGGAAGTCAGTAGATGATTTTAGCAGTCTGCCGCAGGATGCCGAGCAAATTCGAGTTTCACAGACTGTGCGCTATGAATCTGTGGCACGTGTATTGATTAGCGGACCGGACAACCTGGATGACCTGCGTAAACTGGCCAGGCAGTTTGAACGGCAGCTACTCGATCGCGGAATTGATAAGGTGGCGCTGGAAGGACTACCAAAAGAATCGATTTTGATTTCTGTGCCTTCCGAGCAAATGTACAACCTCGGTTTAAACCTGTCACAGATTGGTAGCCGGGTGGATCAATTGAGCCAGGACATGCCGGCCGGTCTGGCCGGAGAAAATGACGGGACACGCGAATTACGCAGCCTGAATCAACGCAGAACCCCTAAAAGTTTTAACGATTTACCAATAATGGGTGATGCAGGGAATCGTATCAACCTGGGGGATATCGCGCATATAGAACGCCGTATCAAGAGTGGTAGCGAGACTATAACCTTGCAGGATAAAAAAGCGGCTGTATTGGTTTTAAGCCGAAGTGAAAATGGTGATTCCCTGAAATCGGCAGAAATCCTGCAGAAATGGGTCGATGATGTCACGCCGACATTACCACCGACGGTGACAGTCAAGGTGTTCAATGAGCGCTGGCAACTGATCAAGGACCGTATCATGTTACTGGTGAAAAACGGAGCGGGTGGACTGTTACTGGTGTTGCTGATTTTATATGCTTTCCTGTCGACCCGGGTCGCCTTCTGGGTGGCAGTCGGTATTCCTGTTTCATTCATGGCGACGCTGGCTGTGCTATTTATGTCTGGTGGTAGCATTAATATGATCAGCCTGTTTGCATTGATTATGGCACTCGGCATTATCGTGGATGATGCAATCGTGGTGGGTGAAGATGCGCAGGCTCATTTCGATATGGGTGAAGACCCGTTAAAAGCATCCGAAGGCGGTGCGCGACGCATGCTGGCACCGGTTATGGCGTCTTCCCTGACGACCATTGCCGCTTTCCTGCCATTAATGCTGGTGGGCGGGCGCATGGGTAATATTATGATTGCAATCCCGATGGTGATCATCAGTGTCATCATTGCCTCTTTAATAGAGAGCTTCTATATATTACCGGGACATTTACGGCATGCGTTTGTCGATTCTCACCGTGCAAAACGTTCTAAAGTACGAGTCAAGCTGGATAATGGCTTTGAGTATTTCAGGGACAGCTTATTCCGGCCATTTATCGTCAGGGCTATCGAATTTCGCTGGTCAACGATTGCAGTAGGCATCGGTGTTTTTATTTTAGCGGTTGGGCTGATTGCCGGTAGCCGGGTGGGATGGCGTTTTTTTCCTTCTCCGGAATCCACTACGGTGTATGCAAATGTCAGGTTTGTTGCAGGAACAGGTCAGCAGTCGGTGGATAAGTTTCTGTCGCAACTGGAGCAGACCTTGCACGATACGATGGATTCTTTCGATGAGAAAGTAGTGGATACCTATTATGTACAGCATTCTTCATCCAGTGGTCAGGGGCGCGCCATACGGGGCGAGCGTAACGGTTCTATTTATGTGGAATTGACTGCACCGGATAGCCGTAAGACCCACAATAACCAGTTTATCAAGCAGTGGGAAAAAAGGATTAAGACACCAGCGGGTATTGATTCTTTTAATATTTCGTCACGTAGAGTCGGGCCGTCAAGTAGTGATCTGGATATACGCCTGATTGGTGAGGACCCTGTTCAAATGAAACTTGCTGCACTGGAGCTGGCTGAAGCTTTGAAAGGTATAACAGGAGTGAGTGCAATTGATGACGATTTACCGTATGGGTTTGAGCAGTTGATTTATTCACTGACCCCGGCTGGTGAGGCGCTGGGGTTAAGTATTATCGATCTGGGTAAACAGTTAAGAGCAGCGTATGACGGCGTATTACTGCAACGCTTTCAGGACGGTGCAGATGAAGTTGATGTCAAGATTCAGTTACCGGATCATGAAAAAAGAAACTTAACCAGCCTCGATAAGTTACCGATATTGTTGGCTGACGGCAGATTTGTACCGCTTAACAGCGTGGCGAGCTGGTCATCCAGGCAGGGTTTCGAGACGTTAAGACATGCAGATGGATTACTCGCGGTATCGGTAACGGCTGATGTCAATGATGATATCAATAATACCGATCAGATAACCAAAGACCTGGGAGAAACAACCCTGCCGGAACTGGCCACTCGATACGGTATCAACTATTCGCTGGAAGGTAGTGCTGCCAGCCAGCGTGAAGCGTTGGGTGATATGAAGATTGGTGTAGGTATAGCTTTTGCGTTGATATACCTTGTTTTAGCATGGGTTTTCTCTTCTTACGGCTGGCCGATTCTGGTGATGTTGACAATTCCATTAGGTCTGACCGGTGCAGTGTTAGGTCACTGGGTGATGGGAATGGACATGACGATGTTATCCCTGTTCGGCTTTTTTGGCCTGTCCGGCATCGTGGTGAATGATTCAATTATCCTGGTCACTTTTTATAAACACCTTCGGGCGAAAGGTATGGCTATCAATGAAGCCCTGGTAGAAGCGGCCTGTCAGCGTTTACGCGCGGTTATACTGACCTCTATGACCACGGTGGCAGGGTTAACCCCGTTATTGTTTGAGACATCCCGCCAGGCCCAGTTTTTAATACCGATGGCTGTATCTATTGCTTTCGGGCTGGCATATGCAACCTTGCTGATTTTAATGGTGATTCCTGCTATGTTATCAATTTATGAAGATGTGGCTGAGTGGATTAAAAAAGGCGAAAGGAATACGGCCGTTGAAATTATTTAATATTGTTTCATACAGTTGTGCTGGACAAAATAGCTTATTAAAAATAATTTGTAACTACTCAGTGAATTTCAATATTTTAACAATTAGAAAATTTTTCACCACGAAGTACACGGAGAACACGAAGGTAAAATATTGTAAGGTAATAAGTTTTTCGAAATAATTATAATAACTAAATTATCCGACTACCTTTAAGTTACTTGCCTTTCTTCGTGAGCTTCGTGGTGAAAATGGTTTTACAAAACCAAACCCTGTATTAACTTGGTAGATACAAATAATTAATCAAAAAGAGGAAAAAATATGTGTGATGAATTTGGTTGTGGTACCGATTACAGTCATCTGGCACCTATTAAAGTGCCGCAGGAAAAACGCAGAGCCTTTATCAAAGGACTAATCAGTTTGCCTTTAGCAGCTGTACTTGCCGATCCGGCGCTTGCCAGTGCTGCTGCCGAAGGTGTACAGGATATCACTATAAAGATGCCGGATGGCAAAAGTACATCTGGCGTGGTTGCTTATCCTGAACAGGCAAATGCCCCTACGTTACTGTTAATTCATGAATGGTGGGGGTTAAATGATCAGATCAAGGCGGTCGCCAGGGAGTTTGCCAATGAAGGTTTTCTGGTCGTTGCTGTAGATATGTATAACGGAAAAGTTGCTACTACGGGAGAGGATGCGAAGGCACTGATGATGGGTATGGATATGAATTTCGCCAATCAGGCTGTAGTAAGCTGGATAGACTGGTTAAAGAATAGTCCGAAAGGTAATGGAAAGGTCGGAACCCTTGGCTGGTGCTTTGGTGGTGGCTGGTCACTCAATACATCATTGTTGACTCCTGTTGATGCGACGGTTATTTATTATGGACACCTGAATAAAACCGCTGCTCAGCTGTCATCATTGCATAGCCCTGTGCTTGGACATTTTGGCACACTGGATAAATCGATCGATGAAAAAATGGTAGGAGAGTTTGAAAATGCTATGGATGAAGCGGGTAAGAAAGATTATACCAGTTACTGGTATACCGCTAATCATGCTTTCGCGAATCCAACTGGTGCCAGATATGATGCAGATGATGCTGCTCTGGCATGGTCAAGAACACTGGCCTTTTTGCATAAACATTTAGGTTGACCGGGGCTGGTGCTTGAATGGGAAGGGGGCGTCGCAGTAGATTCTGCTTTCCATTCTGGTATTAGTTATTAGCTTATAAGTTATATAGCTTGATGTAGGTGGTTAATAAGTACAGAATAAATCTGGATTAATTAATGCCAGTCATCAGTATTGGCGAATTATAAAAAAATATAAAGATCTACTCCATAGAGGTAAAGTATATGAAACGTCGTGATGTATTAAAAACCGGTGTAGCCGCTGCACTGGGTACCGCTGGCGCTGTAGTTGCAGCCCCGGCTATCGCAAAAGATCGAATTGAAATTAATATGGTTTCTACCTGGCCGCGGGATTTCCCCGGTCTGGGTACGGGCGCTCAACGGTTTGCCAAAAACCTGGAAGAAATGTCCGGTGGCCGTATGAAGGTAAATTATTATGCAGCAGGCGAACGTGTAAAAGCTTTCGATTCGCTGGATGAAGTGGCATCAGGTAATTCACAGATATATCACGCTGGTGATTATTACTGGAAAGGTAAGCACCCTGGTTGGGCTTATTTCACTACCGTACCTTTTGGCCTGACTTATACTGAGTTTAATGCCTGGTATCGTTTTGGTGGCGGTGAAGAATTGCATGATGAATTAGCCGGTGAATTTGGCATAAAAGGTTTGCCCTGTGGTAATACCGGTGTGCAGATGGGCGGCTGGTTTCGTAAGGAAATGAATTCTGCGAGTGATTTCAAAGGCCTGAAAATTCGTATGCCCGGTTTAGGTGGCGATGTGCTGGCCAAATTGGGTGCTTCTCCAGTTTCCTTACCTGGCGGACAGATTTATGAAAACCTGGTATCTGGTGCCATCGATGCCACAGAATGGGTCGGTCCCTGGAATGACAGTTTTATGAAGTTCTATGAAGCTGCCAAATACTATTATTATCCAGGTATGCATGAACCGGGATCCTCTTTGAATATCGGCATGAACAAGAAATGGTGGGATGGACTTTCCAAATCTGATCAGTTAATCATAAGAGCTGCTGCAGAAACCGAAAACTCCATGATGATGTCCGAGTACAACGCAAAGAATGGTTCCTACCTGACTAAACTGATCAATGAGCAGGGTGTTAAATTGCGTAAATTCAGTGATGATACCTACGATAGTTTTGGCGAAGCAGCAGAAGAAGTATTTGCCGAAGTTCGTGCGCACAGTGCACTGGCGAAGAAGATACATGACAGTTTTCTGCATGCACGTCAGGAAGTAGGCGGTTGGGCTAAAATCGGAGACGTTGAATATATGCGTCAAAGAAATCGTGTGCTGGGTGTTTAAAGGTACTATTTTGTTATAAAAAAAACGGGGCCGAAGGCTCCGTTTTTATTTAAGATGTTTAAGTGGAAGTGAGGCTACTGCCTCATTTTCTATTAAAGCCATATAAATAAATAATTCCGATGACTGAAAACCTGGCCATTCACCCACTTTCAATCCTTAGCAAAATTCTGGCTTATGTCATGGTCAGTTCTGTTTTTCTCTACCTGCTAAATAATTACCTGGTTTACTGGCAGGATATGGCGGGACCCTATCAACTATTCGAGCACCTTGGGTGGTATGGAAAAGAGGCGGGTTCACTATCTGCAGAACAGCTTCAACAGGGCTATTATCAGGTAGTTGCCTATCTGTTCGTATTGTTAATAGCCGTTTTTTACAGTATCAAATTAAGTTCAACCTCGTTACGTGTAGAGTCGGATCGCTTACAGGCTCTGGCTTCATACTTTGTGCGTGCTTCCTTCTGGGCGGTCATGTTAATTGGCTTTGCCGATATGTTGATATCTTTTCTACGCATAGAAAATTTTCTGGGAATGTGGATGAGTGATGAATTGCTGGCGCAATTAGGTCGGCCTACTTTTCGCGGCATGTATGTGCATTATCCATTGCTGATTAGTTCTTTTGTGATCGCTTTGATTTTTCGTAATATCAGTTTTTCATGGCTGGCTTTGATGGTCGTGTTAGCTGAGTTTCAAATTGTATTAACCCGCTTTGTTTTTTCCTATGAACAGGCATTTCAGGGCGATCTGGTACGTTTCTGGTATGCCGCATTATTTCTATTTGCCAGTGCCTACACGCTGATTAATGAGGGTCATGTCAGAGTCGATGTTTTATACGCCGGATTTAACAGGCGAAAAAAAGCAATCACAAATATTGTTGGTTCTCTTTTCCTGGGAATGCCCCTGTGCTGGGTGATTTTGATGCACGGGATGGGAGGTAAGGGGAACAGTATTAACGCTCCATTACTGAGCTTTGAAATTTCTCAGAGTGGTTATGGTATGTATGTTAAATACCTGATGGCTGGTTTTCTGATCGTGTTTGCAGTCAGTATGATTATTCAATTTAGTAGTTATATTTTATTAAATGTTGCCATGCTAAGCGATCCGGTACTGAGTGATGATGAACACTCATCGTCCGATCCAGAGTTGACTGCAGGCATAAATATGCATTGCGGAAAAGGGCAGAGAGAAAACTGATGGAAGTTTACTTTTTACTGCTGCTAATTTTTTTAATGGTGGCGGCACTGACATCCGGTTTTCCTGTTGCTTTTGCGTTACCAGGATCGGCTATTTTAGCGATAGCGATTGCGTCTTTATGTGGCTATCTATTCGCTGGTGATACGGCAGCTTTTTTCTCCAATGGGGGACCGAATCAATGGCTCAGTGCCGGGGTTACCAATTTTAGAAGTTTATACTGGGTAGTCGAGCGTGACACCTTAATAGCGATACCGTTATTTGTGTTTATGGGCATCATGTTACAGCGTTCAAAAATTGCCGAAGATCTGTTAGTCGCAATGGCCCAGTTATTTGGTCCTGTTCCAGGTGGACTGGGTATTTCGGTCATTTTTGTCGGTGCTTTACTGGCTGCTACCACCGGTATAGTCGGTGCCACGGTTATCGCCATGGGGCTCATTTCGCTGCCCGCCATGCTGCGTAATAATTACTCGAAGTCTTTAGCCTGTGGCACCATTTGTGCGTCAGGCACTCTCGGCCAGATTATTCCACCGTCAATTGTTTTGATTATTCTGGCCGATCAGTTATCCAGTGCAGCCGATCAGGCTAATACGGCAAGAAAAGCTGATTACCGGGAAATTACCGGCGAGTTTTCCATGCCGAGTGATTTTGATGTGGTGTCAGCCAGTGCAGGGGATATGTTTATGGGTGCTTTTGTACCTGGACTGATTCTGGTCGGGCTGTATATGGCATATATTTTTATATCTGCTGTTATTAAGCCAGAAGTAGCACCGCCGGTTCCTTATGAAGGAAAATATAACAGGCAGTTTGCCATTACCGTTTTACTGGCACTGGTTCCTCCGTTACTACTTATTTTCGTCGTTTTAGGCTCTATTGTTTTAGGCGTGGCCACGGTAAATCAGGCCGGAGCAATCGGCGCTGTCGGTGCGTTGTTAATGGGAAGTTACCGTTTAACTCAGGGTAGCAAAACAGCTTATTATCCTGCGGTTATGGCGATTTTATCGCTGTTAGCGATAGCTTTTCTGCTTAATAATTATGATCTGAATATCAAAAATATAAGCACCGAGGAAGATCAGTTTGGTATTTACCTGGCCGTGATTGCGGTTTCGGTATTATTGATAGCAGTGGTCTGGGCTATATGGCGAACATTTAAAATAGATAATATTTTAAATGAGGTAATGATCGAAACGGCTAAAACCACCTCGATGGTTTTTATCATCCTGATTGGCGCGGCGATGCTGACGTCGGCTTTTCGTGCGTTTGGTGGTGAAGAGCTGGTTAAACAGTATCTGACTACATTACCGGGCGGTTTCTGGGTTCAGTTTATCGTAGTCATGGCGGTTATATTTCTGCTCGGGTTTTTTCTGGATTTTATTGAAATTGCAGTCGTGGTTGTACCGATTGTTGCGCCAATTCTACTCGCCAACCCTGAAGCTAATGTGACTGCTGTATGGCTCGGAGTGATGGTCGGATTAAATATTCAAACATCATTTTTGACACCGCCTTTTGGCTTTGCATTATTTTATTTAAGAGGTGTTGCCCCGGCAATTGTTAAAACCGTGCATATTTATAAAGGCGCTGTGGCCTTTATAGCACTTCAACTGGCGGGACTTTTTATTGCAGGGGTATTTCCAACGTTAATTAATTATCTTCCTAACAGGACGTACTTAACCTCTGAAACTGCCCCCCCACCGAATAACCCACGATTACAGATGTGCCTGGAAGATATGGTTTTTAGCGATTACGTCAGTCAGAAAAATAAAATCGAAACGGCTTTGAAGCAGCTTAAGCTACAGGATACGGCTTATTTCCCGCAAAATTATGCTCAAAGTCTGCAACAAAGTTTAAAGGATATGGCACAGGTATTTGAATTAACGGCGGAAATTGATGCTACTGAAAAAGCTCTGGCATCTTTCGTGGTTGAGTATGAACCGTTGCATCGAGAAGTACGCAGCGTGCAACGGGATAGCCGGAAAATCGATAAAAAAATTGAGACGATCGAGGATGAAATTGATCAAATTAAGTATTCTGAAAAAGCCGATACCGGTAAAACAGTGCTATTACAAAACAGCATTACACAGTTAAAATCTGAACAGCAACATCTTGCTGAAAAAATTCCACAAAACTGGAAAACTGCCAGAGAGACTTATCTAGATTTATCCAAAAAAGAAAAAATAGCTCGTATCAAATATCGGCGTCTGGTTGATGACAGTTACCAGGTTATCCAGGATACTGAAAATATGATTCTGTCAGTTGATTCATTAACTAAACTGCAGCCGGAGATAGAGACTTTACATGCGGTGATTCGTGATGCTGACATTGAAACAGCCATGTTGCAGATCAAGCAAATTGAAGCTTCAGTGTCTGCAATTAAAAACGGGCATACGATAAAATCGGGGTTATCCAAAGCTCGTCGCGTCTTAAAGAAAAGCGGGGACAGGGATCAGGCTGCCGGTGATCTGGTTAAATCGATCGAGGTTCTGGAAGCAGAAATTAGCTGGCGTTTACAGGCGAAAAAACAGTACCTGGCCGGCCTGCAACAGTTTGATGAAGTGGTCAAAAATAATATCGGGTTAAGAATGCAGGATAAATTAAGCATCGATCAGGCTAAGCAAATAGCCGGTTGTCTATCTCATCATAAAGATATTTCACTGGCATTCTGACTCGGATAATTCAATTTAAAGCGGTAAATCGGTATGCAATTTTCAGTTTCTCACTTGCCAGAAATCCAGTTCGGGTCTGGAAAGATAGCGCTGTTACCCGCAGTGATTACTCAATTCGGGCATCAAGTTCTACTGGTGACAGGTGGTACTTCCTGGTCGAAAGCAGAATGGTGGTCGCCATTGTTACAGTCTCTGGATGCAGCGGGAATTCAGTATTACCAGGTTAAGGTAGACGGGGAACCTTCGCCGGAATTAGTGGATGCAACGGTCAAACAGTTCTATCGGCAAAATATTGATGTGGTAGTGGCGGTCGGAGGCGGTAGTGCAATGGATGCTGCCAAGGCTATCGCGGGATTACTGAAGATAAACAAACCGGTGCTGGATTATCTCGAAGGGGTCGGGCCGGAGCTTAAATATAGCGGACCCTCAGTGCCATTTATTGCTGTACCGACCACGGCAGGTACAGGCAGCGAAGCAACAAAAAATGCCGTGTTAAGTCGCCCTGGAGAAAATGGGTTTAAAAAATCGTTTCGAGATGATCTGTTAATGGCCAGAGTGGCGATAGTCGATCCCGATTTGCTGGTTAGCTGCCCGCCTGCTGTCATTGCTGCGAATGGCATGGATGCAGTGACGCAACTGATGGAATCCTATGTTTCTACGCGCCAGAATGTATTCTGTAATGCGTTATCTGAGCAGGCAATTCAACGAGCAGCAAAGGGTTTGTTAGCGCTGTATCAATCGACGCAGGATGACAGAGCAAGAGAAAATATGGCTTTTGCTTCGATGATATCGGGTATAAATCTGGCGCAAACCGGGCTAGGATCAGTGCATGGACTGGCTTCGCCATTAGGCGCATTTTTTCCGATTCCGCATGGCGTCGTTTGTGGCAGTCTGTTAGCGCAGGCGACGCAATTAAATATTCAGGTAATGTTGCAACGAGAACCAGAAAACCCTGCACTTGAATCCTATTTCAGGTTATCGAAGATAATCTGTGATCGACAATTTACGGATCATGAGACGGCATTTAAGTCATTGATAAATGAATTGTGGAATTGGACTCATGCTTTGCAAATCCCCGGTCTGGCAGGCTATGGGGTAAAGGAAAGCGATATTGATCGTATCGTGCAAAATGTTAGCCCGAGCAGTATGAAAACAAACCCGATTAAGCTGACAGATGATGAGATTGCGGCTATAGTGCGCGCCCGACTTTAATACAACATTTTGATCGATGAAATTGGCGTTACTCATAATAACTTCTGTGACTTTACTGGCATTTGCACTGTTTTATTTCACAACGGATAGATCGTTAAATGAACCGGCCAATATGCCCTGGCATATTACTGTACATGACTCTAATCACAGTGAAGTTTTTGGTATTGTGCTGAATAAGACGACGCTCGAACAGGCAAGAGTAATATTTGGTCAACTGGATGGCCTTGCACTGTTTCAAAATGAACAGGATGTTTATAGCCTGGAGGCATATTTCGGTAAAGTAACCATCGGGCCTTTCAGTGCCAGAATTATCGCGAATCTGGATGTTTCCCAACAGGAGCTTGAAAGTTTAACGGAACACACGATTAAACGGATAATCACTGATAATGGCAGTCAGAGATGGACGTTAAAAGCTGATAAACAGGTCGAACAGGGTGCGCGGATTATTAGTTCATTAAGTTACATTCCCGCTTATAGTGGTATGGACCAGGATTTTATTAAGGAACGATTTGGTGAACCTGATAGTCGTAGTGTAGTGGATGAAACCACTCAACTGTGGTCTTATCCTGAACAGGGCGTCAGAATTATGGTTGATAATGATGGCAAGGAATTATTTGAATACATGGCGCCATCTGCTTTTAAAACAACAGTTGGAGACAGTTAATGGCTTTACCGGTAGCAATTATAGGTGCCAGCCATAAACCTCAGCGTTATGCCTATAAAGCTCAGGTTATGCTGATGGAGTACAAGCACAGCGTGTTTCCGGTTTCCGGTAACGGTCGTGAAATTTTAGGAGTTCAGGGGTATAGTTCGGTCAGGGATATCGAACACCCTATTGATACAGTTACGCTGTATTTGAATGCACAACTTCATGAGCGTATTAAGCAGGATGTGCTGCAGTTAAAGCCCCGGCGCATTATCTTTAATCCCGGCACCGAGTCCACTCAACTGATGTCTTTTTACCAAAGTCACGGGATTGAAACACTGGAAGCCTGTACCCTGGTTATGTTACGTACCGATCAGTTCGAGTAGTTACACTGTTCAGGTAGCAGGCTGTTAGTTTTTCCGGCGGCATAATAGGCCAGTAACCCCATCCATTCGTGTGAGGCTAATACTAACTGGTTGGCGTGTTCGAGTAATGAGAAATCCGCTTTGTAAAGTTTGCTGGGTAAGGTATGGTGGTCCACCGGATAAGGAATAACTTTCCAGTTTTGTTTGCAAAAAACTCCCATTGCCCTTGGTATGTGAAATGCAGTGGTTATCATAACCCAGGTTTCATCCGGTTGTGGCTTAAGCAGGCGTTTTGAGAAAGTGACATTCTCTTCAGTATTTCTGGCCCTGTTTTCTATAATCAGGCGCTCTGCTGAAATGCCTGATTGTAAAAAATAGCTTTCAGCTATCATGGCTTCAGTCGGGTGTCCCTGTTCGAGGTTGGCACTTCCTCCGCTAAATACAAGTCTGGCCTGTGGGTAAGCTTTAGCCAGTTCTATAAAGCTTGATAATCGTTCATGAAATTCATTAGTTTCTAACTGTTGCCACTCTTTACTGGATTCAGCAATGATTGACCCCCCTAAAACTATAATGCCATCGACTTTTTCAGGTAATTCGGGATTGTGTTGATAGCGTGTTTCCAGAGGGTATAGCATCCAGTCGGCAACCGGTAAAATTGTGAGTGTTAAAGTGCAAAGTACCAGAAAACTCATAATTTGAGTGGCTTTGCGTATTTTCCCGCTTAACAGTAGAAATAAGATTAAGCAAAGAAAAACAACAAATAAGTTATCCAGCGAAAATATTTTCCAAAGAGTCTTGGAGAGGTAAAAAAATATGTCATCCATTGGTGGTCTTTGACTTTTTCACGTTATACTCGAAGCTATGAATTTTATTAAGCATTTTTATTTAATTCCCTTAATGGTCTTAATTATTATTAATACAGTTCATGCCCGGTCGATAGAAACAGATAAATGGCATGATAAATATGATCGCCATTTCAAGAAATATTCAAAACGTTACTTCGGGCCACATTTTGAATGGCGCTGGTTTAAATCTCAAGGAATAGCTGAATCTAATTTGGATGAGGATGCAGCCAGTCCGGTTGGTGCGAAGGGAGTTATGCAAATTATGCCGGATACATTTGACGAAATTCAACAGCAGAATCCAACCTATTTAGCCCTTGATGAACCTCGCTGGAATATTGCAGCAGGAATTTATTATGATCGCCAGCTCTACCGCAAATGGCGTAAACCTTTACCCAGTGAAGAGAGACTGTTTCTGGCTTTTTCAAGTTATAACGCAGGCTATGGTCGGGTTTTAAAAGCCGTGAAAAGAACGCATAAAAAGGATTATACATGGGTAGAGGTTAAGAAATATCTGCCGCCTGAAACCCGTGGTTATGTTTCTCGTATTGCCACCTTAATGGATTCTACCAGTCGTCACAGGCAAACAGACTCAAGACGTTTTTCAGATTTATTTAAATGAGTGTTGGCTACTTCAGCGGGTAAATGCCTGCAGGCTGTCTGATTAGCTGACTAAAAATCCAGGCAGTTTCTCCTGTGCCTGTGATACCAATATACGTCCAGCCATTCTGTTCTCTTAGTGGTATAACCACGTGACCCTTGTGCAGAGTTGACACAATTTTGTAGCTTTTATCGGGACCTCGTCTGGTATTGGCTTTATCAACGTTTACCTGCATAGTGTCACCGAGTATTGACCAGTCAGTTTGCAGTAACTGCTGAAATGTATTTTGTGACAGGCTGTCATTGCTGCTGAGTAAAGCCAGTAAGGTTTCCTGAGCAGGCTCATGTCCTTTTAATGCTGCAGAAATATACCATCCCAGAGAAATTGACATATCCTGTTCTACGCCCTGACCCTGTGCGTAAAGCTCACCTAGTGCAAAATGTGAGTTTGCATCACCCGATGCGGCTGATTTAAGCCACCAGTTAAGTGCCATTTCATCGTCTATACTTAATCCGTAACCATTGTGGTACATCCAGCCTAAATTGTATTGAGCCGAACTATTGCCGTGTTGGGCCAATGGTTGCCAGATACAGTAGGCGATAGCGTAATTTCCCTGTTGCATGGCATTTCTTGCCTGTGAATCGAGTTTCTCTAACTGTTGCAGAGTAGTTAAAAACTGGGCACTCACCGAGCAGATTGACCCGCTTAGCAGAATAAACAGGAATATCAGTATTGACCTATATACCTGTGTCATGAAAGAGTTTCGATATAAGGTTAAGTCTATATTAAACATAAGTATGAAATAATTCTCTTAAGCATTTGAATTTTCGAAGAATATGCTAGTATAAAGAGGTGCTTGTGCTTTTTTATTATGTTGCAGGTTATCATAAACGCAGTGACTGCATTTTAAAAAGCGCGCACCAATTTTACTTAATTTATTTGCAGGTATAATAACGTAACAATAATTGAAGTGTCGTATCCAGGACAGACAACAGGTAATTGAGCCGTGCCAGTAGAAAAACTTACTCATTACAAAAAATCGATGAAGCTAAGATTTGGTGATGAATTAATGGAACAGAAGTTTCTGACTTTTCAGCATAATCGTGGCAGGAGCACTGCTATCTATTCCTTGGCCTCGCTGGCCATTATTAACTTCACTTTTGCTTTTCTTGAATACTGGATTCTCGGGATAGAATCACAGGGTCCTCTATTAAGTTACATTTTTATTGCTTTCGTTTGTGTTGGGCTTACCGTTTTTAGCGTGGTGAGCAGCCAAACTAATATGTTAAAGATGCGCATTATTGTCCCGGGTCTGTTGACATTAATGATTTTGATCTGGGCTCTCTATCTACCCAATTACCGGCTTTACCATGCTATTGAGATAATCTTGCTGGTGGTCTGGATGGGCAGTCTGAATGTACTTCGTTTCCGCCAATCCTTTCTGTTGAGTCTCTCGGCCGGATCGGCTTTTATTATTGCTGCATATTTTGCAGGCGCAGTATCTACCAAGCTGATTGGGTTGATAGCGCTGATGATTGCGGCCTTTGCTCTGGCTTTGTACCTCTGCTACATGATGGAGAGGTTTCGTCGTACTATGTTTTTAACCAATGAAGCATTAAAAAATGTGTATGAACGACAGGAAAACTGGGCCTATACACTGATAGATCTGGATATGTCATTAAGTGGCATACTGGATATCAGGGAACTGGTTAGTCGCTTGATGGAGCATTTTAAAACTGTCATTGAATATGATTCTTTTGTCATGACTTCACTGGATGGAAAAGGACCCAAGCCAGCGGCTGATGAAGTCGAGGGGGCACTATTTGAAGATGATGATCAGACTATCTGGTCAGATGAGCTAATAATGAGGCTATCACAAACCAGACAGGCAAAAGTTAGTGCTGAATTTACTGAAGCGAAAAGTTTTTTTGGCAAAGGGAAAAAGAATTTTCAGTATTTTCGCATGGATATTCCCGTTTTTAATGATTCTAATCTTGTCGCTGTTGTCAGTCTTAAACGAGAATCCCAGGCATTTGATGATCTTGATATGACAGCCAGTGTCAGTATAGCGACTCAGGCGATGATGATTTTTAACCGGACAGCAAAAGCCTCATTGATGTCGGCAGGTTTACAGCAGGTTGCAGCATCCAAACCAGATGCTTCTAAACCTGCTGATCCAAAATCAGTTGCGCTAGAGGAAGACAAAGAATCGAGTTCACCTTCTACCGATATAGAGTTGACTGATGTGCAGGCCGCCGTTAGTCATACTGCTGAACGTGATGAAACTGTGGTGCCCAGTGCTGTTGTTAAACAAATTAAGAAAGATACTGAAACGGCCAGAAAAACTATTACTTTACTGAGTCGTGAAAATGCTGAGCATGTCTCTATGGATCGCTATAGAACTGCTGCTGTAGAAAATGAACCCTTATCCTTGCTGCTGGTTGAGGTCGATGGGTTGTCCTCGATTCGTGAGAAAGAGGGAGATCAGTCTGCCTATAAAATTTTTGCAGGGATCGTGAAATATGTATTTTCTAAAACCGATAAAGAACGTGATGTATTGGGGCGCTATGGTCAAAATGGTTTTAGTATACTGTTGCCCAGGGTTGATATGAATGCAGCGGAAAAATTTGCAGAGTCTTTGCGTTACTATACAGAAAAAACGAGTTTCAAAACTGCTTTCGGAGATCGCAGAGCGACATTAAGTATCGGTGTTGCTGCCATCACAGATGAAACCGGTAACCATGAATCGATGGTGAAAAGAGCAGATATGGCGCTATTTGTGGCAAAGAAAAATGGTCGAAACTGCGTTAAGGTTCGATTATAGAGCGCATGTTAAGGAAATGATTCATGTTATTGGGTAGTATTGAAGAGCTGAAAAAAACAAAAATTCAATGCATAGAGACCGCAGATCAATCTTTTGTTCTTATTTTCCAGCAAAATCAATTTTATTTACTTGATAATTTATGTCCTCATAAAGCCGCAGCGCTTTGTGATGGTGAAATTTATGGTGAAGAGATTGAGTGTCCCTGGCATAAGGCTCGTTTTGATATAAAAACAGGGCATGGATTGTCGCCTTTAGCCGGTGCAGGAGTTAAAAGCTGGCCAATCATCGAAGATGGTGGACAGTTGTTAGTAAAGCTGGATTGATTGCTGTGTTGACAATGCTTTAAACGAACTGCCCTTTAAATTATCAGGTATTTAAACCTGCCATGCTGATACCCCTAATGATAAATAAAAAACAGTTACCGATGAATTACTGAATTGATGGAATTTCAATGATTTCACAGGCTCAACGGACAGAATTTGAAACACTCTTCCCTTTTATCAAACTGGCAGCAGTAGATTTTGTAGATGCTTTCTATGCCGAGGCACAATATATGGAAATACCAGCCGGTGTTTCTATCTGTGACGAGGGGCAGCAATGTTCGCACCTTGCAATGGTTGTGGCTGGAGTGGGTAGAGTTTATAAGCTTTCCTCTTCCGGGAGAGAAGTAACGCTATATAGAATATACGGGGGTGAAAGCTGTGTTCTAACCGCTTCCTGTATCATGAATCATGATAGTTTCCCTGCCATGGCAATTACCGAGACACTGGTACGTGGGTTTTTAATTCCTCCAGCAAGTGTCAGGCGATGGTTTTGTGAAGAACCGCAGTGGCAGAAATTCATTTTTGGCCTGTTATCTCACCGTTTATCGAATATTATTTCTGTAGTCGAAGGAGTTGCCTTTAAACGCATCGATGTCCGACTCGCAGAACAATTTGCACGAGAACTCACCAGGGGCGTCGATATTATTCATAAAACACATGCTGATCTGGCCGCCGATGTGGGCAGTTCGAGGGAAGTAGTAAGTCGTATTTTACGCGACCTGACACACCGGGGACTGATTGTCGTCAACCGCGGATATATTGAAATTATCGATAAACGGGCCATAGTAAAGCTGTCCCAACAGTAATTTTAGTACCCTCTCATCTGTAGATTTTATTCACCACGAAGCGCACGAACGCCTACTCGGATGTAGGTAGGTAGAGCAGCAAGAATAGGCGCTTTAGGCGACGCAGGAGCAGTTGCCAAGTACACGAAGGTTTATTATCGAGCATGCCGGAGGAGTGGTGCAGGGATAATGGTATGGACCCCCTCCACTTTATTATCGGCTTGAAAATAACTGGAATAAGCATGTCAATACAAAGTAGCCGAGTGAGTTTGCTAATCAACTTAGGTTTAACAGATTGCTGATATGTGCCATTTGGAGTCGTTCATGGTTGACTATGCGACCGGCAAGTCCATGGGCTGGCTGTGGACAAACCGGTCGTTTAGGAATATTTTTTTAATTTTCGATATTGACACTCAGGATCTAATTACCAGATCTACAATAAAAAAAGTCCTCAGCGTTTACTGTCATTCGATTCGTTTCACCCAAAAAAACTATTGAACAATAACCTAACATATTGATTTTCTAACAATGTAGTCTGTAGCTTTGTCTTCGCAGAACTTACAGCAAAAATTTACTCATGTGCTCCTATGCGGCTCAACTGTTCTACCCTTTGTTCTAAGGGAAGAGGGTAAGTTTTGAAATTACGAATTTAGCTTGTCAATAATCTTTTAAAGAGGAAAGTTGATGTAGATCTATAGACATCTGTAGGTTGGAATTTTATATTTACTATACTTTGAAGGGAGTGTATCTGATGGGCGGTGGACATAGTTACAAAATCGTTTTCCCTTCTCTATGCCTGGTGCTTATTTTTCTGATTACTGGCTGTTCTTCTGCCCCACGGCTTCCCCCATTTCCCGTTAAACAGGCCGAAAGCTATCAGCATTTTCTGGCTGTAGACGGATTACAAATATCAGTCGAAGCTCTTTTCGACACTAAACAAAATATGAGTTACTTCGGTACGAATCTGATTGATGAAAAGATCCTGCCTGTCTTTATCATGGTAAACAATCATCAATCTACGGGCAGTCGAGTAGTTTTTAGCGATAAAATTTACCTGAACGGTCTAAATGATAATCACGTCAACTCCAATGATAAGCTCAAAGCGTTTGGTATGAAAAATTCCATGGCTCTCAGTGAGTCTTCTGCCATAGTTGGTGGCGTGCCGCTCATGCTGGTAGCGCTTAGTCAGATTTCTGATTCCGCCGAAATCAAAAGAAATTTCAAATCCAAGGCTTTTCAGACTCACACTCTCTCTGTGGGCGAACAATGCCAGGGGTTTGTGTACTTTCGTCTGCCAGAAAAAATCACACATAACGCCAACCCGAGCATAACGATTGAAGTATTAAATCTTCAGGAAAAGACTCGTCAAACCTACCAGCTCCCCTTCAATTGGGAAGGAGATAACAAATGACAAAGCAATCGCTTCCAATTGCCCTGCAGCATAAGTTCTTTACCCTGATTCTGCTATCACTGGTGCTGCCCATGCTGCCCGGTTGCATGGCTGCTCCGCCGAAAGATTTTGTTTTTTCTGCCTCCCCGACCGATTATTCTTTAAAACCGGACATCACCTTGAAAGTGGGGCTGGTCCTATCCGATGATTTCAAAAATGCCGTCTGGGTTTCTGACGAGCATAAAATCAAATTCCACATCGGTGCCGTTTTCAGTGAAAAGGCCAGGGAGGTATCGGCTGCCGTCTTCTCGAAGGTTGTGGTGGCCGACAACGAGCAGATGTTCGCTCCCGGTACCATAAATGCAATGCTGGTGCCGGAACTGGTTTCCTACGAAAGGAGTCGCCCGGTTTTTGGTACTTCGACTACGATTGATACCGCCATCATTCAATGGACCTTAAGCGACCGGAACGCCTCCCTGGTCTGGGTCGACAGTATTCAGGTTGATGGCGAATCTGCGGTGACTACAGGTGAAGCAGCCAAGGCGGCTATGACCCTGAATCCCTGGAAAGCAGGCAAGCTGGCTGCGGACCGGGGGATTAAAATGATAGCAGATCACTTTTTTAATGACTCAGTGTCGGCTATGAAGTCTTCTGTAGAAATCAGGGCCTTCGCTGAGAAGGCCTCTGCAATCGACTAAAATGTGGATAACGGATTAAACAGGCTGCATCGTGCTTTTCAAATATTGGTGTCTGAATACGTATCAATCATCCTTCAGGATCAAGCTGTATTGCTACCGTCCTGGCTTGCACCCCCAGGAAAACATCGGTTCCATACAATTTCCAAATGAATGTGATGTCTTTGCCCATCTTTCGATTTAACCTACAATAATTTGATTAAAATAAGACAGTTACAGATTTTAGTGCCCTGCTGTTGGTACTGCATATTTATTTTCCGGTTTTCTGGACAGCTGGATAAACTATTTTACAGCAATCAATTCTCAGATGACGGTCGGACACAATACCTTGAAAAGGCTGACTAACTGGTCGCAGAAGGTCACAAGGTAATCGCCTGTGCTCAATGCGTTCTGGATATAAATAGCCGGACTGATCACGAGCCCACAACGGGATATGAATATGCCGTTCATTTTGCAATGGAGGCCCCTGTTCGTAAAGGAGTCATAGACTCGTTGCGTAAATGCCAACAGGCGTGCGCGATGGTGCGATCGAAATTGGACTCGGTGAAGGTACCCCTGTTGCATCTACAACTATGACATGCAATTGACTGGCAAGTCATACAATTGGGTAGCTGCTTTATTGCTGTCATCCCTCGACTGATGGAGTTTACCCGGCCCCATCAATTGGCAACTTCTCAACAGTCTCCAGAGGGAACATGAGAAGTCAATTCAAAGGCATTTGAAGCGGGAACAACTATAGCAACTGCATTTTGACACTGTGGAAGTGTGGTACTAACTTGTGGTAATGGTAAAGACACAAATAGTGAGCGCCATTAAGGAGTGATTTAACAAAAATATAATTCGCTGTCGCCAATAAAATGAATTTTGTTGCACACTTTTTTAAAATCCTGCTTCAACCCTGCTACATCTTTCAGGTGCTGTAAATGCGCTAAAGGCAAACAGGCCTCGACAGAAACATGACCGTCAAGATAGTGTAAAGTGACATCTGTAATATGTTGCAGGACATCGTGTTTTGAACATTCACTGAATAGTTCATGTAAAACCTGAGTGCGCCTTGGTAAATGCTTAATTAAGACTTCATCTTCCTCAGGATCAATATGGACGGTAACGTCATTAATGTCTTCAAAATTATCAATGACGACATTTTCTACCATTTGGGCGATATAGTGCCCTTCGGAAACGCTGAGTTTTGGTGAAACCTGAATGTGTACATCAATCAATGCACTATGACCCATGCGTCGGCTGCGCAGGTTATGCAGCTCTCGAACATCATCAATATTTAAAATTGTCTGCCGGATCTTTTCGATCATGTCAGGATGCAGGGCTGTATCGACCAGTTCTCGCATGCTCTGCAAACTTAAATCCAGGCCAATCTTGCCAATCATGATTGCTACCATCATAGCAGCGACAGCATCCAGCAGCGGAAATCCCAAATAGGTACCACCAATACCAGCAAAAACAACAATCGAAGATATCGCATCGCTGCGGTGATGCCAGGCATTGGCTTCAAGCAAAGGCGAACGAATTTTTTTCGCTACAAGGCGCGTGGCATGATAAAGCGCTTCTTTGCTAATGATTGAAACAGCAGCTATTAACAGAGTAAAAAGTGCTGGCTCTAAAAGTTCGTCAGGTTTTTGCACGCGTAGTATCGCATCATAAGCGATACCTGCAGCAACACCGAGCAATAACACTCCGAGGGCGATTGTGGCCACTGTTTCGTATCGCCCATGGCCATAAGGGTGATCTTCATCGGCATCTTCACCGGAATGTTTGACTGCTATAATAACCATGCCGTCACTGACAAGGTCAGATAGCGAGTGAATACCATCCGCGATCAGCGCCTGTGACTGACCCATAATGCCACCCACAATTTTAATGACCGATAAAACAAGATTAACCAGAACCCCCCACAGAGTGATTCGGTTGGTTTCCTGTTTGCGTTGTGTAAGAGATAAATTCATCTGGATATCCTGAGTGTCATGGAT
>CALCSG010000328.1 GCA_937894085.1 uncultured Gammaproteobacteria bacterium | reverse complement strand
CTCTTTCCTTAACAGTGCAGCTAGGTTAAGTTGCACTTATGAGTTGAATTCGGGGTCATTAATTAGCGTATTTAAACCGGTAATTGCAATTTGACGATCCTTGTTCTTAAGTGCAGAGATAACCGAGTAATTTTGCGCAATATTTATCGCATTGGAGATAGCGACATCCTTTTTCGCCTGATATTTCTGCTCAAAAAAGTCAAGCAATTTAGCTTCCTGCTGCGCAAAAACATCCTGTTCTATCTTGTCTAGACCATTCATCGACACGACAACTATTACAAGAAGCCCGACAACTAGCATCGTAATTAATGGGATGTGAATTTTTTTGCTTATACTCATGATGTAAACCGCTTAAAGGATAGTAAGTTCAAGTAAAACTTTTGTTGAAGATAAATCGGCAGATACAGCTAAAACCTTATTTTATTTCCTGAGTATAGACAGCTAAATTTGAATTGCAGTAATTAACTTGAAGCGGCCTTTCTTAGCGTTCTTTGCGTCCTGGCGAGAGTAAATTTTTTCTTTGTGTTCAAAATGATAAATAGCTGAATCTCAGGGGTAATCAGGTAGTTATATATCTGGAACTGTCACCCAGGTGACAGAAGTCATGTAGCACAATAGTTAATCTTCAAATTGAAGTAGTGAACATGAACCACACAGGAGAATTGCTATGATATCAAATATGTTACGTTTTCCGTTATCGATGTTCGATGACGATCTGGATAACTGGTTTTTTCCGGAGTCCAGAACAGTGAGCCGCCGTACACGTGCGGGTTATCCTCCATTTAATGTCGGCGTTACCGATAAGAATGTCGATTTATATCTTTTTATTCCGGCAATGGATCCGGATACGCTGGATGTTGTGATTGAGAAAAATTTACTGAGTGTCGCAGGAACCCGCAAATTAGCTGAAAACGATGAACAACAGGGAAGCTACTCTCTGAAAGAACGTTTTGATGGAGACTTCAAGCGTGTCATTACGCTACCGGAAGATGTCGATACTGATAGTGTCGAAGCTAATTATGAAGATGGTGTTTTGCATATCCGGGTAGCTAAACCGGTTGTTTCACAACCACGTCAAATTCAGATTAATGTAAATTAAGGAGAGATATGATGAGCGAAGAAAAGCAATTAGATTTGAGTCAGCAGAAGCAACCGGTTTCGACAGCAGGACAGGCTGACGCTGAAATAATGACCTTACGTCCGTTAGCGGATATTAAAGAAACGCCAGAGGGTGTTTCCGTTTACCTTGATATGCCAGGTGTTGCAAAAGATGCACTTGACATTGATGTGGACAGGAATGTACTGAGTATTCGTGGCGCGATTAATTTGCATACACCGGAAGAACTCAAACCAAGTTATATGGAATTGCATTCGGGAGTTTTCGAGCGCCGTTTCACACTCGGTGATGAGCTGGATAGTGCAAACATTAAGGCCACCCTTAAGCAGGGTGAATTAGTGGTATTTATTCCACGTTCAGAAAAACATAAACCACGTAAGGTTGAAATTAAAGTCCATTGATCTTGTGAGCTGAAAAAACTGGAGGTGTATGATGTTTAACATGAATGAACTGGGAGAGAGTCTGAACCGAAGTTGGGAATCTATCAGTCAGGGGTGGAATCATTTAATTAATCGTGCGGGTAATGCTCTGACCCATTTTACAGGAAGTGATCAGCAAAAGAATGATCTGATACCTGTACAGAGCCCGCACTGGGGATTGATGAGTGCCGAAGTATTTGATGATGCTGATAAGGTCGTCGTGCGACTGGAAGTACCCGGGTTATCTGCTGAAGACTTCGACATATCGGTGGTTGATAATGTGCTTAATATTAGCGGTGAAAAACGTTTTGAACGTGAACAGAGTGAAGGACAGTATCACGTGCTGGAACGCGCTTATGGTAAATTTAGCCGGTCTATACCGTTAAATTATGAGGTGGATGCCGAATCTGCCAAAGCCGATTATAAAGGTGGTGTTTTGAGACTGGAGCTGAACAAGAAACCCGAACAACGGCGCAGACGGATAGAGGTGCATTAGAAATATTCCGGTTACCACGGAAACTCAGCTTTTGTCAAAAAACAGGAAAATGGTTTTCGCCAGGACGCAAAGAACGCAAAGGAAAAACCCGTCCTGCTTTTTATCTGACCGCAATGGAGTTGTACAATAAAATGACTGGGTATAGGTAAATCGTTGCCAGCTTTTAGCGATTTTACTGATAGGCAATAGTCAACGTGTTTTAAGCGATGATTTTGTGTATTGCGCTTCTTTGTATAACGCATCGAGATCTTTTATTAGAATCTGGTTGCGTTTCTTTTGTAGAATACCCTGCGATTTCCAGTGTTGCAGCTGTTTGTTGATAACCTGGCGTACTGAGCCCACCATACGCGCCAGAGTATCATCCGAAAGGCCGTTGATCAGGTGGTCTTTATGTGCGTCCTGCTGATGCCCTTCAAAAGTGTTGATGCGGTTAATATGGTTTAAAATAATTCGGCTTAATCGAGTGCTGACATCGTGCAGTGCAAAGCTGGTAGACTGGTTTTCATGATGACGAATTTTTTCTGCCAGATAGGGAAGTAACTGCTGGTTAATTTCAGGATAAGTCCATAACCACTTTCGCATGATGTCTATCGGCACCGACATGAGTTTCAGGTCAGTCAACGGGTTTAGCAAAATATCATGAGGCTTACCATCCAGTAGAGTAACAACATCAAAGCTATCACCAGGGTATATCATATCCAGTGTTACTTCCCGACCACTATCAGGGTTGGAGCGTTTCATTTCAAGCTGTCCATCGATTAGTGTGTAAAAGCGCGTGGTTAATATGGCGGGATCAATATAGTTACTTTTTTTCCATTCTTCCAGACTAAATTTTTCAGCCATTTCTGCCTGTAATTCGGGTGGAAGAGAGGCAAAAAAACCTGATTGACGAACCAGCGTTTTATGGGCGTTTTGATTAACTATTGGGGCCGTGCTCATCATTCTTACTATCTGGTAGAGAAGTAATTTAGGCGGGTTTTAAGCTAAGGTTTATATTTATCGAGTTGATCTCTTAAGTCCTTAATTTTTTGAGTTAATGCCTCTATTTCGAGCGAGTATTGATTTTTGACTTCTATTTCTTCATCGGATATTAGTTTTTTCAAATCAATTACTAACAGTTCTTCATCATAATCATCTCCATAACCGATCTGTGATTTTTTATCTTCCAGCTCAAGCAATTTTTTATCACGTGATTGTTTCTTTTCGTCGATTTCGCTTTCAAGCAAACTAATTTTCTGATTTATTTCGCGTTGCATTCGAACTGATTCCATTTCATCGGCCATTTTTTTCATTCTGGTGGCCTGTAATGTAGAATCAGCTGACGTTTTGTTGGGAATTACATTGAGTTTCTGGCTGGTGATGTTCTGTGATTTATCGCTACAGGGTTTGTCTGAAAAAGTGATTTCTCCATTTTCTTCACATTTAAATACGGCGGCTATCGATGATTGACTGATAGCGACAACGAGTATGACAAAAAACAGCTTAATTGAAGTTGACATAATTTATCCTTTGTAAGAGCGGTAATGATTTGATAAATCCATTATCCTAGATAAATCAGTTGGATTACGAAAGTCTGTACAGGCTCTTAATTCGTCTAGCTATATGAAAAAAGTGCTCTTCACCAATAAGGTGACTACGCATTTTTTCATTACGCTATCCAAATCAATAGCTTGCATATCTTTTTCGCACTCAACTGATTTTTCTAGGATTATCTGCTGTTTATTACCAGGTTAAGTCATCCGGAATTTGAAATTTAGCGTAAGGGTCATCTTCTGGTACTTCCTGTGGTTGTTCTTCTTCCAGTAAAACAATCCGTTTTTCATTACGCTCCTTAATTTTTTGTGCAATGGAAAAAGGCACCAGTTCATAGCGGCCTTCAATTCGCGCAATACCCAATTTTCCCTGAATCAACTGAGATTTCATATCGCCGTTGATATAAATTCGATTCACCTTATTACGGTGTGCGAAGTTGTAAGCTATTTCGCATTTTGCGTCGCGCTGCAGGCAGTTATTACTAATCAACTGATTGATCTCAATAGACAGGGCTTTTTTGCGTGCCTGTTCTTCTTTTTGTTGATTTAAGGCACGGTCGCGAGCTGCTTTTTCCTGCTCTGCCTGTTTTGTTTTGAGGCGTGCCTGTTCAGCCGCAGCATTCTTTTGGAATCGCTGCTGCTGATTATTTTTTTTACTGGCCTTTTGCTGGTTGGCCTTTTTGACCTGCTGTTTGTTAACGATGCCAGCTTTTAGAAACTGTTCCTGAAAAGGGTTATTCATTGTGTCTGTTGCCTTGCTTAAGATGATTAAATTTTAACCTATTGTGCCTTAGATTCCTGTAAATTTACATATCCCCAGAAGGAAGCTACTTGTTGTCAGCCGTATACTCGGGAAAAATTTCCTGCATGGACTGTGATTTACCATTTTCGCTGATTGCTCGGCAATGAAAGCGTTTTAATTCGCGTGGTTCCCTAACCCCGCAGGAATGGGATATTACACCGATCTCGTAAACCATGTGTTCGATATAGTTTTTCACCCGTTGCGCTTTATCTGCAGGATTTAAACCGCTTTGAAGTTTTTTGTTATGAGTCGTAATGCCTGTCGGACAGGTATTTTTGTTGCACTGCATAGATTGTATACAGCCTAGTGCAAACATCGGGCCCCTGGCTGATACAATAAAATCAGCACCCATGCATAGAGCCCAGGCAGCTTCTGCAGGGTTTATCGGTTTACCGGAACAAATGACTTTTATTCGATCCCTTAACTGGAATTTTTGCAACATATCAACAACCAGTGGCAGGCTCTCCGAAAGTAGCAGACCCATATAGTCCATCAGGCTCATCGGGGAGGCACCGGTGCCCCCATCGGCACTGTCAATGGTGATAAAGTCAGGAGCTGACTCAATCCCTCTATGCGTGATTTCAGTGCATAGGTTTTCTAACCAGCCATAGGCTCCAATGACAACTTTAAAACCCACAGGTTTTCCGGTGACCTTGCGTATTCTTTGAATCATATCCAGAAGTTCAGATATATTATTGATATCCGGGTGTCGATTCGGGCTTATTTACCGCATCTTTACCTAAAGTTGGGAAGGGACAGTTGGCAAATATAATCGAGCCGGATTCTTTAAGGTTACGGGTTGAACCAAAAGCGACTGTAGAGTCGATATTTTTAGCAGAACGGTATACCCAGCTGCGTTGTGCCCTGTTAAAAGGCATTTCTTCCCGATCCAGAGCGAAAAAGTATTGCCTGAGAAATTCACCCATGTTTTCGAAGAGATAGCGAAACCGTCCAATCACCGGGTAGTTTTTTCGAATTGCGTGAGTGGTTTGTGTAATGTCAGAAATATACATTCCAATGATTACCATCACCCCGATACCCAGTACAAAAATAAATAAAACGGCTAAGGTTTGTAAGATTTCGAAAGCAATATTGTTAAACTCAACCATGAAGTATCCCCTCGGTTATTTTTAATGTTATAGCTAAATGTGACTGTTTCCAGGGATACTTGGTTCAACGGAGAACTGGATAATTAAGGAATGGCAGGTAACTGTTTGATCAATGATTGTTTTTCAATAATGTTACCGTCTGTCGGCATTAAGCCGATTAGCTTATTATTCCGTTAATACAAATTTTATCCAGTGCATTGACTAGCATGGGTCTGGAATAAAAATCACCGCTATCGGCACAGATCAGGGCGCTCTGTATAGCGTTATCAATTTTGTGGATTTCACGCAGCAATGTTTAACCTGCCATACCGCTGCCGATAATAATAATGTTTTTATTTTCACTCATCCTGATACTAGTGTGGTGTCCTGTACTGAGCGCTATATATGCGAGCAGTACAGGACACGGCACTAGATCTGTATCATTTCGAAGTCTGATTTTCCAACACCGCAATCGGGGCAAATCCAGTCTTCAGGAATATCATTCCATGCGGTTCCAGCGGGTATACCTTCTGCCGGTAAACCGATTTTTTCTTCGTAGATAAATCCACAAACTATGCATTCCCACCTTTTCATAATTTACCTTTACTGTTTTTTCTGGAAACTGGATTGTAATGCAAACAGCAGTAATTCTGGCAGAATTTTCTAATGGTTATTGTATTTTCTGAAGTTTTTTCTTATTAATTTAGTTGAATAATTCCAAATACCAACTGCCATATTTTCAAAATTTGGGTTAAATATTACATCAGGCTAGCTTCTGCCTTTAATGGCAGGAGCTGCCTCCTTATGGGTGGATCAACATAACGAACCGTTGTAGCCTTTCTTAATAGTTTACATGTAGGGGATTCCTCTCACGATTGATTTGAACACGGGGATTCTGTTATACAAATAGAGAACTTATGCTGTCCCATGGAAAAAAGCAGATATGTCCAGAACAACAGCACTCAAAGAAAGTACAATAAGCCGCAGCCTCAACATGAACGTCATAGACCGGAATAAACGCATTAGTCACTATAAAGTGCGATTATAATTACCTAATTCGTGATTACATTTACAACTTTTCAGGTATATTGCTGTCACCTGAGTTTTCCAGGCCTTCACAGGTCTAAAACTAAGATTTAATAAACTGTTAATACTTGAGATATCAAATGAATATATTGCATATATCCGACCTGCATTTCGGTTCTCGTCATTGGGAAGGAAATGACGCAATACTGTTGGAAAAATTAAACTCCTATTCTGCTGACATTGTGATTAATACAGGAGATAGCACAACCGATGCTCTGGAAAGCGAGTTTGAGGCTGCCAGCAACTTTTTAAATTCGATAAAATGTGAGCATGTTATTTCGATCGTAGGGAACCATGATAAACGAAATATGCGTTCACAGGATTTTTTCCAGGAATACATCAATAAGGTTGATCGTATCCACCCTAAAAATCCTGAGAAGTGCACAAAAAACAAACTTTTTATAGATGGAATTACGGTAGGCGTTAAAGACAGATTTACAGACATTAATTTTATTAAGAAAATTTCTATTAATGGGGAGTCCATGTTGGTTGTATGTCTGGATACTAACGAACTGTATAAAGATAATGGTAATGTGGATGAAGAAGTATTGAATTCGGTTTCTTATGAAATAGACCAGCTAAGCTATGATCAGGTGATACTGCTTAATCACCATTCTGTATTAGAGACTGACTCTGACCCGCTTTTTAACTCATCTCGAGTCATCGATTTTATAGAAAAACATAATATCCAGCATGTTTTCTGCGGCCACACCCATAAATTAGCTATAATGAAAACGATTGATCTGTATCATCAGTATTTTTTTACCCAGTACAAAATTGGCACGCTCAATTCCCATAGTCACCCTAGTGATACGAACATGTTTCTGTTTTATGAAAATTTAGGTAAAAAGGAAATGAAAATAAATCTGATAAGGATATTCCTTGATGGTGATCAATTAATTTTTAAAGAAGAAGTTGTTGCCATGGCGAATGGCTAATTACTCTTAGGGGGCATCGGAGCAGCCAAAGCGCCGGTGTTTCTAACTTTGCTTATAACCACAAAAAACATTTAAAACGGTTTTGAATAGCTAAATGTGGTAAACTTTTGAAACGTCTTTGACTTTCCACTCTCTATAAGCCTTAAGCTTTAATCACTGCTTAAGCACCTATATCAAGTAGCCTGACTTTATTTCATTCTCCTGATTCAAGTCTAAGCGCAGTCAAAAATTTTATTAATTGTATTGTAACAAGTCTGGTTTAAGACTTTGTTCTAGCTGCATTCTTGCGTTTATCCGTTTCGGTAATGGGATTTACTCTTACTACCAGCTCAATACTCATAATCATTTCGTATTGATTATCATCATCAGGAATACACATGACAACTTACAATGAAGAACCTCAGGCTTTTCAGCCGACGATCCTTTCCTATGTGAAAGACCTTCCAAACTTATGCTCTCTTGCAGGACTGGCCTGCACCATATTATCTATTTACTTCAGTATTCTGGGCGTTTATTACGCAGCCATGATTGGCATGATCTGGGCCGTTGCCTTTGACTGGGCGGATGGACTTATTGCACGAAGAATGAAAGGACGAACAGGTGACGATCGGACTTTTGGCGGGCAACTTGATGTGTTAATAGACATCGTGAGCTATGGAGTCGCTCCTGCCATTCTTCTACTGAGCTTTGGAAAATTCGAACCCATCTATTTAGCTGGAGCTTTTATAATGCTCGCTGCCAGTGCGATACGGTTGAGTTACTTTAGCACTTTTGGACTTTCGGGCGGTTCGAAGTACACCGGTCTGGCTCTCGATAACAACAGTATAATACTGGTTTTCATATTTTTATTTGAAAGCATTTTTAGTGCGGGAATTTTTTCAGTCATTCTTTATATCAGCGGTGTAGGACTCGCAGCCTTGAATGTGTCTCAAATCAAAACACCAAAACTTTCAGGGAATCCAGTCAATGTTTATATTCTTGCTATTTATACTCTTGCAATAACGGGTATCTATGGCTGGAAACTTTTATGAATAGTATCAATATTATTGATAAAGAAAAAACTGAAAGTACTTTAATCCAGGAGTTAAATAGCAAAATGATTGTATATACGGTAGGCACATTCGATATGTTACATGTAGGTCACCTCGCTTTACTAGAATACTGCAGAACATTAGGCGATATCGTGGCGGTTGGTGTTGCTTCGGATAAAGTAGTGAACTCTTACAAGCCAAATGTACCTGTTATTCCCCTCGACCAGCGAGAGGAAATGCTGAAAGGCTTGCGTAGCGTCGATATTGTACGCCCCTACCATGAACTTGAATATGTATCTGCCTGTAAGGAACTGGATGTCGATATTTTCGTCATTGGAGAAGACTGGGGGAACAAACCCCATAATCTCGAGGTAGAGCTTTTCTTAAAAAATGCAGGGAAAAAAATTATCCAGGTTCTGTACAACCCTCGAACATCATCCACTAGAATAAAGCAAAATGTTATCGCTCAATTTCATAAAGGCAATCATATAGAGCCAGCAATTGTATAAAATAGACAGCAATAGCATGTACCATAATTCTGCCCTGAAGCTACGGATTCAGGATAAAGTTAGATCTGATGAAATAAACTATTCCTCTTTATAGCCATACCTGTTTTTAACGCGTACATAATGTTCCGCTGAATACCTGAGAGAATCAAGCTCACGTTGATTCAATGCGCGAACCTGTTTGCAGGGGCTTCCTAAATAAAGGTAACCGCTTTTTAATGTTTTACCGGGGGATACCAGTGTGCCGGCGCCGATTAATACCTGATCTTCCAATACGACATCATCCATAATGATTGATCCCATGCCGATCAGGCAGTCATTACCTATGGTGCAGCCGTGTAAGATGACTTTATGCCCCACCGTGACGTGATTTCCGATGGTTAAGGAGGCTCCTGCAGGGTTGTATTCTCCGGCATGACTGACGTGTAAAATACTACCATCCTGAATATTTGTACTATGGCCTATGCGGATCACATTGACATCGCCACGAATAACAGCCATTGGCCAGACTGAACTGTTTTCGCCGATTTCTACATCGCCGATCACCTCGGCGTTATCATCTATATAACAGCCGGATGCTATTTTGGGGTAAGTATTTTCAAATGAACGAATCATGCTTCTATCCTGAGTTAAACTAATCAGCGAAAATATTTTAAAAAAATTACACCACGAAGTTCACGAAGAGCACGAAGTATTAAATTTTGAGGCATAATACCGTTATATGTGGTTGTTGGCTTAGCTAAATAACTACCAGGAATCTTCCTTCGTGTGCTTCGTGCTCTTCGTGGTGAAAATTTCATTAGTTTTTTAAATCATTCTGTATTCTGGTTTTCATCATGAACCCCCTGATATTGCACAAACTTAAAATCTATTCTGAATTAATTCGTCTGGACAAGCCGATAGGCATATACCTGTTGTTGTGGCCCACCTTATGGGCGTTAGCGATTGCGGGAGAAGGCAGTCCGGATTTGTGGGTGTTATTCGTGTTTGTAACGGGAGTTGTGCTGATGCGCTCTGCTGGCTGTGCCATTAACGATTATGCTGATCGCCATATTGATTTACATGTGGCGAGGACGAAAGAACGACCTTTGACTTCCGGAAAAATTACTTCCAGAGAAGCCCTGTCAGTTTTTGCGGTTCTTTCGATGTTGGCGTTTTTACTGGTATTAACATTGAACATCTATACCATTTATTTATCTATTGGTGGCATTATTCTGGCGGCCAGTTATCCGTTTATGAAGCGTTATCATTATCTGCCCCAGGTACATCTGGGAGCTGCTTTTGGCTGGGCGGTACCGATGGCGTATGCTGCACAAACCGGATATGTGACAAAAATAGCCTGGTTGCTATATATCGCTACAGTGTTATGGACTATTGCCTATGACACCATGTATGCGATGGTAGACCGGGAAGATGACCTCAGGGTCGGCGCAAAATCAACGGCTATTCTGTTTGGTGAAGCTGATCGTTTCATTATCGGCTTCCTGCAGATGATTTTTATTGTGACTCTCTGGTTGACTGGACAGACCCTGGGATTTTCGACTATTTATTTCGTAGCACTGGTGATTGCATCAATATTGCTGGGGTATGAGCAATTGATGATTTTTTACCGGCTTCCCGAATATTGCTTTCAGGCATTTTTACATAATCAGTGGGTCGGTGCGGTCATATTTTTTGGCATCATGGGGCATTACTACCTGAATTAAACCTGAAGCTACCGATTCAGGTTAAAGATATAACCCAGTCAATAAATTGTTGGCAGGATTAATCATCAGCTCGATTTTTTGACAAACTGCGTCAAAATCACAATTTGCTGGCCATTCACCCTTCCTTCGATGTGTTCAGGGTTATCGGCGACCAGTGAAATACTCCGGACAGCTGTACCGCGTTTAGCGGTAAAGTTTGCCCCTTTGACATTAAGGTCCTTAATTAGTGTGACAGTGTCGCCAGCCTGTAGAATATTGCCATTGCTGTCCATGTGTTTAACCGAACTTTCATTGCTTCCTTCGCCAGTGGCTTTGGCCCAGTTAAGGGTTTCTTCATCAAGATACAGCATGTCCAGTAAATCCTGAGGCCAGCCTTCTGCACTGAGGCGGGTAAGCATACGCCAGGCCATCACCTGAACAGCCGGAATTTGGCTCCACATGCTGTCGTTCAGGCAGCGCCAGTGATGTACATCGACGTTATCAGGGTTTTCAATTTGATCCTGACAAACTGAACACAACAGAATGCTATGGTCTGCTGTATCATTCGGTTCGGGTGGAATCGAGTAGACACTGAGGTTTTCAGTAGAACTGCAGAGTTCGCATTTTGAATCACTACGCGATAGTAAATTTTTTTCTGTTGACATGTTTTTATAAGTTGACCATAGAGCTGGCGATTATACAGAATATTTTCAGGGGTTATTAAAAATCCAGATTGAATGAAGGCTGGGGTAATCTAAAGCATTCATCAAGACCAAGGATAAGTTCTTCAGGGGCCGAGAAATTATCGGTAATACTTAAACCTCGCGCGGTTTGAACTCCCAACCATAATCGGGTGAACGCATTAACGTCTGTTGTTAAGAGGGGTAATCCTTTTCTTAATTCAGGCTGGATTTTGGAGTCAGCACCCAGGTAAACGCTGTATTCACCGGCCAATCCCTGCCAGGCTGTTTGCTTGTCCAGATATTTGGCAATAGGATCCGATAATTTTAAATTGAACTCTATCGGTAAACAATCAATCTTGCAGGCAGAAATGCAGGCTTCCAGGTTACAGATTCTGGCCTGCCAGTAAGATAGTGCGTCTCTGCCGGTGGCAATATCGGTATTGTGAGTTAGCTGGTTTAGTCGAACAGGGTGTTCCAGCAATTGATCTAATTGAATTTCAGGGTGCTCCACCATTCCCACTGAACTTACCTGGTCACTCAGGCTGTGGATCAATGACAATAATTCCAGCAATTGCTGTTTGTTTTGCCAGGCCATGTAAGCAATGCGATAGGGGCCGTTATCTCCTGCGCTTTTAATCCAGATAAAATGGCTGATCTCATTGCTGAATTTATTGGAATATCCCAATCCAAAGGACAAGCCAGACCATTTCATTTCGGCCTGAAAGTAATTTTCCGAATCAATCATGATAGAACCGTGGCTACGGTAACGTGAAGCGAGGCTTTGGTAAATTTTGTTGAAATCTTTTTTGCCAAGGCGTATCGGAGTTCGATGTTCTGACGAAATTTTCAACTTTGAAGGATCAAAATATCGAATAATCTCCTGTCTTCCAAGTCCAAAACCTAACTGATCGTAAAATCCGGATTCATATATTCCCAGACCGCAGACATGAGCACCGGCGATAGTTTTTTCAGCAATCAACTGAGCTGTTAGTGAGGCTTCAAGCCCCTGTTTTCTGGCAATACGACTGGTTGCTACAGCAACAATTGCCGAGAACTTAAGTTTATTACCCTGATAATTCATATTTCCCGGTTTTCCGCAGGCAATACCTTCCGCATTATCATTTACTTCGGCAACCAGGTTACGACCATCAGAAACAAATATATCCATCGCTTTTTGTTCATCTTTACCCTCGATCCAGGCATTTTCTTTCCAGATACGGTGACATGATTTACGGTCGATATTTTTATTGTAGTAACGAAATTTCATGAGTGTTTACCTAATACTTTTAAGCTTAATCTCCATTCAATTAATGCCTGGAGTTGTTATGGATTGTTAAATATAAATTCAGGGTTTTGTTTTTTTATTCTACTAACGGGGCAAATCTCCTGTTCAGGGGTGCTTATGGCTCCATCCGGGTCGAAGATCTGATGTTTATATGTCATTGATGTGTGGCAGGTACCGATAGTTGTAAGACATGGTAAACAAATTTACAGGTTTTTGCCTGAGAAATCTGTGTGATATCACACAGTAATTGTGTTAACTGGCCCGTTTAGCCAGCCAGAATTTCCTCTAAATTATATAACTAGTTGATTTATATAAATAAAAAATAATGGTGCGTTTATTGCTTTATGTTACAAAAATTTAATAATCAAGGGCTAAAGAATGAATGAAATTAAATATATACCGCTAATCATAAGCGCAACAGTATGTAATGTAGCTGCTGCAGCAGATAATGCACCGTCTGAAGAATTACCGACAATTGAAGTTGTCGGTCAAAAAATCAGTGATGTAAATGTGAATGAGGTTAAATCTGCGGATCTGGCAGAGGCATTAACAAAAAAGATTGCCGGCATTTCGCTGGTACGTCGAAGTGGTATTGCTAACGATATTATTTTACGCGGTCAGAAGAAAGACAATATCAATATTTTATTTGATAATTCAAAAGTCTATGGCGCATGTCCCAACAGAATGGATCCTCCAACTTCTCATATACTGACCAATAATGTTGACTCTGTTGAAGTGATCGAAGGTCCTTATGATGTAGAAAGCTTTGGTACTCTGAGTGGTGCTGTGCTTATCACCACTAAAAAACCCGAAGAAGGTTTTCAGGGTGAAGCTAGTCTGAATCTGGGTAGTTGGGATTATCAGAAATTTGCCGCTACTTTGAGTGGCGGTAGTGAAAAAGTCCGTGGCCTTTTAAGTTTCTCACAGGAAACTGGCGGGCAATATGAAGATGGTGATGGGAACGATTTTTATCAGCAGATTGAAAACTATGACCCCACCAAAAACTATAAGCTTGAGTATGCTGACCTGGATGCTTATGAAAAAAGTACCTTAATGGCAAAGGTCTATGTTGATATCGCTGACAACCAGGATATGGAGTTAAGTTACACCGCTAATCGAAGTGATGACGTGCTATATCCATCCAGTGGGATGGATGCGCTGTACGATGATTCGGATATCATTAATTTTGATTATGCAATAACTGACCTGGGTGAATACTCCAAAGAGTTGAATGTGCAAATTTACAACTCGGAGGTTAAGCATCCTATGTCGACTTTTTATCGTTTGTCATCCGGAGCTACTGATTCAGATAATAATGTTATCAGTTACCTGGAAACCAAAATGCAGGGTGCTAAACTAATTAATACAATGGATATATCCAGTGCTACGGAACTTAAAGCCGGTATAGATTTAAATCAACGTAACTGGGATGGTGCTTACGAAGGTTTTGGTAGCAAGCTGGGGGTAACGGGTAGAGAAAGTATTCCCGATGTAGATACTGAGAATCAGGCCCTGTTTGTAGAGCTTAGTCAGGATTTTAATGAACTGAATCTGAAGTATGGTGCGCGTTTCGATGATACCAGTATTACTCCTAATAGCACTCAACACACACTGACGTCGAATGACTATAGCGCTTTCTCTGCTTTCGTTTTTTCGACCTACCAGTTGAACGAAACGCAAAAATTATTCGCTGGAGTTGGGCGTGCTTCGCGCGTACCGGATGCGCGTGAACTCTATTTTTATAACTCAATGGGATTCTTAATCGGTAATCCTGAGCTGGAAGATACCACTAATACTGAGATTGATCTGGGTATCGAGCATACCACGGGTGATTTCAATATTAAGGCCAAGGTGTTTTACAGCATGCTGGATAATTTCATTCACTATCATGATAAAAAACAGACAGTTATAGTAATGGGGAACCCAATGATGATTGGTGGTTTTGATAATGTAGACGCCACCATTTACGGCTTTGATGTGTCTGGCTCCTATACAGCGACTGATAAAATATCGGTTGATTTCGGGCTGGCTTATCAGCGCGGTGAAAAGGATGAGGCACTGGATGGCCAGACCGATACCAACCTGGCTGAAATTCCACCAATGAAAGGAAATGTCGCACTGAATTATGAGTACCAGAAAAATAGTACTGCAATGCTGGAACTGGTTGTATCTGATAGCTGGAGTGATTTTGATGCCGATAACGGCGAGCAGAAGCTGGATAGCTGGAGCGTGTTAAACGCGAAAGTGAAGCATCAGTTTACCGATCAATTCGGGATAACCGCCGGTATCGATAATCTGTTAGATGAAACCTACGCGGTTAGTAATACGTATAAGGATTTAACATTATTATCACTAGTTTCTGACGATGTCATGTTGATGAATGAACCTGGTCGTTACGTATATGTAAACGCTGTTTATAGTTTCTAATTCAGATTAGTCACTATAGATACCAGTAACTCTCTTCTGCCGATTTCATTGACAGGAGAGGGTTTTAATTTAAGGAGTATCTTTCCTTTAGGTTTAACAGAGCTTTCAAATTTAGATGCTGTCTTTCATTAAAGAAGATCAATCTACTGAAGTCTTATTGTTGTTGAAATTACGAACAGACAATCGAATATTTTTTCAATCGATAAAGAAACGTATCCCTGGTTAATCCGAGCATTTTCGCCGCTCTGCTCTGATTGCCCAGTGTTTTCCTGAGTGCCTGAATTAATAAATCCTGTTCAAGCTCATCCAGTTTTAATCCTTTATCAGGCAGCTGGAAAGTAAAATGGTTATCACTTGCTTGATTACGAATTTCTAGCGGCAGGTTTTCTACCTGTATTTCTGTAGCAGGAAATAAAATTAACATGCGTTCACAGAAATTACGTAATTCCCGGATATTGCCGGGCCAGTCATAGGTTTGCAGAAGTTTCACACACTGTTTTGAGTAGCGCGGCGCTGTTAGCTGGTGCTGTCGCGCCAGCTTACCTGACATATCATTCAGCAACGGCTTGATATCACCCGTACGCTCTCGTAAGGCGGGTACGTGAAAGGGCACAACATTCAGGCGATAATACAGGTCGGCCCTGAATTCACCTGCTTTCACTTTACTGTTTAAGTCGGCATGTGTGGCGGTAATGATGCGTACATTCGCTATTTTGTGCGTGGTATCACCGACGGCCTGGTATTCGCCGGACTCCATAAAACGCAGTAGCTTTGCCTGCACAGTCAGTGGCATTTCGGCCACTTCATCGAGAAATAAAGTGCCGCCTTCGGCTGACTGGATGCGGCCTGTATTCTGCTGAATTGCTCCTGTGAATGCGCCTTTGCGATGACCGAATAACTCTGACTCGGCTAATGCTTCGGGAAGGGCAGCACAGTTAATAGCGACAAAGGGTAAATCTTTACGTTTGCTTTGCTGGTGGGTAAATCTGGCAAGCAATTCTTTACCGGTGCCACTTTCTCCCTGCAGCATGACTGTGACATCAGTGGCAGCCGCCACTTCCAGAGATCTCAGCAAAGCAGAGAATTCAGGTGCTTTTCCTATCATTTTTGTGTCAGTGGTGATGCTCATTTATGTCCCAGTTTAAGCCCAGCCCAATTACAGCAAGGATAATTAATAACAGCCCGACATATGCGCGGATTTTTGGATTATGCGCTATTTTTAATAATTTACCGGCAAATAAACCCGCCCCAAGTAGTGAGGGTAGTGTTCCTAGCCCGAATATAAATAAGAATAACCCGCCTTGCAATGCCTGTCCTTGAGCTAAGGCAATTAACAGCGCAGAATAAACCAGTCCACAGGGTAACCAGCCCCAGATCATTCCATACAGAAGCGCCTGAATGGGGGATTTGACTGGTAATAGTTTACGACCGAGGGGTTCAAATTTTTTCCACACGGGCACACCGATGCGTTCAATATAAGCCAGTTTAGGAAACCAGCCTGCCAGATACAGTCCTACTGCTACCATCATCACGGTCGAAAGCATTCGTAATATTGTATGACCATTTTGCGGGCTGATGCTGTATAGCAACTGACCGCCAAAGGCACCGGCGAGGGCACCTGCGATGGAGTAACTGAGTAACCGACCCGCATTATAGAAGCCTAGATAGCTAACCAGAATGATCGAATTGTTACGGGTTCTGTGTGGCAGGCTAAAGGTTAAAACGCTCGATATACTACCGCACATGCTCACACAATGCAGGGTGCCGAACAGGCCAAGCAGAAAAGCGGATACATAACTGAATTCCAAGGCTGGCTCTGGTCAGTGAAAAAAGTGAATTATACACGCCTGTATAACTTTTCTGACATCCATTCATCAAAAGCCAGGGCGAATCTTTCTGCAGATTGAACATCCATATTAAAATAAAGAGACGGCTCTATGAGTTCAGCTTCCATAATATCAAAACCTGTTGCAGATCTGACGAAATCCAGTCGGCTATACAGTGGTGCCGGGGTAAGTTGTTTATTTAATTTTTCGGCCTGTTTTAAAAGCTGTGGTTCGGGCTCAATTTTTAATAGCGTTCCTCCATGTTCTTCCTGGACTCTAAAATCATTGGGAGCAGGTTTCTTTAAAATGGCATGACTGTACTTTCCGCCGAAAAAGAACAGTGAGAACTCTCCTTCGTGGATTATTGATGACATAAATGGCTGCACCATAAATTCTCGATCAGCAAAAATTAAAACAAGATCATTTGCCATGTTATGAGCCTGTTGTTGAGTAAGCCGGTAGGTATTGTCTGCATTAGCACTAATCACAGGTTTGATGATTATTTCATCGATCTGTAATTGTTGAAAAAAATCCGTTAATTCAGTTTCTTTTAACGTTTGCCCCCAAATAGTAGGCACAATGGAAAATCCTTGATCCTGTAATGCCTGAAGATATGTTTTTTTTATATTCCATTTTACCAGTTGCAGGCAGTTTTCCAGCTGTGCAGAAGAATCTTCTACACGTTGTAAAACCCGCATAAATAAATCAGCGTCCTGCTGATAGTCCCAGGTTGACCGAATCAATACAGCATCAAACCGGTTCCAGTCGATAGATTCATCACGCCAGTCAACGGTCTCAGTTTTCCAGCCTAGTTTAGCCAGTGGTTCATCCAGTAAGACATCATAGCATTCAAAATCTTGCAGAGAATCCATACTCAGGATCGCACAGCTTTTTGGGAAAAGTGAATTCATAGTTTACGTATATAAGATGAATCTATTTTATTCGTTAAAAACATATTTAAGGCACGATTCATTGGTTAAACTGAAGTACGTTTTCACTGATTAGTTCGAGTTGGTTAATGGCAATAATATTGGCTTTGTCAAACAGATTAAAATTGGTTGAGGATGCAGAAGTATAAGCGCCCATTTGTTGACCTATCACCATATCACCAATATTCATGGATGGAATACTGACCTGTTCAGCGATCACATCGATACTGTCACAGGTTGGCCCTGCCAGTACTGCCTGTTCTGTTTCGGTGTTGTCACTGAATATAGTGAGGGGGTAAACAGCATGATCAAACAGTTGTCCGGAATAAGAACCGTAAACACCGTCATCCAGGTAATACCAGGTGGATTCACCACGGCGGGCTTTGCCCATGACACTGGAGACGGATGTCATCGCCGGGGCTGATAAATATCGACCCGGTTCGGCTATCACCTGGATGTGTTCAGGTAACTTTGTTAATGCAGCTCTGATGGGCGCGCAGAAGGCATCAATGTGGATGCCTGTCTGCTGGCTGTATTCAACAGGAAAACCTCCGCCAATATCCATCACGGCAAGTAATTTACCGCTGTCCTGGTAAACTGATTCAATAATATTTGCACATTGCTCGATGGCTAAAACATGGTTATCCGGAGCGGGACATTGAGATCCTGCATGGAACGATAAACCTTTGACATGCAGTCCTAACGATTGGGCTTTCTGAATTAATAGCGATACTTCGTCAGCCCGGCAACCAAATTTACGGGATAAATCGATGGCTGTGTTGGGGTTGGGGAAGCTAACTCTGATTAGCAATCCGACTCGATGGCGATAACCGGTAAATTTCTCCAGTTCCCAGATATTATCAACTACAAAGGTAGTGCAGCCGAAACGTAATGCATCACGAATATCTTTATCGCGTTTAATGGGATGAGTATGAATAGTTTTGCGAGCAGCTACACCTTGTTCTCTTAATAAATTTATTTCCCCGCTACTGGCAATATCAAAGCTGGCACCCAGCGCATCAAGGGTATGAATTGCTGCAGGGTGGGGTAAAGATTTAATCGCATAATAAAGCTTAACGTCCGGTAAAGCTGCGCTTAAAGATTGGTACTGCTGAGCCAGTTTATCGCAATCCAGTATCAGTAATGGGGAGCCATGCTGCTGTATCATTTGCCGATAAAAATGAGCTTTATCTGTTGTTTTTATAGTGATGCGATTCATTGTGACTTTATCCTAATATTACGTATGCCAGGTTCAAAGCGCATCCAGAATATACTGCGGCAAGGCAAAGCTTGCACTGTGTATAGACGGATTATAATAACGGCAGTTGATATTAGCGGCAGCAAAACGCTGGCCAATAATGTCTGACGATAGCTGACGCAGTTGCACGTTATCAGTTGCCCATGCAAATGTCATAACTCCTCCTATATAGGTCGGTATGGCGGCACAGTAAAAAGAATGATCGGTAAAATAAGCCTGTAAACGACTGGAAGTAGTTGTCACTTCATCCAGCTGCATGAAAGCTACGCCATTTTGCGTAACCAGTATGCCATCGTCGGCCAGGCATTTCTTGCAGTTCTGGTAAAATTCAGAAGTGAATAGTACATCGGCCGGGCCAATGGGGTCAGTACTGTCTGATATGATCACATCAAAATGCTCGTTACATTCAGTCAGAAAACGGGCACCATCATCAATCACAATATTGACTCGTGGATCATCATAAGCTCCAGCACTGTGGTTGGGTAGAAACTGTTTGCACATATCAACTACCTGATCATCGATCTCGACCTGGGTAATATGCTGCACAGAGCTATGTTTGCAAACTTCTCGTAACATGCCACCATCACCACCACCGATAATCAACACTCTGGACGCATTGCCATGTGCAAATAATGGTACATGTGTCATCATTTCATGGTAAATGAACTCATCGGCTTCGGTAGTCTGGATAATCCCGTCGAGTGCCATAACACGTCCAAAGCGGGCGTTTTCGAAGATTACCAGGTGCTGATGATCGGTTTTATTTTCAAAATAAACTTTATCTACCGTAAATTCCTGGCCATAAGAGTCATACAGGGTCTCTGTATAACTTTTCATATTAGTGTCCGTCCACGCAGCTCTTCACTGACTTCTATGCGACGTGGAAAAAAAGCCCGTTTTAACACAGGTATGGCATTTTCAGGCTGAGCATCGCCGCACATAAAGACATCAAAAGCGGCATAATCACGTTCCGGCCAGGTATGTACGCTGATATGGGATTCAGCCAGTACGGCTACACCTGAAACACCACCACTGGGACTGAAATGATGCAAATGGATGTGAAGTAAAGTAGCTCCGCAAGCGGATACTATGTCATGCATGGCCTGCTCAATGTATCCAATATCATCGAGGTGACTGGCTCCCCATAGATCCAGCAGGAGGTGAGTACCGGCGAATTCAATGCCATTGCGCCGAATAAAGTGGTCTTTTGCTGCTTCGGCTGATTCATTTGTGTTGGCAGCTGGTATTTTATTTCTTTGGTCGAGCCAACGGCCCACTTTAGCGGTGGAATCTTCAAGTTCCACCTCTGCAGGTGCGGTTAAATGCATCGGGTTTCCTCTATATCAGGACAGGTAGGTTTTCAACTATAAAATTAAGCGCTGCAAACAAGCCTGATAGAGGCTGCCACAACGCTAAAGTTCGGGAATCATAGGTACACAGAGTACAATTTTGGAGACGCGATTTTATTCCTGGACAGGCAAAAATCAAGCTTTTTTATTTCATTTGACATCAATTGGTTAGTGGAAAAAAAATGATATACCTCCTGCTGAAAGCTACAAACAATTTGAATTAGAGTAGTTTGAAATAATGATTGGTACCACCTGTTTTAGGAAATTAACTAAAGGCATGAAGAGCCATGCATCGGACTTTTTAGTCCAATGAGAAACCTGGGCTAAAGTTTATAAAACATGATTAATCGAAAATATTAATCGTTACGATCAATATTTTTAACTTTACAGGTAATATTAGTTGATAAATATTAACCGGGTTCAGATTAATTCATTTATGTGGAGTGGCGCATAAATTGACCGTTTACGGACCAGATGGCTGTGATTTTTAGATTATGGGAAACGAAATTATTTCCCAGTTTCCTATCAAGTCAATGCCCTGTCGCGATAGATTTTGACGCTAAGTTATTGCACCAAAGAAACCTGTGAATTAATCCGGAATAACTTGATCAATCAATTGTTGATTGGATAGATTTTTAGAGACTTTATAAATGCCTAAAAGTATTAGTATTGATGATAGCGATTATTTTGAAGCGGTCGAAGATGATGACACGCTTGATTATTTTGAGAAAATTTACCACAAGAGATTTTCCTTGAAACAGAGGAATGACGTGCGTAAACGACTCGATAAGTTAAGAGAGAAAAGGGAGCTGGAAAAGCTTATCAGTGAAGATGATTATGATTATGACTAAACGTCATTTATCTCAGGAATGACTAGTTGTAGTCTGATATTTGAAACTAAAGGCTTTTCTAAAGCCGGCAATTCAAATTGTTATTCCGTTCGCCCGGAATAGCATCTGTAGCTAATCCGTCTGGAGCGGATCAGGGCGCACAGCCCTCCCCAGGAAAAGAGGTTACAGCTACGGGATTCATTTCAACAATTGAAATCCCTGTACGATGATGTGCGCGGCTCACGAATGAGGTGAAGGCTAGAGCTGAAACCTCGATCGTACTACCCTTTGAAAATGCGGGCTAACTCTTCTCAAACCAGCCTAATACCCTGTCGATAGTTTCTATTTTACTACTTTTATAAGAAAAAATAGCGTAAGCATCTTTATTAATAACGGGGGCATCAACTACCGGGAATAAAGTTGCTCCAAGCTGGTCATGAACCAGCGCTTCTGGCAGGTAAGCCACGCCCCCGCAATTATTAATAAAACTAAGCGCAATTCTACCCACACTGGCCCTAAGTCTGGGAGGGGGTATATCCTGATACTGCCGGGCATGGATCATCGCAAATTCGGTTCCCCAGTCTACGTACACGTAATTATCTTTTATCGCTTCTTCTGCCATCAGCCCCTGTTTAGTGGAAATCATCATCAGTGGTACCGGTAGCAGTTTTTTCACCAGTATTTCTGGGGTTTTCGGAGGGTCAAAAACAAAACCAAGATCAACCGTTCCATCCAGTAGGTTACGCATCAGAGAGTCTGGTTGCATAACATCCACCTGTAAAGCAGTGGTAAATTTACTTTTATGAATCCAGCTTAACCAGTTATCAAGAAAAATATCCCAAAGACTGGGTAATGCGGCAACGCTTAATAGTGTTTCAGCATCTTCCGGGATAGAAATCTCCAGTCTTGCTTTATTCCATGTATTAAGGATCTTTTCCGCATAGATCAGGAACTTTTTGCCGGCGGTGGTTAAATCTATATTATTCCGTTCTCGAGAAAATAATTTAATGCCCAGCTCATCTTCCAGTTGTTTTATGCGGGCGCTTACAGCTGACTGACTGATAAATAAGTTTTGTGCAGCTCGACCAAAATGTCTTGATCGATGTACTTCGAGGAAGGCCTTTAGCAGTCCTGCATCCATTGTTTCATGATCTCAAAAAAGGAAATAAAAATGTTAAGTGTATTTAGTTTATTAACCTAAACCCATTGTATCTATTCAGCGTAATTAAAAAGTCAAAAGAAATTCAACACGAAGCGCACGAAGATCACGAAGTAAAACAAAAGACAAAAAAATTAACTCGATAAATCAGTAGTCAGCATAATATTGAAAAACTTATGCACCCGAATGACCTGCCTTCGTGTTTTTCGTGCGCTTCGTGGTGAAAAATCTTTTAATTGTTCAAATATAGGAACTCGCTTCTAAGTAACAAACCATGTTAATCGAAAAAAGTGATTGTGGCATGCTGTTTTATTTGTTTTACAATATCTGGATAGTGTATTAAAAGGTGATTCGATACTTATTATGATTTTTGTAACCAGAGTAAAAAGATGAATTTATTTAAATACTTCTCAGTTTTGACTGTAATGGCTATGTTTTCTAATGTTTATGCAGTCGATATGAGCAATCCTGAAGCCGATTTACCGGGTTATTGTAATGAGTCTGTGGCACTTGCAGGGATTGAGGATGCGGAAGATAAGAATCAATATGTTCAGGACTGTATGCAAAGTTTTGGAGGCACTATGGAACCCCAGCCTCCTACTGAATAATTCACAGGGTCTTATTGAAGCATTTCAGGTATTTACTGTAGATTTAACTTAAAACCTTCATGAGATGCAACAAATCCAAGCTGTTGATAGAAATGAATAGCTTTTGTTCTTTGTTTGTTTGATGTTAATTGAACCATCGGGCAGCCTTTATCTTTTGCTGTCTGTATGGCCCATACCAATAGTCTTGTCCCTAAACCCCGGCCTCTAAAGTCTTTATGCACGCGCACGCCTTCAATTAAACAGCGCCATGATCCGAGATGGGTTAAATAAGGTATGAATGTTAACTGCAACATACCAACAATCTGGTTGTCATTTTCAACCACAATCAATTCATTATTCGGGTCATTATTTATCTGCTGAAAAGCCCGAATATAATTTTTGTGTAAAGGCAAAGAGTAGTCTTCACGCTGATCACCCAGTTGATCATTGCTGAGCATTTGTATCAGTGCGGGAAGGTCCTGTTCTATGGCCTGACGAAAAACTTTCATGTTACGCTGCCCTACCTAAACGGTTGTGCAATGTTAGCGATGTGTTTTAACGCGGTAATGATATTCATAGGCGTACTGGTAACCCAGCTTTTTATATAAATTTATTGCCGGAATATTATCGGAAACCACCTGAATATAAGCTTCGGTTGCTCCATTGATTACAGCCTGGCATAACATGCCATTCAACAGTTTTGATCCAATGCCTTTGTTGCGTGCTGTTTTTTTGGTGACAACATTAAAGATTCCGCAATATTTATTACTGATTACCGACAGGCCACAGGCTAGCTCCTGATCATTAGCGGATAAAACGGCCAGGAATAGCTTGTCATTGATCCTGTTTAATCTTGCAACCTGAGGTTGCTGATGGTTGATGTCAGTTTGGCTAATGCGACAATAACTTTGCAGCCACTCCAATGGTTGTTTGCTGGATAGATTTTCGTTTATGAAAGTCGCTCCCTGGAGTGAACGATATAACACTAATGAATGGTCGGTGTACTGATAACCATTTTTTGCCAGATAATTATCCAGTTGTTGATTTTGTGCAAATGAGGGCAGGCGAAAGATACAGGGTAAATCTTTAGCCTGATAAAGCTGCTCACATTGTTGAACCAGGTTGGAATATTCATCTTTTTGAGGTAGCAATATGCTAGCTGAATTTGCCCGTTTGGTATAACCGCTGTTAAACCTTAAAACAATGCCATCGAATTCCAGTTGTTGTTCCGCTGGCAGCGACCGGAACCCTGCATATTCTATTTCTTTAAAGTTGATGGCTGAAGTTAACATTAATCAATGTTGCCACGTCCATGAAATGCACTGGATTCTATTTTGACATTGATGCCTTCAATTATGTCACCTTCATAGCTGATTCTATAACGGTATTCGAAGGGTAATCTGCCGATGGGAGTGGGTTGATTTTTAAAGTTTATTCGCCATTGTGGTTGATTGAGGTCAAATTCAACTGTAAAAATTTCATCAGTTTTTAATGTTATGTCAGTTGTGCTGATATTACTGCACTCGGGTCTTTCAAAGGCAAAATTATCTGCACTTTGAGGATTCCCTGAGGTGGGAATCAGCTGGAATGAACAGTTATGTTGTTTTAATGGCAGGGTTATACTCTTTTCACTTTTATTCATGATGGTGAAACGAATAATGGCACTTGCCTGATTATCTTCAGCACCAGATTCAGCTTCTCTAATGACTTCGGTTTTCAGGGCAATATTGGCCCATTCGAAAGAATGGATAAGCGCCTCACCTTTGTCTGATACAGCAACTCTTATCAGCATCGGAACCTGGAAACTATCCCTGGTTCCACGGATTTCTTCCATGACTAATCCCTCGCCCTGTTGCACGAAATATTTTTCGATACCAAACTTTACATAAACAGGATGTTTGGTAGAGCTGCTCATTCCTTCCTTATGCTGATTTTTCACATAGCCTTGATAAGGCCAGTGAGATTTAACATAACCGGCCAGGTAAAACTCACCTTCAGGAGGATCGATAAATAGTTTTTTTGCCCATGCAGTACCATCGTTTTGTATGTCCATTGACAGGTATACTTTTTGACCTTTTTTAAGTCCTTGCTGCCTGATACTTTTTTCCAGTTGCTGATTAGTGATTGCTGAGAATGTGTAATCAAGTTTTACATAATCGCCTTTAAAAATATCACGGGGATCAACGGGGGCCGTTTGCAGGATGACCTGTTTACCTGTGCTCAGGATATTTTCACTGGAGACAACTATCGAAGCCACAGACAGTACCTGGAACAAAATGGCGCAGACAATCAGAACTGTTTTAACTTTCATGACTGAGCCTCCTTTTTGTTACTCTGATAAATAATACCGATGATGAACAAAGTTATGCCAACTAGTAAAAATACCGAAGCACGCATTACCAGGCTTTCAAACAGGTCGGTATAACGAACCATGGCGAGCACCGAAAACATCAGAGACCCTGTGATCATGTGTTTACGACTGGCCTGTCTGGCGCCTTCGATCATTAACCAGACACTGCTAATCAGTAAAATAAAATTAAAGGTTAAGGGGATTAATGCATACAGATCCTGCAGTATGTCAGTATCGGTCACCAGTGACAGCAGCAATGGCAGGAAGGCAATCAGTACGGTAAATTCAGCCACTAAGACTATCCGCCTGAGTTGTTTAATAATGAGGAGCCAGACAAAGCTTATTTGGCTTAACGAGAGCGCAGCCCAGAAATAAGTATTGGACGAAAAACTTGAAAAGTTGAATTCCAGCATGTCATCGATCAAATCGTGGAAGGTCAGGCAAAACATCGTGCCTATTAATACCAGAATGGCCGGTTTGCCTATTTCTATAGCAATTTCCTGTTGTTCTGGGTTGCCATAATGTCGGGCTAACTGTTGCAGGGATATCAGGGCAGTTGCGCTCATCAGCAGGGTAATCCCGATCATGCTTTCGTCATCCACCATGATACTTAATGCCAGGCCCGCCAGCAGGGCTGCCGAAACAAATCTTGCCAGTACAGGTGAATGTAATCTCCACACAAGGGGAAATACAGCGATCAAAATTAGCAGCAAAGCAAAATGATTGGAAAAATTAAAATCGAAAACTTCAGTCAGGTGCCAGCTACTGACCAGTATGATGGCTATAAATGCCTGGGAAAGGGAGGGTAATGCCCAGGCCAGTAGCAGTGCACCAGCAGACCACAGTAAAAAGGCATTGGGGTAATGTGTATCCAGGTGGTAAATTTGTCCAACCAGGAAAATGGCAGATCCCATTAACATGGTACCCAGCACAAACAGGCCTTCGCTGAGCAGTTTATTCCGATGAATAAACCAGAGTGCCAGGCTATGAGAGGTGATTAATGAGCCGAAGATAACTGCAAGCTTGGCGTACTTGTGCATGTCATCCCAGTTATAGGCAAACAGCAAAATAACGCCAAGTCCAATCATGATTGCCCCCACTGCTGTCAATAACAGGCGCCCCAGGTTGATAGAGTCCTTAACCGGGTAACGGGATTGCAGTTGATCCGCCTGTTGTTGTGATATGGTTTTATCCTTAACCCACAGGGGGATTTGAGTAGCCAGCCATTGATGATGCTTATTCATTCCTGAGATTTTCCATTAGATTGTGGAATCTGT
>CALCSG010000327.1 GCA_937894085.1 uncultured Gammaproteobacteria bacterium | reverse complement strand
TAAAGCCATACTTCATGACCAGCCGTACTGCCTCTTTCATATGGCGAGTTTCATTCATACCTACAACATCAGCCAGGGGAATCATGGCTTCTCCTACCGTAGTATCGCCAAAACGTATGATCCGTCGAATACGCTTGCGATCGATTGTCGAGGGGTTAGCCGTTGAATCGGATACATCCAGTAATACCCGTAACTCCTCACGAGTGATAAACATATTTTGAGGAACGCTTCCTCCTCCAACTATGCGAGTAACGGTACGTGCTATTAAACTAAAGACGAAAATTATAGGGTAGAAAAGGTAGGAGAAAAATCTTAGCGCATAGATAATTTTACTGGAGATTGTATCTGCCTTCTGCTGGAAAATGCTCTTCGGAACCACTTCTCCTAGAATCAACAATATAGGGGTTAGTACTAAAATTGATATCAGGTCTCCTGCAGAGCCAAACAGATCGATGAATATCAGTGCTCCCAGAGTTGATATAGTAACGGTGGCTAGATTAGTTCCTACAAGAGTGGTCCCCAGGATAACGTCTGGAGTACGAAATAGCTTGAGTACTAACGCAGCACCACGATTACCCATTTTCGCCTGATGGCGTAATTTGAGCTTGTCTGAATTTACCATGGCTATTTCGGAACCGGAGAAGAATCCTTTTAGTAACAGGAAAAAAACAATTAATATGAGTTCTAATACCCAGTCCATTACTTCTCTCCCGCAGGTTGTTGATCTTCAGACGCATTGTCGGGTGATACTTCAGGAGTTTCTCCTTGATTCTTTATAGACAACCCGTTTTCGTTAATCACCACTGAACTATCATTCTTAATTTTCTTCTTTTTCTTCGGGACTGTTTTCTTTTTATCAGGGATCAATGTTTGCTGATTGTCTTTCTGGTCTGCAGTAGTTTCACTGTCTGTAAATACAACAGTATTATCAGCAGTCATATCAAGCTGTTGCTTATCGGCGTAAGAAGATGTCTCTGGATTTACTACATGTAATATTGAAGCCGATTCACTTTCGGTATCATCAGTATCTTCTTTAATCGAAGCAAGCTGTTGCTTATCCGACTCTGGCAAGACCTCAGGATTTTCCGCATCAGTGGTTGAGGGAGAATCACTTTCGGTTATGGCTTCTACATTACCCTTCTTTTTCTTTTTCTTTTTCTTTTTCTTTTTCTTCGAGGTCGTTAAATTTTCATCCTCGGTGAGCTCTTCCTGACTATCTGATGATGATAGTTTCTGTACCTGAAGTTGACTTATTCTTAACCCGCTACGCTGTTTTACAGTATAACGAAAGCCTTCGTGTGTTATCTGATCATCTGGTTCTGGTAGTCGATCAAACAGCCTGAAGGCAACGCCACCAATAGTAGACATTACCGTGTCTTCAATATCGAAGTTGGTCAAATTGTAAAAATCTGTCAGGCGCATATCACCGGGGACAATATAGCTGTTTTCATCATCTTCTTTGTAATGCTCCTGGCCTTCCATTTTTCCTGATATTTCACCAAAGATAAATTTGAGGACATCTTTCATGGTGACAATGCCTGACACCTCTCCAAATTCACCAAGAATGATAGCAACACGAGTATTATGGGCCTGAAAATAATCGAACATCTCATCTACCTTCTTAGTCGGAGGTACATAATGAGCAGGCTTCAGGATCATATCCAGGGTAACCATGGTAAGGTCTCCACCACCTCGAACCAGTTTCAGTATATCTTCGGAATGAATGAAACCGATTACATTATCCCAATGTCCTTTATATACGGGTACGCGAGGGTGACGATAGCTGCGGAACTGCTCAATGATTTCTGCGACAGGAAGATCGGCATCAAGAAACATTATTCTCGGTCCGGGTGTCATTATTCGTGAAATATCAGTTTCAGAAGCTTCCAGTACATTATCAATTAGAACTCTCTCGGTCGCATCGATAATGCCTGTTTCTTCACCTTCTTCCAGCAGGGTTCTTAGCTCATCCGGTTGCAGGATATTTTCTCTATTAACAGCATCTCCTACTACCATAGTAGTTATACGGTCTGCTACTGCACGAACAATCTCGCGTAGCGGTGTTATAAATATAATCCAGCGTGGCAAGAACACTGATGTGACACGGGTCGTAAACTTAATGGGAAAACTTACGGCGACGGTTTTAGGAGTTACTTCGCCAATTAGTAACAATAGTGGAACCATGATTAAAATATTAATCCAGCCTACATCCTGATCACCATATAGCAGTAGTAGTATGCCTGTCATATTTACAGCTGAGGCTATATTAACCAGTTCGTTGCCGCACAGGATGGAGATAATTAAGCGACGAGGTTCATCCAGCATTGCGTGAATAATGTCTGCATTTTCATGCCGGGACTGCCTGAGTTTTTGTAAATCGATACGACTCAGGGAGAACAAAGCGGTTTCTGATCCAGAAAACACTGCTGATGATGCTAGAAACAGTACCTGAAACAGGATACGAATAATTAGTTCCAAATCTTGCATACTGAGATTGAATGTATCAAGAAACACTTTTACCTCATCCATTTCTTCTCGTTATTTTAGTTATAAAACGGCGTATTCTAACCTAATTAAAATCACACCAAATTGATATAAGGCTGATAAATTTCATTTAATTCTGTATTTACAGAACTGGTTGTTCAAACCAGATCTGTATAATTTCAGGAAGAGTTTGCTTCGTTTGATTTAGGGATAAATGATAACAGTGAATACTCAAACGATGTCCGGTTGTCCACTATCCGCATTAATATATAATTAAATTTAGCCAGCTAAGTAAAAAAGACTTGAATAGCTATAAGACTGGTGCCAGCAGGGAAAAGTCTCGCTACTTACGACTTTCCGTGCAGGCACTAACTAGTATTTTATTTTTACAATCATCAGAAAAGATAAAAATATTTTCGGCCTCTTAAAGTGATTTCAGCAATTTGTGTGCTTTTGAACACTTACGCTTAACTACTTCTAGTTCAGCTTTTATCTCTTCGATCTTTCTTTTTTTGGTTTCGTCATTTAACTCTTGTTCCAGTTTTTTCTGATAATGTTCCAGCTTTGAAATGATTTTTAACAGGTCATCAATATTTTTTCTCTGCTTTTTCTTTTTCTCATCAAAAAAATCGCGCAGGGCATCCAGTAGTTTAGGTCCAGTCATTTTGTTGTCCTCAAAGTTTATAGTTTTAAATATTTTTAACTAGGTTGATGTAGCTTTTACCAAACCGTCATCGTCATCGTCATCGTCATCAATATTGATGCTGGTAACTGCATTATGCAACCCTGATTCCTTTTCATTTGTAAATAGTATCAGACCCATTTGTACCAGGCTTGTTGCAATATCATAAGCATAGGCCGTATCGTTCATTAGAGAAGTTGCCATCTCAGGAGTTATCTTGTTTTCACGAATGAGCTGATCAAGTTTTTTATTGATATAATCGTCATGTTGATCTATTTCGACAGAGACTGCTTCAAGAGGGATGACATCTTCTAAATCGCCTTTAGAGTTTCTTAATACTTCTATACGCCTTAGTACCGTGCCTACACCAACACGCAATACGTTATATTCATTCCTGATGTGCTCGTTATCTGAGGTAATGTATTTGCTCAGGTTTTTGTGCATGTGTTTAATATCTTTTATAGCTTCAACTATTTCGCGGCCAGCCGTACGATAATTGAACATGTAATTGACCTGATCAGGGGTCATGTTGGTATTTGCTTTACTCATAAAAGTAATAATTTCACTAAAAAGCCCCTTGATACTACTTTCGTATTCTTCATCGATATTTATATCCATTGCCTTTTTACCAGTGACGCGAACTGTTTCCAGTTCTTTATCTGATTCAATGTCATGTCGATGTAAACTTATGCCGTGTGCAATGATCCTGTAGGCGTTATCGTATAAATGAACTATTTCCTTATGCACTGCTTCGATGGCAACATCAGGTACTTCTAATGATGAGTCGTTCAAATATCTTGGTTTCTCTCTCGAAATAATTTTCTGTGGCATTACCCGCATTAGAAAGTTTACCAGTTGAGTGGTGAAAGGCAGCATAGCCATTATACCGATCAGGTTGAAAATAGTATGGAATACAGCCAGTTTTAGCGTGTAATTATCTGCATCTATGCCCAGAATATTACTGAATACATCAACAACCTTGACTAGTTGAAAGATAAATATGATGGCAATAGCGCCTGTCGTCATATTGAATATTAAGTGTGCGAGGGCCAGTCGTTTACCCTGTATGTTAGAGCTCATTGAGCCTAGAATTGCGGTAATAGTCGTGCCTATATTGGCACCTATGGCAAGTGCCAGTCCGTTTTCATAGGTAATTTGACCTACAGACAGGGCTGTTATAATAATAACCAGGGTCGCATGGCTGGATTGCATAATAACTGTGGCGGCAACACCCAAAAGGGTAAATAAAAGGATTCCGCTATACCCCGAAACTGCAAATTGAGTCAGGTCGATGGTTTCACGGAAGGTTTCAAAACCTTCTTTCATGAAGTGAATACCAAGAAAGAGAAAACCAAGACCAGCCAGAATATATCCTATACCTTTAAGTGCCTTGGCTTTCTGGAACACCAGTACAATGCCAAGTACAAGCATCGGCATGGCATACGCCGAGATTTTTACTTTCATACCGAAGCCGGCGATCAACCAGGCACCGGTAGTGGTTCCCAGGTTAGCACCGAAGATGATGCCAACACCAGCAGCCAGATCAATCAGGCCTGCACCCAGGAAGGATATAGTGATAACTGATACCAGTGAGCTGGATTGCATCAATGTAGTTGAAATAATACCAAAGCTCAGGCTTTTCCAGATGCTACTGGTAGTGCGCTGTAGTATTTTTTCCAGTATTCCACCCGTAAAGAACTGAAAACCCTGTTCTAGGAATAGCATACCAAATAGAAAAACGGCAACGCCGGCAGAAATATTCTTGAAATCCGGGCTGACCCAGAAACCATAGACTAGAGCTATAAGGATTGTAGGCAATAGTATTTTGCGTAACATTTATCAATTCTCCTTTTTATAGCTCTTCAGATAAGAGGGCTATAAGGTAAGTTGCTTTAAAGGGTGTAAAAATCCAGGAACCTGATGTGACCAGTTGTCGCTTTATTTATAGAAAAGCAGGTTTTATTGCGTTCTTACAAATGTCACTGCAAACCATTATTGTATACTAAACTTTCTAATGAAAAGGATTTTAATGCTCAAGTCTTATCCAAATTATATTACATTATTGTTACAAAACCTTAATTAAAAGTCGCTAATGACTGAAAAATTAATTTATATTAACATTTATGTGGGTGAGATATGACTTGAATCAAATTAAACAAACCTGGTTATAATAAAATGTTCTATTAATATCTTGATATGAAGTGGTTCGGGATAGTTCTAACGAATTCAGGACTGGTCCTTAATCATTTATGTTATGAGGCTGTCAGGTTTAGGATGAATCTACTAGGCTTTAACTCCTGTGTCGCTCTCGACAATAGCTCCATTGTTCTACCTTCGACCATCTATGGTCTGGTGTGGAAAAGGTATTTTGGCCTAATTTCCCGATCAATTTGTTCAGCGCCTCTATGCGTCTCACCACTTCGGTGCTGACGCTTTATATTGTTCCAGAGTCCCCGGCGAGAAAATTCAGGTCAGTGATAATAGTGCCGGTATCAGCAATTCAGGGTCGTATCTTGGTGCACTGGATTTACTGACAAGCCTGGTATCGATTAGCTGAATTCCTAGTTCGTTAAGCAAGGTTGATGATGGTTTATTTAATGGACTTTGATACCTGCTATCCATCAAAATAAAGTTAATAAATCGTCCAGCATTAAGTTTTAACCCTGCATCCACTCTAAGATAATCAAGTAGAGTCCGGATAGATAAGTCCATTGTCATACCAATCTGTTCGGGATCCTGCCCAAGATTTGGTATATAGACCTTTGGACAATCATTGCTGGCAATTGCCTTACCTACACCCTCGGGTAATAAATTTGCTATCAGGCTGGTGTAAAAGCTGCCTGGTGGATAGCAGATGAGTTCCGCGTTAGTGATTAATTTACGATTCTTCTTTCGAAGTTTTGCCTTTGCAGATAATAGCCTTTGTGGGTCTGTAGACAGGAATATTTTTTTTATCGGGGAAGTTAACGGCTTGTGTTCCTTACCTGTCAGCCGGTGTTGTCCAATGATACGTGTGCCATCTGCAAGATCTGCTCCTAGCGACAGGTTATCATTGACGGTAGCTCTTACCGTGCCAAGTACGCCGACAAGTTTGGAAAATAAAAAAATTATAGGGTCAAGGTGCTGGTGATTATTCAGGTAGCCCCCTGTCAGTATAAGATTGCCAATGCTGGCAGCGCGCAAATTAAACGAAGTGGGCATCGCTTCACGGAAATAGCCCAGCTGGGTACGAATCAGACGACGCATCGGGTTGGGTATCGCCCGTATCATGTCATCTTTACCTGCACACATTGCATCCAGTTGAGTCAGTAGTTCAGCATTTTTAGTGTTTTTGTTCAGCCGGTGGTTGAATAGTTGATAGACTTCAGGCTGACCGGTAAGGGTGTCGTCAGCAAGGGCCATCAGGCGACTGCGCAGGTCTCCGATAGAGGGCATCTGAAAAGTTTTGCGCAGGACCGCTGAACTGCCACCGGAATCAAATGGTGTGACCATGTGAACCGAGTTATGTGTATATAACTTGAGCTTCTGGCTAAGTTGATTTAGTGCAGACCCTCCACTGAAAAACAGAATATGTGGACCTAGTTCAGGAGCTTTGCTGTATCTTCCAACCCGTAGTAGATCGGGCATCCGTATTGCGCGGGTTACGTTAATACTGTTCATGTCGGGAAATCATAGGAAACCTTGTTCATATTTACAAGTAGTTATGCGATATTATTCCGCAAACTTTGTTTTTGCATGGGCGTTATTGACTTATATCATGATCATTGTCTACAACCTGAATCCGTAACTTTATGACAGTTTCTGGCTCAAGTTATTGAAGTTACGAATTCAGGTTCAATTTATAGCCACAGGAGATACTTTTGTTTAATCTTGAACCCATAATACGGAATGCAGTGCGTGCTTTTATAATTCGTGATAACAGGATTTTGTTGATCCGTAAATTATATGAAGATGGCAGTCAGAAATTCGCCTTACCGGGTGGAGGTCAGGACACGGGAGAGACTCTGGCGGCAGCTCTGATCAGGGAATGTAAAGAAGAGATCGGTGCTGATATCAGTAATATTTCATTATTACATGTAGCTGACTGGTTTAAACCACGAGATTCTGTGCCACCATCAACTCGTCAACATGTGGAATTTTTATTTGCCTGTGAAGTAGATGATTCATATACGCCGCAGAACGGGATTCATCCTGATAAACATCAGGTAGAAGTGATCTGGGTCAAACTGGATGCGCTTCATAATATGTCCTGTCACCCGAATTCCATGTTAGCCTTACTATCAGAATTACAAAACAAAAAATCAGCTATCCTGAATTCAAGTCATAAGTGCATAACCGGTTATTGTTTTTTCATTAATAT
>CALCSG010000326.1 GCA_937894085.1 uncultured Gammaproteobacteria bacterium | reverse complement strand
TTTCCTTAACAGTGCAGCTAGGTTAAGTTGCACTTATGAGTTGAATTCGGGTTATTTAAAACGTTTTGATATCGAGTTTCTAAAAATTGATAAATCCTATGTGCAAAGTATGGGAACGCAAAAAGATGTGCTAATTCTTTGTGAATCTATTATTCAAATGGCGCATAAGCTGGGAATTCAGGTAATAGCCGAAGGTATAGAAACAGAGCAGCAACTGGTGACGTTAAAGTCATTGGGTTGTAATTATGGTCAGGGCTATTTATTTTCAAAACCACTGCCAGTAGAAGATTTTGATTTGTTTGTGGAAAATAGAAAAAATTAAGCTGAATGATTATTGTTATCCAGTAACGCCCATTCATTCTGGCGGATTAAACTGCGAATTAGCTTGATGTATAAATCACCTTTCGCTGAGTATTTTTCCAGTCCGTTTGCCAGTTCGAGGCCGTTAATGGATTTCTGTGTATGGCGTTGTTGCTGACGAATTTCGCGTAGTTTTTTATAGGCCGGGTGTGAATTCAATGTGTGCATATAATAGGCAACAGATTCGCCATAGTGTTCAAAAATTCTTACCAGATGTTTTTTTTCAGAATCTCTTTTCTGAGGTTTCAAACCCTTGCTTTCGTCATATGTCCAGATACCGAAAAGGTTATTGGCTTCGGTTGCAAAACGCGATTTACCCCAGGCAGATTCATTCGCTGCCTGTGCCAGAGTCAACGAAGAAGGGATAATGTCCACCTTGCGTAATAGCTCTTTACGGGCCTGTTTATTTTTTAATGGATTACCCTTTACTCGAAACTTTTTAGCCAGTTTTTTTAACCACGAAGAATTTTTTTCAGAGAGACTGATACCTTTTTCCAGATCGTGAATGTGTAGCTTAGTCTGTTCTCGCAGACGTTTTAAACGTGCATTCTCTTTATCAATATAGGGTAATAAATTATCGATAAATTGCTGTTTTGAAGCAAAGTTTTCACCTGTTGAAAACGCTTTATCGGGGCTAGCTTTCTGCACTTTATTATTAACTGGCCTGTTGGTTATTTCAGCAGGCTTTGAAGGTTGTGGCTGTGGGGCATAATAACCGGGCTGCTGAAAATTTTGCTGATAATAAGGTGGATAATTGTAAGTCGGATAATTATATCGAGGGTAGTTAGGCGCTACATATCTATTGGGTCGAGGTTGTGCATAGGCGTAAGGGTTATAATAATTAACCGGTGCAGCATACGTTGGATACGGGTTGTAATTGACCTGTTGCCAGGCTATAGACTGGGTGCTGAATGAAATCCATATTAGCAGTGTTGCAGCTATTGGCCGAAACGATAATAAAAAACGTAAAATACTGGTTAAATACATAGTCAGATTGTTATTCAGTATAAAATGCAAACTATATTAGAAAATACTAATATAGTCAATATTCTGCTATATCCTTTTCCCCACACTTTCAATATTCCGCATACCAGCTACCATCTTTATTACGAATGAACCAGTTATGACTGTACCAGTGAAAACGACCTTTTTGAGACGAGGGCATGGTGCAGTTTGTGCGATTTCTACCGGGTTTTAAATCAAACTGAGGGGTAATAGAGACGCTATCTTTTTCAGTCTCAGACCAGGTAATATCGACTTTATCGCTACCGCCCACATAACAACGCAGGTTGTTTCTGGAATAGGTACGTGGTGCCAGTGTGAGTTTTAGCGTCGGCCGCCATTCTCCTAACCTGACTAGAGGGTCGAGAGGTTCTGCGCGTGTTACCGGCAATGGCAGGGTTTGTACTTTGGTTTTAAAGCCCTTCATATTGGCGTAATTGTCAGCCATAGGAAAACGCGGTAACGCGCCCATGTTGGCATCCGGCCACACAGGCCCTGATTGCTGGCCGAATCCTGTCATCCCCATGCCATCAATTAAACTCAGCAGTGGCGGGCTATATTCACCATAGGGAAAGGCAAATAGAGTTGGTTCAATGCCAATTTCCCTGCTGATGCGACGTTGTGCAGTTTGAATATCCCGGGCGACTCGGGTTAACCACTGACGCTCGGTTTCCTGGTCATTTCTGCGAATCATATGAATATGCTGATGACCATGATTTTCGAAGCTGACCCCGTTTTTTGACATTTCGCGCATTTGATCCCAGCTCATGGCTATTTGAAGACCTTTATCAACCGCAGCGGTATTAACAAAAACAGTTAAGGGCCAGCCCAGTTTTTTGAGTCTTGGATAAGCTTCTTCATAAACCGAAATATAAGCATCGTCAACAGTCAGGCTGACACATTTTTCGGGTAATTCCAGCTGGTGTTTTAATGACAATGCGACATCAGATAAGGCCATTACAGTAAAACCGTTTTGCTGTAAATATTCCAGCTGAGCATCAAACTGTTTTGGCGTTATACTGGTAACAGCGGGTGTTTTTTCACTAAAATGATGAAATTGCAAAATTACACAATGGTTCGCTGCCTGGCTGTTGGCAGCAACCAGCAAGAAGAGTAATAAGAATAGGCGATGCATAGCTTTAGCCGGCTTGGATAGTTTAAAGTTGTCAGCTTAAAACAGACCGGCAAATGAGTAAATATCTCATTCCAGAGAATTGATTTTTCCCTGATAATAAGGAATAGTAAAAATTATTTTAACCACGAAGCTCACGAAGCGCACGAAGAAAGACGGGTAAAGTGAAGCAATCAAATCATGAAAGGCGTTTATTGTAGCAAATATAAACTGCACTTCCTTCCTGCTTCTGATACGCACCTTTTTCTCGCTAAACTGCATTTTACAGGCTTAAGGTAAGCTGATAGCGCAGTTATTGTTATCGTTTTGAAAAAGCCTGGTGTCCACAATGATTTACCTTCGTGTACTCTGTGAGCTTGGTGGTGAATATCTATTTATTTCATGAGCTTACAAGCCCATTAATAGCTGCCAACTGCGTAATCCAGGTTCATGGGTAAGGTATGTGTCAAAATTTAACACTGTTGCAGAGGATATGTAGTGAATAACAGATTAAAAACAGGATGGATCGTCTTTTTTATATTGATCGGTATTGGCGTCATTGTATTGGGGGCCAAATTAAAGTCGCCACCGCAGAGAATTGAAACGACTGAATTTGCCACCAGGGCCAAAGTCATTTCTGTGCCGAACCTCAAACTAAAGATCAATGCAGTGGGCTTCGGGCACGTAAAAGCCAGTGATCACTGGGATGCGGTAGCCGAGGTTGCGGGCAGGGTGATATCCTTGTCAGATAAACTCAAAGACGGTGAATTTGTGTCGGCAGGTGAAGAATTACTGGTCATAGATCCCAGTAGTTACCAGCTGGCTCTGTCACAGGTTGAAGCACAGATAGAAACCTCAAAGATAAAGGATGATACAACCCGGCTTTCGATCAAAACACGCAAGCAGGAACTGGTTTTACTGGAAAAGGAATTTAACCGGCAGCAGGAACTGGCAAACAAAGGTAATGTTTCACAATCGACTCTGGATACTACTGAAAGAAATTTATTAGCGGCAAAGGGAAATTTGCAAACGCTCGAGAATAACCTGTTAATTAACCGTGCAGAACGAGAAGTTTTAATGGTTCAACATAAACAGGCACAACAGGATTTGACTCGAACCCGGTTGATAGCGCCGATGGATGCGAGGGTCACCGCAGTAAAAATCAGTGATTCACAATATGCTAATCGTGGACAATTATTATTTACTGCTGATGGCATCGATTCTGCTGACATACAGTCACAATTCCCTATAGGCAAGTTAAGGCCCCTGGTCAGTTCTTCAGTCGGGGCGATGGGAAATGAAATATCTACATCAGTAAACTGGGTACCGGGTGTTAAAGGGTTACCGGCAGAGGTCAGTATTCAACATGGCAGTCATAAAGTAACCTGGGACGCGGTAATCAGCCGGGTATCGGCTACTATCAATCCCCAGACACAAAGCCTTGGCATAGTAGCAACGGTAAAAAATCCTTATCAACAGGCTGCTTCGGCTCGAAGACCACCTTTAATCAGCGATATGTTTGTTCAGGTAGAATTGCTGGGTCAAAACAACAACAAATTTACCGTAATTCCTTCAACTGCTCTACATGAGGGAAGCGTGTATGTAATGAATGATGACAACCGGCTGGAATTTAGACAGGTTAAGGTGGACTTTTACCAGAATGGTTATGTTGCTATTCAAAAAGGACTGAAACCCAAAGAAAAAATAGTTACCTCCGATCTGGTACCTGCAATCGAGGGTATGTTGTTAGAATCAGTGAAGGACAATAAAACCATGAAGCAGCTATTGATGGATGCTATGGGGGAAATTCCTGAAGAATTCAGGCAACAGATGGCTGAGGATAAAGCGCTTAAAACGACAGGGCAGGATCAATGATTCGTTATTTTGTAACGCATCCGACAGCGGCTAACCTGTTGATGTTAATCATCATGGTGCTGGGCCTGACCGCTTTACCTAAATTACAGAGGGATACCTTTCCGGTAATACCAGCAATAGAAGTGGAAATTCGCCTGAATTACCCGGGTGCCACCGCGCTGGATGTTGAACAGGGTATCTGCCAGGTGACGGAAGAAGCACTGGATACGGTAACAGACATCATAGAGATTCGATGTGATGCACGTGAGAATCTGGCAATAGTGACAGCCGTGATGAAAGAAGGTTCTGACCTTGGAACCTTTTATGATGATGCAAAGTCCGCAGTTGAATCAATTACCACGTATCCTGAAAAGGTCGAACCTCCCAGTACTATTTTATTAGAACGGACCGCTAATATTGCAAGTATAGCTATCACTGCAGAGCCGGGGCTGGAATTGAGTACAGAATCTCTTAACCGGTATGCAGAAAAAGTAAAAACTCGCATTGCCAGGGATCAACGAATTGCGCAGGTTAAGTTACGCGGTTTTTCGGATCGTGAAATATTAATACAGGTAGATGAGTCTGAATTACAGAAATATGCTCTTACCATCAATGATATCAGTCTGGCCATTCGTTCACAGAGCATTGATTCACCGGCCGGTTCTCTGGAAAATCGCGATGGTTCGATCATCGTTCGTTATAACGAACAAAAGAAAACACCCGCTGAATTTGCCAAACTGGTGGTTTTTTCGGGCAATGAAGGAGGAACGGTCAACCTCGGTGACATAGCCGATATATCCTATCATTATGAAAAGCCGGAAGAGAAAATTATGTTCAATGGCCGGCGTGCAGCCTTTCTGGATATCATCAAAACCACCACCCAGGATTCCTTGCGTGTAATGGATGCTGTTAAACAAAATCTGCAACGTGAAAAGGAAATGGCAGCGAAGGGTATACGCCTCGAAATCAGTCAGGATGTGACAACCAATATTGAGGACCGTTTAAGAATTCTGCTGGAAAATGGAGCGATGGGGTTGATACTGGTTTTTCTCACCATGTGGGCATTTTTCAGTTTTCGTTATTCTTTCTGGGTCACCATGGGTTTACCGGTGTCATTTCTGGGAGCGGTATTTGCCATGAACCTGTTTGGTTACTCGATCAATATGATAACCATGGTGGCATTACTGGTAGCAACTGGATTATTAATGGATGATGCGATTATTATTTCAGAAAATATTGCGGCCCAGATTAAAAAAGGAAAACATGCAGCAGATGCCGCGATTGAGGGTGTGCAGCAGGTTCTACCCGGTGTATTTTCGTCTTTTTTGACCACCATCATGGTTGTCGGGCCCCTGTTTTACATGACCGGTAAAATGGGGGCAGTGTTAAAGTATATGCCTGCTGTACTGGTTATTACGTTGGCTGTTAGTCTTATTGAAGCCTTTTTAATATTGCCTGCTCACCTGTATCATTCCATCAACCATCTGCATAAAAAAGATCGCTCGCGATTCCACCTGTGGTTTGAAAAAAAATTCAATGCTGTGCGAGATAAGGGGTTTGCGCCCCTGGTCAGCCTGTCGGTAAGGCGTCCCTATATTTCAATCGGTGTGATGTTATTTATACTATTAATATCATTTGCCACCATTCCGGCAGGATTGCTTAAATTCAGGGCTTTTCCTCAACTTGAATCTGATGTGATTCAGGCACGTATTTTATTACCTCAGGGCACCTCCCTGAGTCGTACCGAGGAAGTGGTAGCACAGGTAGAGGATGCTTTAAAAGCATTGAATGCTGATTATGCACCCAGACAGAAAGGCGGTACAGATCTGGTCAGAAACATAACTGCTTTATATAACAATAATATTGACTCAAATGAAAGTGGAACACACGTCGCTACAGTCAGTGCAGATTTGATTCGAGCTGAAGATAGAAAGGGTAGTATCGAGCAAATGTTACTTGACTGGCGTGAGTTGAGCGGAGATGTAGACGATGTGATAAACCTGTCTTTTACCGATAAAGAACGCGGTGTGGCGGGTAAAGCTATCGATATTCGTCTGCAGGGATCAAACCTGGACATGCTTAAAAAAGCTTCGATGGATTTACAGGGCTACCTGAGAAGTTTCAAAGGGGTCATAGAGGTTTATGATGACATAAGGCCCGGTAAACCGGAGATCAGTATTCATCTGAAGAAACAGGCTGGTGTACTGGGCATTAACTCTGCCCAGGTTTCATCCGAAGTTAGAGCTGCGTTACAGGGTACAACCGGCCTCGAAATACAACTATCGAGAGAAACACAGGCTGTCACGGTTCGATTATCAGATCAGAACAGAAAGAATATAAATGATTTACAGTTTCTACAAATCAGGAATAAATCAGGTGACCTGGTTTCGCTGGCATCTGTTGCGAATTTAAGCATGACCCGTGGTCTGTCACGGGTACATCGGGTTAACGGGCAACGTACGGTTACCATACAGGGCAAGTTGAATACGCAGCAGGTAAATGCTTCTGAATTAATGCAACGCGTAAAGAAAGAATACATGCCGCAACTGAAGAAAAAATATCCTGACATCAAACCCGCTTTTCAGGGGCAGGGTAAAGAGACAGCAGATACCTCAAACTCCCTGGTTATGAACCTGTCGATAGGTTTATTCGGGGTGTTCGTGATTTTATCTTTTCAGTTTAGAAGTTATATTCAGCCTGTTGCCGTTATGCTTGCGATGCCGGTGGGTGCTATCGGTGTAATCTGGGGGCATCTTGCGTTAGGTCTGGAATTATCTATTCCCAGCCTGGTAGGTATGGCGACACTGGCGGGTATAGTGGTAAATGATAATATTTTACTGGTGAGCTTTATTAAGGAACGATTAAAGGA
>CALCSG010000325.1 GCA_937894085.1 uncultured Gammaproteobacteria bacterium | reverse complement strand
TTTAATAAAGGTGCACGAAGTGAGCCGAAATCGGCCAGCACAACAAACTTATACAGGGCACAGGTTACATACTGAGTGGACACGATGGGTTCTACATATTGTTCTGCTAACCAAATCGTATATTTGGAGCATGGTTGTTAATTAATTTGTGTATTGTAGCAAATGATTAGTGATTATTGAGATAGAACATCTCGTATTCCAATTTTTTATCAATTGCTCAACTATTACACCGGGATTCAGAATTCTTACAACTGTGAATTTAAGAGGTTAAATTTAAGATATTATCTAAATACATCGAATAACAGTGTGTATTGCTGACTTTAGAGATTTCCCTGTTGATACAAATGTCTGGGCAAATTAAATCACCAGGTTTTACTTGCTAACGGTCATTCAGAATAAACAGGCATATGTTTGAGTTTATATATTAAGTAACCAGTTAATATAGATCAGCAAAAAGATGAATAGTTTTTCCGGCCCATTATTGGGCATTAGAAATATTTTGACTTAATCACTGGTTAATGACAGTTTAACGCTATGACATTAAATTAAGGGATTCATACAATGATTCGTATCAGCAAAATAAAATATCTTATTGCCGGTCTGTTTCTCAGTTTGCCGCTATTCGCTTCAGATGGGTTTGAATCGGAGGTCGCTCAATCAAGGGAAGTTTCAAGAACCTATATGCTGGAAGGGCTGGTTGAAGCTGAGTTACAGACCACTATTTCCTCCCAGACATCCGGTATTATTCGTGAAATTCGCTTTGATGTGGATGATTTTGTGTTCAAGGATGAAGTGGTAGTAGTCATTGATAGCAAGCAGCAGATGTCCAGCCTGAAGCAGGCCCAGGCACTGGAAAATGAGGCCCGAGCCCGATTGCAGGAAGCGCAATCAGAATTCACCCGGGTGGAAGAAGTTTACCAGAAACAGGTGGTCTCAAAGTCAGATTATGATAAAGCCAAAGCTGCACTGTCTGCGGCTAAAGCCCGTCTAGAATCTGCTCGCGCAGCGACCGCCAAATCTAAGGAACAGCTGGATTACAGCGTGGTACGGGCACCTTTTAGCGGAATTCTGACTAATCGCCTGGTGGAATCAGGGGAAACCGTGAATGTCGGCAGTCAGCTGGTTACCGGCGTTTCCCTGGAAAAACTAAGAGTAGTTACCCATGTGCCACAAACTATTTATAAAGCGGTGCGTGATCATAAATATGCCATTGTGGTGAGTAATGACAGTGAAATAGTATCGCGTGACATGACTTTTTTCCCGTTCGCCGACCCGCGCAGTCATAGTTTTGAAATGCGTATTAAGCTTCCGCAAACGAACAATGATTTACGCCCGGGTATGTTTGTAAAGGTGGCTATGGAAGTGAGCCGGGAGCAGAAAACCGTGGTGCCGTTTAATTCGGTAGCGTTTAGAGGCGAAGTGACCGGGGTGTATGTCATTGAGCAGGGAAAACTGCATTTTCGTCATGTGCGCCTGGGCCGTCGGCTTGCTGAAAATGAGGTGGTAGTAGTGGCCGGGGTGAATGTCGGTGATGCTATTGTAACCGACCCTGTGGCGGCTGCTATTGCGATCAAAACACAGGCAATGGAATAAGTGCCATGTCTGAGCAAAACACACCGACTAACGAAACAACGAAACTGGGTTTTTCCGGGACCCTGGCCAAAAAATTCCTGTTTTCTGAAATTACGCCCCTGCTGGCGCTGGTAGGAATTTTTCTGGGAATTTTCGCGGTTATCGTGACCCCGAAAGAAGAAGAACCACAAATCAATGTTACTTTTGCAAATATCTTTATTCCATTTCCCGGAGCATCGGTTTCCGAAGTTGAACACCTGGTAAGTGCACCGGCAGAGCAGGTTATTTCGGAGATATCCGGTATAGACCATGTTTTTTCAGTGTCATCTCAGGGTATGTCAACATTAACTGTTCAGTTTAAAGTGGGTGAAGATCGCACCGATGCTATTGTGCGATTATACAGTAAGGTATTTTCCAATATGGACTGGTTGCCCGCTAATCTGGGCGTGACACAACCGATTATAAAACCAAAAGGCATAGATGATGTACCAATCATCACGGCCACCTTATGGTCAGACGATGAAAGCCAGGGCGCGCATGAGCTGTTAAAGGTTGCGCATGCAATTGAGGCTGAATTAAAACGGGTACCGGGAACGCGTAATATCTACACCATTGGCGGGGCGCAGCGTGTGGTGAAAGTGCTGCTGGATCCGCAGAAAATATCCGGCTATCAACTCGATGTTGATGCTATTCGGATGGCGCTTATTTCCAGCAACCGTTCACAGTCGGCTGGTTCCTTGATTACCGATAATCTGGAAATTCCGGTGCAGGCAGGTGTCTTCATGACCAACAGTGACGAAGTCGGTTCTCTGGTGGTTGGTCTGCATCAGGGACGTCCGGTTTACCTGAATGATATTGCTACTATTATCGATGGGCCTGCCGAACCGGAACTGTATGTCTGGTACGGCACCGGGCCATCGGCGGTTGAAGCAAATCTGCAAACGATAAATGGTATTAAACCGGCTGTGACCATTGCGGTTGCTAAAAAGCCGTCGACTAATGCGGTGGAAATTGCGAATCGGGTCATCAAGCGTTTTGACCAGTTGCAGGGCACCTTCATTCCTGAAGGCGTGCATACCACGATTACCCGCAACTACGGGGCCACTGCAGACAGTAAGGCCAGTACGCTAATTCTGAAACTGGTATTTGCAACCTCGGTGGTAATTTTGCTGGTGGCTTTTGCGTTAGGTCTGCGTGAAGCTCTGATTGTCGGGGTAGCCATCGCGATCACTTTGCTAATTACTCTTTTTGCGTCATGGGCCTGGGGCTTTACATTAAACCGTGTGTCGCTGTTTGCGCTGATTTTTTCCATAGGTATTCTGGTGGATGATGCGATAGTGGTGGTAGAAAATATCCATCGGCACATGTCACTTGGTGGTAAATCGTTAAAAGAATCGATTCCTGTGGCGGTGGACGAAGTGGGTGGACCGACAATTTTAGCGACATTTACCGTCATCGCGGCACTATTACCGATGGCCTTCGTGACCGGATTGATGGGACCATACATGAGCCCGATTCCGATCAATGCCAGTATGGGAATGGTAATTTCGCTACTGATAGCTTTCATTGTCACACCCTGGTTAAGTTACAAGGTGCTGGCATCCAGAGAGCATGATATGGCTGCGCATGGTGCTCAGTCAGACATTAAGAATAACTGGATTTATCGGTTATTCCATCGGGTTATGTCACCGTTTGTCAGGGGTTCGAATCAAACCCGAAATTTCATGTTAATGAATCTGCTGGTGATTATTTTGATCGCCGGTTCAATTGGACTGGTTGTAGTTAACCGGGTGGTGCTGAAAATGTTGCCGTTCGATAATAAATCAGAATTCCAGGTGATTATCGATATGCCCGAGGGTACGGCGCTTGAGCAGACCGCCAAAGTAATTAATAAACTGGGTGATTACCTGTCAAAGGTTCCTGAAGTGACCGACTATCAGGCCTATGTTGGCACTGCGGCTCCAATAAACTTTAATGGTCTGGTACGTCAGTATTACCTGCGCGAAGGCGGTCACCTGGGTGATATACAGGTGAACCTGATCGATAAATCAAAACGCGATAGAAATAGCCATCAGATTGCGCTGTCTGTGCGCGATGAATTGCAGCGTATCGGGTCGCTTTATCAGGCCAATGTGAAACTGGCGGAAGTTCCTCCGGGGCCGCCGGTCATGTCTTCACTGGTAGCAGAAGTGTATGGACTGGATTATCAGGGGCAGATTAAGATGGCCAAAAATATCCGGTCGGTGTTTGAGCAAACTGAGGATATTGTCGACATTGATGACAGCATAGAGTTTCCGGCCGATCGTTATATTATTCGGGTAGACCGCCAGAAAGCCGCAGCTTTTGGCATCAGTCAGGCGGTTCTTGTTTCAACGTTGAATACGGCTCTGGAAGGTGAAGATATCGGTTTTATTCATGGGAATAACGTAAAATTTGCGACCCCGATACGACTTAAATTACCGACCGAAAGTAAAGAGGATTTGTACCATGCCTTATCCATTAAATTACGTACTCATGACGACCAGTTAATTGCATTATCGGAACTGGTGATAGTCGAACCGAGCAATATTGAAAATGTGGTTTATCACAAAGACCTGTTGCCGGTGGTATTTGTAAACGGAGACATGGCAGGTGAGCTGGATAGCCCTCTGTATGGCATGTTTGATATTTCTGCCACCCTTGAAAAAAACTTTCCTCAGGTTCAGCAATTTTTTATTAATACGCCGGATAATCCTTACCGCTTCAGCATCAAATGGGATGGTGAGTGGAAAGTGACCTATGAAACTTTTCGTGATATGGGCATAGCTTATTCGATTGGTCTGCTGATGATTTATCTGCTGGTGGTTGCCCAGTTCAAATCCTATATCGTGCCGCTGGTGATCATGGCTCCAATTCCCCTTACCATAATCGGCGTAATGCCCGGGCATGATTTGCTGAATGCAACATTTACTGCGACCTCGATGATCGGCATGATAGCCCTTGCTGGTATTATCGTGCGTAACTCAATCCTGCTGGTCGACTTTATCAATGAACTGGTTGCGCAGGGTGAAACGATAGCGGATGCAGTCATTCTTTCCGCAGCAGTGCGCGCCAAACCGATTGTGTTAACCGGGTTAGCAGCGATGCTGGGTGCATTCTTTATTCTGGATGACCCGATATTTAAGGGGCTGGCGATTTCATTAATTTTCGGTATCTTCGTGTCCACCGTGTTAACGCTGGTGCTGATTCCGGTTCTGTATTATCGGGTGAAACGTAAATCGAGCTGATTAGGAATATATTTGATTAAGTACTAAATTATTTATCCGGGGTAGAACATGCTACCCCTTGTTAAGTCTTACCTTTATCTTTCATGAATCGACGAAAGACGGCAATTTGAAAATGGCTAGTGCGGTGCGGGTGCGCAGATAATTTTAAGTTTCATTGAGGGAAAGTAACTCAATAGCTGCCTTTCAGCTACCTCACACAATAGGCGACTTTGTGCCAGGAGCGGTCAATAGAGGGTGATGCTCCTAATCTCAGCTTAATGGACAGAGTGTGTGAAAACTATTTTAGCTAAAAGCATTGTGGAAAATACTGTCTAAATTTCACTAATTACCAGTTATAAAGTGGTTAATAGACTCTAAATTTAGAGTCTATATATTCCTAAAGTGGCAATTAATTTTAGTGTTTTATAGATTTTCGAGTTTTCACACAGGCTGTGGACTTAGCTGCCGTTGATGACTTTCTCATTAAATTAAAAATACTCACACTATTGTTGCA
>CALCSG010000324.1 GCA_937894085.1 uncultured Gammaproteobacteria bacterium | reverse complement strand
CCAATGATGATGATTTACAAGTTCCAATCTCTATACCGCCAGAAAAATTAACAGATCATCTTCCTGCTTTACGGAAATTAATCGTCAATCAGGTAAAGAAAATTTCTGACCTATCGCCCGGTTATATCGGGCTAATGATCATGGATGATAAAAATCCGGAACAAAAACACTACATCGAAAACAATATTTACTTCGATGTCGTTAATTTTTTTGATGCCGAGTTACATACTTACCCGGTATTTGGTCAACCCGTTGATGATACCCGCACCATGATCTGGTGGCAGCTACAGAAATACTCTCGCGACTACAGTATTAGCGATCATGGTCAGTTCGATAAACTCATGCAGAAAGCACTGTCGAGTTACTTAAAAGCCATACAAAGAATAAACCCTGAACATCGATTAATAGATGTCATTCTCTGGCTTGAACACAAACTGATGCAACAGCCGGAACTCATGCAGGAATGTATCCGACTACAGCAAATGCAAGCTCGTTTATTAGAGGCGATTTCAGACCAAAAGAAAGCCTTGGAAATAGAGAGGTGACACATGGAAAATATTTACAGTGAATTAAATACCAGCATTGTGCGATTTATTATCGCAGCCTATGAAGCCAATGATTTCAGGGCGCTCAAACAGTTAGGGTTATCGGATAAACAGGTTAAACGCGTCATTGATATGCCGATGAAGCAGTTTCAACGCTTCAATGCCATGCGTACACCCATAGCCAGCGTTGAATTCAATCCAAGGCATTTTGACCTGTGCGTTGACTACATCATCAAAGAATCTGGTACTGATGATATCAAGGATCAGATGATTCAGATGGCTGCATCAGCAGCCATGCTAGAAGCCCTGACAGGGATGGATATTATGGAATACAGAAGCAGGCGAACAAGGCTAGGGCTTGATAAAGCTACTCAAGGTCGCCCTGCTTCGTTGAATAGCGATGAAAGTATCGTGCTAAGCCAATCCTGGACAAAGTTTAATGATGAACAGGACGACTTAATGCGCTATTTCAAGGTCGGTCTGGATACCCGGTTGCCACTCAATAAAGTTTGGGCGTATATGCGCCTGGAACAATAACGGACGGGTGGAGATAAAACACAATGAATATGCAAACTGCAACTCTAAATCCCGGTCAACTGAATGCCTTACAGCAACACATTCAACAGGCAGCTGATAAATTATCCCATCAAAATTCCAGTCAAGATGAGGCAGAAGTCGGCTCATTAATTTACATGGGCAATCTACATGACTCTTTCCCCAGAGGGTTAATCACCGACCCAATTTTAAATTCAGAAGAAATCCATACCTGGATGTTAATGAGGTTAGAAGTCTCTGATCAGTTTTCGGTAACCCGAATACCCAAACAGGACACGCTCATGGAGCAGTTAAAGTGTTCCAGACCTATTGTAAGCCGTAATCTGCAAGTTTTACGAGCTATGCGATGGATAACGCTCTGTCAGGTTGTTCGAGGGGCTGATGGACAGTACAGAGGCGCTATCTATGCACAGCATGATGAACCGATATCTCTGGCAGAAACCTTGCTCCTGGATAGTAGTTATTTAGATTTTCTGCAGGAAGAAACCAGAGGTGACGTTTTAAAAAGGTTAAACAATATCAAACACTCCGTACTCAAACACACAGACTACCGGCTAATGACAGATGAAACTGTATTAACCCCCGAATCTGGTATTGGCTCGTCACTGAGAAGGATGTCTTCAAAACTGAGTAATAATCCATTAGAGACCGTACTGGCCTGTCCACCTGAAATACTCGAACCGAAGAATGAACTCAATTGTTATGAAAATAAGTCTATTCCTGAAGAAGTCAGGAATCTGTTAAGAGCAGATGAGAATGAAAAACACCATGTAAAATCTTTTTACATGGATAACACCGGCATTAATTCCAGAGCTATAGCTGATAAGCCAACAAATAGACCAGATTCTCAACAATCTATGCCCTCAAAGAGTTTAAACATGGCTAACCATGTCAATAACTTTTACACGGCTTACAGTAGTAGTGGTAGTAGTAGTGTTCTTAATAATAAAAACACTACTACTACACAGAATCTCAGAATCCCCAGGTGTTTATCAGGAACTAAAAGAAAAGCTGAATATGCGCATGACCTTGCAAGAAAGCTTCCACCTGATGAACAGCAATATATTCTGGACTTTGTGGAAGACAGGCATAAGGCAGGAGAGCAAGGCATATCCAAACCCATGCCAAATCCAATTGGTTTTTTGATCAGCATGGTTGAGCGTATGCAAAATGGAACCTTCGTACCCAGTGGCTATGGTGAGCGACCTAAAACCACTCAGGAGGAAAAACCAAATAGCAATAAAATCCAGTATAAACAGGCACGTCAGGAGCTATTTTCAAATATCAGGCATCTGGAAAAGATGATAGAGATGCAAGGCCAACCTGACTTAAAGAATGAACTGATAATGCAGCGAGATGAGTTCGGAAGGTGTCAACCTCATATGGACAGTTAGTTAAAAGATAACATTTATTTCAC
>CALCSG010000323.1 GCA_937894085.1 uncultured Gammaproteobacteria bacterium | reverse complement strand
ACCGGCCTGTCACGCCGGGGGTCGCGGGTTCGAGTCCCGTCCACTCCGCCAACACGATAAGGCGTTCCAAATGGAACGCCTTATTTTTTACTTACTGAAAAAACATTACAGAATAATATTTTACAATGCTGGTAATGTTTCTAAAAATATCATTGGTGATTCGCCATGTTACAAAGCATAAGAGATAAAACTTCAGGATGGATTGCATACCTGATAATTGGACTCATTAGTGTCCCTTTTGCACTATGGGGTATTAATTCCTATCTGGGTGGCGGAGAAGAACAACCCGCTGCTGTAGTTAATGGGGATGAGATAACACCACGTCAACTGGACTTCGCTTATACACGTTATCGCGAACGTCTTTCTTCTGTGTTTGGTGGTCGTATACCTGAAGTTTTTAATGATGAAGACACTCTCAAAGAACAGGCCCTTTCCCAAATTATTGAAGAAAAAGTTTTATTAAATTATATAAAGGATAAAGGCTTCCGGGTTGGAGATAGTGAACTGTTTGCAAATATTCAAACAATGGCTGTGTTCCAGCAAGACGGTAAATTTAATAAAGAGTTATATCAAAATCAGTTAGCTTCCCAGGGGTATTCTCCGGCATTATTTGAACAGGAAATGCGTCGTTCACAGGAAATGGAGCAGTTAAGTTTAGCAATTAAGTCAAGTGCTTTTACAGTACCAGTCGAATTTAAACAATTTAACAACCTGAAAAATCAACAAAGAAAGTTACGAACATTGACGTTTAAAAATCAGACCGACTCAATCGAAGTATCTGACCAGCAGATAACTGATTACTATACCGAGCAGGCAGCACGTTATATGGAGCCAGCCAAAATTAAGCTGGATTATATTGAGCTGAATCTTGAAGGGATTAAAAAATCTATCGAAGTTCCAGAAGAAAAGTTACTGGAAAGATTTGATCAATTACGTGAGCATTTGACTACGCCAGAGATACGCCAGGCAAGCCATATTCTGCTATCTGTAGGGGATGGTGATGAAGATCAGGTCAAACAGAAAATACAGGATCTTAAAAAACGTATCGACCAGGGTGAAGACTTTGCTACTTTGGCACAAGAGTTTTCACAGGATCCCGGCTCCGCAGCTGATGGTGGTGATCTTGGCGAAGTTGAACGTGGAACGATGGTTAAACCATTTGAAAATGCATTATTTGATTTGAAAGTTAATGAAGTCAGTGAGCCGATTAAAACTCAGTTTGGCTGGCACATCATTAAGTTACATGGAATTTCAGGCGGTGAAACTAAGACTTTTGAACAGGCCAAAGTAGAGATTGAACGGGAATTAAAAACAGAGCTGGCAGAAAGTCAAATTTATGATCTCGCTGAAAACCTCGCCAGTATCGGCTATGAAGAACCGGGGTCTCTTTTACCGGCAGCCGAACAGCTTGGATTAAAAATTCAAACTACCGACTGGTTTACACGCAGCAAAGGCGAAGGCATAGCAGCAGAAGAAAAAATCAGACAGGCAGGTTTTTCTGATGAAGTATTAAATTCGAATTTGAATAGTGAAACTATTGAACTTACTAATAACCGAATTGTAATCGTTCATTTAAATGATCATCAGAAATCTGAAAAGCAATCACTGGAAAGTGTAAAAGACTCAATTGTTCAAACGCTTAAAGTTAAGATGGGTAGAGAGCAGGCTCAGTCTGAAGGTAAAAAGATTCTGAGTGATTTACAGCAGAATAAAAATTCTTTAGATGAGGTGGCTGCTAAATCATCACTGTCGATAGTGGATTTGGGTTTTGTTAAGCGGACAAATACAGCGGTAGATCGTGATGTATTAAATGCAGCTTTTACCATTCAAAAAGCTGCTGAAAATCAACCTGTTTACCAGGCTGTGTCTGAAGCTAATGGTGATTATACAATTATTGAATTAACTGAGGTGAAAGTTGAACAGGAAAATGCAGATGATGCTAAAGCTGATGCTTTAAAAACCTTAAATGGTGCCAGTGCTAATTACGAATATCAGGCAGTCATTAAAAGTTTAACAGAGCAGGCTGATATCACCCGTTTTTCTGTCAAGGAATTGCAGAAATAATTCAGTAAAAAATTTTACTGTCCAATAAAAAAAGCCTGTTACTAAACAGGCTTTTTTATGTCCTGATATTTTTTTCGGCTACTCAAGTACACCCATACTCATTATATTGTAACCCGAATCTACATAAATATTTTCTCCGGTGATACCGGCTGCCAGATCAGAGCATAAGAAAGCACCGGTATTACCAACATCATCGATAGTTACATTACGACGTAAGGGGGAGTTGTGTTCAACTTCATCGAGGATCTTTTTAAAGCTGCCAATACCCGAAGCGGCAAGGGTTTTTATCGGGCCGGCTGAAATAGAATTAACTCGAATGCCTTCAGGGCCAAGAGCTGATGCCAGGTAACGAACACTGGCTTCCAGTGAGGCTTTCGCGACTCCCATTACATTGTAATTCGGTAAGGCTCTTTCAGCTCCCAGATAGCTCATGGTGATGATAGCTCCGTTAGTTCCCTGCATCATAGGACGAGCTGCTTTGGCCATGGCTGAAAGGCTGTAAGAACTGATGTCGTGAGCCATGATAAAAGCTTCTCTATTGAGGTTTTCCAGGTAGTCGCCGACCAGTGCTTCACGCGGAGCAAATGCGATTGAATGCACCAGGCCGTCCAGAGAGTCCCAGGTTTTATTTAATTCGGTAAACAAATTGGTGATATCTTCGTCGATGGCAACATCGCAGGGTAATACAAGGCTTGAGTTAAATTCTGCAGCAAATTTTTCTACTCTGGGTTTAAGTTTTTCATTGGGATAACTAAAAGCAAGTTCGGCTCCTTCCCTGTGCATGGCTTTAGCAATGCCGTAAGCGATGGAGCGGTTACTGGCGATACCAGCGATTAATATTTTTTTTCCGGTCAAAAAACCCATTTTTAATCTCTATTATGTCAAAGAAACCATTTTCGCAAGCTAACAGTCTGTATGCAATCGAATCTTAACGCTAACTACACTGCATACCCCCGGTATGCGACATTTCATTGTTCTAAAAAGGCTGTAAGAGCATTCAAACAGGTACTTAATGTTTTTAAAGTCATAGTCATTGGCTTAAATTGGTGTATTTAAGGGATGAATGCCAGTAAGTTTCCTTTTGCCATTTCGTGCAAGATTATTTACCCAGATCTTCAAACTCCCGATCTAATGTGAATTTTCTGGAAGTCACATAGGACTCAAGTTTGCGTAATTTCTGTTCCAGTTTGCGAAACTTATTGCGTACTTCGCCCAGGGTATTGCGTGGTGATTTTCGATATCTTCTCCAGTAGTCTTCATCTTCTTTATCCGCATACAGGTCAACAGGTTTTGGCTTGATGAAGATGGCTCCAC
>CALCSG010000322.1 GCA_937894085.1 uncultured Gammaproteobacteria bacterium | reverse complement strand
AAATCGCCGATTTTACCCCAACAGTTAGCTTCATAGTGTCGTGCTATAACGAAGTAGATGTGATCGAACAAAAGATCAAGAACTGTCTTGATGTCGATTATCCTCAACATTTGTTAGAGTTTATATTCGTTTCAGATGGGTCAGATGATGGAACAGATGATTTGATTAAACAATATACCAATGAGTCTATTAAATTAATCCGTCAGGAAGGGCGGTTAGGTAAAACTATGGGACTTAATTTAGCGCTTGCTGAAGCACAAGGTGAAATAGTGGTTTTCTCCGATGCCAATGCAATGTACGAAAAAAATGCTTTAAAAATGTTAGTCCGAAATTTTCATGATTCGGCCGTAGGTTATGTTGTCGGAGCTGCTATATATAAAGATGAAGCGGAAAGTAGTGCTGGCACCAGCGAAAATGCTTATTGGAAATATGAAATATTTCTTAAAAAAATTGAAAGTAAATTGCACTCTGTGGTCGGTGGAGATGGGGCTATTTATGCAATAAGAAAAACGCTTTATGATCCTCTGGATCAGGAAGATATCAATGATTTTGTGAATCCACTGCAAATCATTGCTAAAGGTTATCGAGGTATTTTCGATGCTGAAGCTATTTGTTACGAACAGACGGCTGGAGATTTCGATAAAGAAGGGAAAAGAAAACAACGCATTGTGAATCGCAGTTTCAGTGGCTTAATGAAAAACAAAACGGTTCTCAATCCATTTAAGTATGGTTTTTATTCGTTTGAATTACTATCTCATAAATTACTTCGCTGGTTAATTCCATTTTTTATATTATTTGCTGCAGTGGGTATTCTTATACTGGCACAACTACAAATAGTAGCGTTTCAGTGGGCACTTTTGCTGGGTATTCTATTTATCTGGAGTGTGTTGATAGGCAAACTCTTAAAAGGCCGGTCTGGTATCCCTTCTGTACTTCTTATTCCGTATTATTTCTACCTGGTTAACATAAATTCTTTGAGGGGTGTATTACAGTCGCTACGCGGAAACGTACAAATCACCTGGAGTACACCACGTGAACAATCAACGTCAATGACAAGTGCAAATTTGAATGGCATGCTGGTTTTTATCGTGTTGATTATCATAACCAGCTGGTTATTTACAGAGACTTTGCAATCACTTTTATAAAATTATGCGAACCATCAATGTTTTACAATTTATTACACCCACAGGATTTTATGGGGCAGAGCGATGGATTCTGGCACTAAATAATAATCTTGATTCTGACAAAGTTAGATCAGACTTAGTAGTGACGTCTTCTAAAGGTAGAAAACCTGAAATTATTAATCACTTTAAGTCGGGCGCATGTAAGTCTTTTGATATTGAAATGGAAGCTCGATTTAGTCTATCCGCCATACGTTCTTTAGTTAAGCTAATAAAACAGAGAGAGATAGATATAATTCATACTCATGGCTATAAATCCGATATATTAGGATTAATTGCTGCCCGTTATGCGGGAATAAAGGTGATTTCTACTCCACATGGTTTTGGTGAACCCGCTGATTTAAAGTTGAGAGCTTTCATTAAGTTGGGTAAATTTGCATTGAGATTTTTCGATTCAATTGTACCCTTATCAGAACAGTTGGTGGAAGAAATCAGGGCAGCTGGCATATCTGAAAAGAAGATGAAATTCATACGTAATGCTGTCGATTTAAAAGAAGTTGAACAATTTAGGTTAAATAAAAAAAAGCATAATATAACCGGTCATAAATTAAGAATTGGATATATTGGTCAAATGATCCCACGCAAAAAAATTGACCATTTATTGGATATCTATAATCAAATCTGGTTAGAAAATAATAATATAGAGTTGCAATTACTGGGTGATGGGAGCAGCCGGGATGAAATGGAATCTTATGCAGCCACATTGCCATCGTCCAGTTCTATACACTTTCTTGGATTTAGAAATGACCGTTTGGAGCTTCTAAGCGAATTCGATCTTTTTGTTATGACCTCTTCCGATGAAGGTATACCGCGTTGTCTAATGGAAGCAGTTGCAATGGAAATCCCTGTAGCTGCTTATGACATTCCCGGTATTGACCAGTTGGTTATACATGAAAAAACCGGGCTGCTAGCAAAATATGCTGACAAACCTGCTTTACAAAAATACTGGCAGAAATTACTCAACGAGAAAGAATATGCTGAAGAGTTGGCAAGCCATGGTCGAGAATTTGTGAATGAACGTTACTCCGGGCAACGTATGGCTAAAGAATATACATCCTTGTATCAAGACCTCCTGTCAAAAAACTGAGGCATTAACTTATGTGTGGAATAGCAGGGTTTACCCGATTTTTTGATCCCACAGGTGATCTGTCAAGCCTGCTAAGAATGGGTGACAAAATTGCACATCGTGGTCCCGATGCTCACGGGGAATACCTGGACGAAGGTGTAGGGCTGTGCCATCGGCGCCTGAGTATAATAGATTTATCGAAAGCGGGAAATCAACCCATGTTCTCCGGAGATGGCAACTTTGTGATTGTCTTCAATGGCGAAATATATAATTTTATTGAACTGAGAGAAG
>CALCSG010000321.1 GCA_937894085.1 uncultured Gammaproteobacteria bacterium | reverse complement strand
TTATTTAAAGAAGCTCTGATGTGCCAGAGCTTCCTTAAAATATACCCGAGGTCTATAAGTATGTACTGTCGTAAATATCTATTCCCGCCGCTGGTTCTTGTGTTTTTATTATTCAATAGCAATCTGTATGCAGCACATGAATCGAGTGAGCATTACGATGGTACTGTAAACAGCTTTCACTGGCTTAAAAAACCACTCAATGTCGCAGATGCAGCGATACATGATGAGAATGGAAACCGATTTACCCTGTCGGATTTCAAAAACAGGATTGTGCTGTTGAATTTCTGGGCGAGCTGGTGTGCTCCCTGTATAAGAGAGCTACCCAAACTGGACCGACTACAGCAACGACTTGGCGGAGATGATTTTGTCGTCGTTAGCGTATCACTGGATGAGAATATTGAGCCTGCACGTGAAATGTTTTTTGATCAGATACAGATTAAACATTTACAGCTATATCTAGAACCAGCAACACAATTAGGCAAGTTTTTTCCTGTTGATGTTATACCCGTCAATTTCATTATTGATCGTAATGGCCAGGCAACTGGTTTGCTGCGCAGCTATGTAGACTGGGATAACCCTCTGTCAGATACACTTATTAAACACCTGATTGCAGGTGCTCCAATAAACACCCTCAATGCAAAATAGTGGCAAAGCGATCAGCTGCGCTAGTGAACAAGCTCGCAAGCAGTGACATCGTTTATAAATCTAATCTTTTTGTCTCTAGAGCCATATAAGAAATAATATCTTCAACATCCTGTTCAGTCAGGCGCATATTAGGCATTGAAATTTTATATTGATTGAAGAGCTCAACAGCTAACGGATCTTTTTCCTGCAACATTTTATCTGGTTCTTTCAACCAGCGTTTCAGCCAGGCATGGTCACGATTATCAGTCACTGCCAGCAAATCGGGACCAACACTTTCTTCTCCAAATTTATGGCATGAGCTACAACGTGTGCGGAAAAGCTTTTCTCCTGGCGCTAACTGCCTTAGTGTAGGGGCATTAGCGTAGCTATTCCTGGTTTTTGCTACTGTTTTCCAGTTATGTAACCAGTCGCCTAATTGTGATGCCAGCACATAGGGGTTTTCAAATGGCGAACTTTTCATCCAGCGCCCGGTGGACTGGTTGCCTATAATCAGATTCAGATTATGGCTGGCAAGATCCTCTTCTTCACCCGTCTTTAGATACTCCAGATACAGGCCTAGCTTCTTTCGTATATCGATAATATCGGCCTTATCTCCGGTCAAAAATGTCCAGTTATCACCGATCTTAAATTTTTCCTTATAAGCTTTCAGCACCTCAGGGGTATCGACCTCAGGATCAATACTGACCGAGTAAAAATATATGTCTTTACCAACCCTGTCGCCCAGTATCTTGCTTACCTCTCTCATCCTGGCAGTTTCCAGAGGACAGGAATCAACACAGCTGGTGAAAATAAAATTGATTGCCACCACCTTATCTTTAATCAAATCATCGAAGAATTTAACCTTTTCCCCATCCTGAGTGATTAATGTTGAGTTAGGAAAATAATCCTCACCCCAGACTGACTTCTTTATTGTCGGCACAGCTGCAGTATTATTTACCGCCTTCAATGTATCAGCCAGTTGCTTTTTATGCGTTTTACCTTCGTGTGCCAGCGCCATGCTGCTGACTAATAAGGTTATAGCCAGGCTGACATAAAATCTTCCAGTTAAATTAATTAGCTTCATGTCCGTCTCTCTTTAATTTGTAGTTACCTCTGCCGCTTAGGCCGGCAATACTTTGGTGAGTCTGCTACCTTTTGCATCAGGCCGAAAAAATGACGGTTTGCTAAGCCTCAAGACTCAACAAACCGTCGACCTGAGTTTTATCGCTTTACGCTATTCCAGAAACAGTGGTAATGGCGCTGACAATCCTCCTGCACCGACAGCTGGAATACTGGTAAAGAGATCATCTGCCATACCATTTCTGTTACGGTCAATGCCATTAGAACCATTCACGATTTTCAGTGAGGGATGATCGAACGGCGCCTTATGCAGGCGTACACGTTCATCGGTCAGTGACTTCATGAAGGCGATCAGAGCTTCGCGCTCACCATGACGTACGCTGACACCATCCTGGGCGATACCATCTATATCCACCTGAAGGATTTGAGGTGCCAGATTTTCCACATTGTCATCGGCGTACAGATGCTTGAATTTAGCCATGTAGGAAATCATCACCTGATCCAGTGTTAAATGACCACCATTGTGGAAATACGGGGCTGTCAGCTCAACGTTACGTAACGAAGGAGTCTTACAGGCACCGTCAACACCAACGCGCTCATCGAATTGCACCGGTCCACCCACCACAGCGAAATCATTGGCATCTCCTGCTGCATCCAGTCCTGCTTCCTGATCTGCTATCAGACCTGATGCTGCCTGGCGAGAGTACGACAGTGGATAGCCCCCCACTTCGGCCCCAATACACAGATCATCCTGAGTCCCGGTAACACCGATATTGTAAAAGCCACCATCATAGACTGCGGTATTTCCATCCACCATACGCATACGCTCGAAAGGTTCAGGTGGTGCAAAAGCCTCTAGCTCCAGATCAAATGCACCTTCTGCCCGAACATTTACCGAAGCACTGGTAAACGAGCTACCGCTGTGACATGAAACACAGGCTCCTCTATCTTCACGGATAAATACTTCCAGTCCGAGTTTTTGCTGTTCGGTCAGGGCCGCGTTAGCCTGGGCTAATGTCTCAGGGTCATTACCTCCTCGGGCAAAGACATCATAAGGTGCCATATTAGAAACCAGAGTTGACTCGTACATCTGAATAGCAAGTCCCCAGAACAGAGAGAAGTTTGCTTCCATCTGAGTAAACTCACCATCTACCGTAGCAGGGGCATTCCAGTACTTATCCTGAAACGCCGCTTCTATCATTTCTCGGTATTTGTACTTCAAACCCCGGGTAGAAAGTGTACTGCGCATTCCACCTAGCACACTATCGCCCGCATCAACCACCTGGTTGCTCAATGCATAACGATTTAGCATTTTGCGACCAAGCAGCGGGAAGGTTCGACCAGCGCAAGCCATTTCAGTGCTGTTATTAGCAGGGCCTACCGCCTGTGAAGCCAGACTGGAGTTATTGATAAGAACCTGCACCTGATTCAAGCTGCCATCATTTATCCAGATACCCCCAACAGTACCATTGAGATTTGAACGGGCGCCATGTGGATCGACACCATTAAACTGGTTATTAGCTCGACCATCATAGAAATTTCTATGATTAAAAACAGCATTGATAACCGAGGGTGCATTCCTGCCAGTAGTCTTTCTGTAATTCAGACCACCCAGGCTGAAGTCACTCGGCAGCTTGGTACACAGATCCACACCGGAACGTTGAGCGGCTAATTTCTGCCTGGCAGTGGTTTCCGATTCGGATTTCAGCACCGCATCGAAAGTACCCTGCGATCCAGCAATCTCATCTACCCCTTTGGCAAAAGGAAAGTTGCTATGCACCAGCTGTGAGTTAATACCGCCCATTTCAAAGCTGCCCGAAGCCCCTGGTGAAAGCTGATTTTTGGATCGGTTATCCGCGCCAGCTGAAAAATGACAGGAAGCACAGGCCTGTCCATCAGAGCCCACCGTCTGATCCCAGAAGAAGGCCTTACCAAGAGCGATAGCCATCGCTTCATCCTTGAGATAGCCGGTTCTGACGTCTGACATATCAGGCACCTGAGCTAACTCCATGGAGAGAGGTGCTTTTAATCGCAGGGTTTCATCGTCGAAAATACGATCAATCACACCATCGTTATTCACGTCACCACCATTGGCCGGAACCGGTGGGTCAGCCAGCACTACCGGGTCGGCATTCAAATCACCACTACGAAAGGTTGCCAGTGCATGTGAATCCGCATATTCAACCCCGTCCCAGGTCGGCATGGGTGTTGGTAGTAGCAGGGTTTGACCGGGATTATCTACATCCCAGCGCATTAGCATTGCTGTATCCTCATGCTGGGTATTGTGGCAATGCTTCATATAAGTACCAGAAAACTCCCTGAATCGAATTGCCACCTGAACCTCACGGCTACTATCGACTTCTGGGCCAATACGGTAAACATCCTTTCTGGAAAGTGTTTCCCACAACGGCGGCGTCATACCATCTCGGGTCAGGATCTGTCCCTCTTCAAAATGGATATGTATAGGATGAGCCCAGCCACCACCGGTGGTCATATGCCATATTTCAACACCTTTACCCTTCTCTGGTGCGGCTGAAACACGCCTTGGATCCATATTGAACCCCATACCACCGTCAGTTTTAACGGTCCATGGTTTGTCATCGGTACCATTAGACCGACCAAAATCGAAGGTTCTGTGGACGGCATTATCTAACTCAGTCTGAGTAAATTTAGGTAACTCAAGCATCTTTAGTCCACCAACCTCATACAGGGCAGGATCCATACTTTGGTCAGTAGCACCTTCAGCCATAGGCACAACATTGAATTGCATAAACTTACCAACTACTGGATCACCATTTTTCCATTCTCCGTCTACGATAACGGGTTTATAACTTCCATTTAGCACATCTGCCAGTGGGACTGCCCTTTCTGGTTTTCGACCGTTTTTGTGCTCCATTAGATTGACCAGATAAAGTTTTGTACCTGGCGCATACCTGCTGAAATCCACAATAATGTCGTAACGCTCAGCAATTGCCTGAGTCGGTAAAATCCCGTTAGGAAATGCCAGCGAGTGCTCCATGATATTGCCATCATTAGCAATCATATGAAAAGGTACAGGAGTGCCAGATTCAGTAACCATGGCAAGCTTGATATATCGCGATACCGAACCATTTAACAGGCGAAGGCGGTATTTACGCGCACGCACATCCATAGTTGGCTTATACAGCCAGTTGACCAGCATACGGTCACCCAGGAAACCATCGGTATTGAAAACGTTATAAAACAGCTGACCATTGGTATCCCAGGCCTTGCCTGCAATCAGCAGATTGACATCATAGTCCCGATTACCCCAGTCAAGCGCACTACCACTGGGAAAGCGCAGATTCACACCATCATCAATGGCTTCATTACCTCTATCTATCGCGCTGTAATAATTCATCATTGCAGCGTTGCCCTTGTAAACGTTTTGCGCGGTAAAATCGAGCATATGATCGTGGAACCAGTGTGTACTCATGGTTTCACGATGGTTACCTGGTATTTTTATGGTGCCGACACCGCTTGTTCCAACCACCTCACATTCCTTAACTACCCCCTTAACCGTTAGGGTTTCACCTGCTTTACAGGGATAGGCAGCTTTCGGATCTGTTGCGTTAATATTGAGACTATCGTAACTGGCAAGCTGTACGGGCCAGCGATAATCATAGTATTGACCGGGGAAGAAGAATGAATTGGTATATCCATCACTTTCCGCAGGGTTGTGCCCATTATGTTCATGGGTTGAAATCGTGTGGATACCAAATCCATTGTTGGCCGATGGATCGATAGGCAGGGCGTTATAATGGCGGAATAATACCCCTTCGCCATAACGAACATTCAGCAATTTAGGGGGCAGAGTTCCGTCAAATGTATATATGGTGTTTTCCTGCTGCAGAGGCATATCAGGATGAAAGCGTATCTGTATACCTTTGGTTTTACCGTTAAAGTCAGGGTTAGTACCGCCAACCGTGTTGTGGTACAAACCACCAGGGCCAAATTCACCTACGGCATAGCCATGTCGCTGCCTATCATCGCGTAAACCTCCATTGGTTCTGGCACCGGCCTGGGCAGCCTGAAAATAGGTTTCTGGATAAAAATCATCCCAACGCTGGTGTGCCCACCACTCCTGTGGAGGACGGCCTTCAGCCGGAGGGTGATCCAGAGCCCTGCCCAGAAATGTTTCAATATCCAGTTTCCAGGGATTTTCATCACTGGTGTTAGCCAGTCTGCTCGGATAGGGATAAATATCCTGCTTCAGGAAGGTATCCAGTGCAACACTGTCAGGGCCACTCTGGGCGCTAACCGGAAGTGGAAAAGACCCTCCAGGTGTATAACTTCCTTCAGCAGGCAATGGCTCTGGCCCGAATTCTTCAAAGCGCAGCAATTTCTGAGTATAGGGTTGCACACCAAAGTCCGGGCTAGGCGGCGCTCCAGTGGGAACATTGAAGCCCCCACCGCCTAACTGAACACTCTCTGGAACCTGAAGGTTAATACGGGTATCGCTCAGGGTGCCCGTAGGGCCACCTTCAAAAGCACCGTGATTGGCTTCCAGAAAACCTGGATCGCCATGATGGCCAGAAGTACCATCCGGGTTTTTAAAAGCGGGTTCAACGTCAACTACGGTTACCCCATCACTTTCAATAAACTGCTGAGCAGCACCCGCAACTGACGCAAAACTGAAGGCACTGACTGCCACAACACTGCTCAGCAACTTTAGTAACATTGTCTTTTGATTAAAATTTCTGTTCACCCTATTCATTTCTCTTTCTCCGGCTTTTTTAAACTACTGGTGGATTTTCACCAGGGCCTGGCCATATCTATTTTTAGTTACAGCAGATATTAACCAAACGAAAAGCTTAATTTCACTGTCCCAGAGGATGGATTTAATGGTCTAAAGGACAGGTTGTTATTAGCACTTTGGTACAGGTAATGGAGTCATTACTTGGTGAAAAATAGAACTACCGCTCTCTGATTTAGCTGATCAATTTAGATGAAACCACAGCCCTGGATAAACGATTAGCTGATTAATAATATTGAGAAAGCCATGATGCATTCTGCATTTGCAGATCCATTATTGAAGCCAGAGCTATCGCCAGGTCAAATATTGAATAAAACACAATAATTCAATACCTTAAATATCCTCAGGAATAACTTTTCTTACAGGTTACTGAGGCTTCCTGCTGGGATAAACAGGCCGTAAAAAAGCAGTCTTAACACACCTATAAACCACAGCAGGTAACTGTTTTTTTCATCGGCCCAGGACACAAATCTGATATTCACACCTCATCATCACCCTTGTCCTACCTTGTGTAAGAAAGCAGGCCTAAAAAGGCCAAAATCGTGAAATTTACGTGAATTATTCGTGAAATTAACGTTTATTTTCCGTGAAAATTTCGTTAAATTTCTTGACACATAAAGCATGAAAACTGTCAGTTTATTTTACAACTCTCTCCTCATCAGCACCTATCCCATTGATATATTTGAATTATTTTTCCACGGCCCCTAACTTGCAAAAATTAACTCACATTAACTTTGCCAAAAGTGTTCAGTTTATCGAATGAATGCTGTTTTTGATGACATAACGGGGGGTGTTTTATGTCTGATTTAATTCGAGTAGCTATTTGTGATCATAGTCCAGTCATAAGGTCGGGCATAAAAAGTATGCTAAGTGCAGATCCTAAATTAGAAGTTGTTTTTGAGGGGTCCTGCCAGCAGGAAATAAGAAACAGTCATGATCATTTTGAAGCGGATATCATCCTTATTGATTATGATGAAAGTGAGGAATCACTGTTTAACTGTTTAAACCAGTTAAAAGTGCTTCTTCCTGTAGCTAAAGTAATCGTTTTATACCATTGCGGTAATAAGAGCTCAGTAAACAGCTGCATTCATACAAGCACAATAACCCAGGCCATCAAGCATGGAGTCAGAGGGTTTCAGTGCAAACATAAATTTTCTGCAGACGACATTATCCATTCCATTCGTTCGGTACACCAGGGTGATATAGACCTGCCTCCCTGTGTCGTTAATGAGCTATTGGGCAATATCAAGCCGACTCAGCCCCGGCCTGCAGTAAACCTGAGCACGCGCGAGCAAGAGGTACTGGGCCTGGTTGCGAAGGGTAAAACCAATAACGATATTGCGAAGAAGTTATATATCAGTACTCGCACCGTTAAGTTCCATGTCAGCTCTATCTTATCCAAATTAAATGTAAAAAACCGCACCGAAGCGGCGTTATGGTTATCTTGACAGCTCCATTTTGAATGGCCCGGTTGAGAATTATTTAGTGATGCACCTTAATAAAAGAGAGTAAGTTATGAATTATCTTAAGTTGAAAAATATTATTTTTATTTTGCTATTAGGGCTGGGCGGACAGGCCCAGGCAACGATTATAGCCAATGGGGGGACTTTTGATTTTGGCGGTTTTACCTGGACCACCAATTATGACAATGCGTTTGCACTTGATAAAAGTGATCCATTCTACGACCCATTTTTTGATGCCGGCAATGGTTCAATCGAAGACATAGACACCCCCTTAGAACAGGTAACTATTACTGGCAGTGGTTTGGGATCTGGTATATTTACCAGTACACAAATGACTACAACTGCAACTGCTGCAGGGTCGGTGTCATTTTTTTGGGATTATGAAACATTTGATTTTGATCCTTCTTGCGATCCTTTCGTCGCGTTATTAAATGGTATAGCAATTGATATTGCAGACCCTTTAGGTGGTTTAGCCCAGAACGGACTTTTCGAGTTTACGGATCTAGAGATAGGTGATGTTTTCGGCTTCAGTATAGATACTGTTGATGATTATTTTGGTTATGCAACAGCCAATATCAGAACAGATGGCATAGGATTTAGACCAAATCCAGTGCCAGAGCCTTCAATATTTGCACTATTTGGCCTGGGCCTCGTAGGATTAGGCTTAGCCCGTAGAAAAAGTCGGATTGTCAGGAATTAGGAAAAATTGTAATCGATCTATTTACTGGTACAACTTAGCCTGATAAAGATAAATTCGAGCGTTAAAAAACCTCGGCCTGTCCGAGGTTTTTTATCTTTATTGATATAAATAACATTCAGACCTTAGTCTGAATCAAAATAAGATCTTAAGCTAATTTTAGCCACACCTTTGGCTGTAGTAGCTGATGGCGACTTATAGCAGAATAGTTTGTTTGGCCCAGGCGAGCCTCAGGCGTGTGACTCGATAGTTAAAGCTCGGGGCCGACCAGGAATTTTTCTCATTGCTGGTTAAAATCAGGGGGACTGGTGCAAAAGATATCTTTAAAAATCTTCCTGGTTACTGGAATACTAGGTTCCCTGATTAGTTGTGGACAGGAAGCTGAACAAACTGGGCTCTGGCAACTTGCTGAATCTGTTGAAGCCAGAGGTCAGACCGACAACCGCAAGCAGGCTTACTTCAAAAACAACGCTAAAGCCCTGCACACCCTGCTGGAAAATGCCCCCCCAGAGTCCAGTGGTGACAACAATTACATCATATCACTCCCCTTACCAGACGGCAGCCAGTCCCGATACAATATCATCGAATCCCCGGTAATGGAGGCAGAGCTTGCCGCTAAATACCCAGAACTAAAAACTTACAAGGTTTTGGGGCTCGACGACCCAGCTGCTAGCGGCAGAGTAGATATTTCACCAAACGGATTGCGCGCCATGCTGTTTACGTCTCAGGGTCGTATCACAATCGACCCGTCGGGTAGCCTGTACCGGGTACTATCACGCAGCGGCGGCGCTAGCCCTGATTTCCAATGTAATACTTCTGAGCTAGAATCGAGGCTAACAACTCACTCGACAACTGCCAATAAATCAACCGCTAACCGAACAACTGCCAATAGAGTCAGTAACAACCTTCTGGTTTATCGTCTTGCTCTCGCAGCAACTCAGGAATATGTCGCTTCTGTTGGGGGGACGCTTGACGCAGCCATGGCTGAAATAAATACAGCGGTTAATCGCGTCAATGAGATTTACGAACGTGACCTGGGCATTCGCCTGGTTCTGGTCGCCGATAACAATCTACTTATAGATGTAAACGGCAATAGTCCACTTGCCGGTTTTAATAATGATGGACTGAGTTTACTCACTAAAAATCAGACCTGGGTAGATGCAACAGTTGGTAACGCTAACTATGATATAGGGCATGTATTCAGTACAGGTGGTGGCGGCATCGCTCAGCTTGCTTCTGTCTGTTTTAGCCCTAACAAAGCTCAGGGAGTCACTGGCTTAAGCAATCCCACGGGTGACGCATTTTATATTGATTTTGTCGCCCACGAGATTGGACATCAATTCAATGCAAGTCATAGCTTCAACGGTACAACTTCCAGTTGTAATTCTGGCAGAGTTGCCAGCTCAGCGTTTGAGCCTGGTAGCGGATCAACGATCATGGCATATGCCGGAATATGTGGTACCGAAAACCTTCAATCAAATAGTGACGCTGTTTTTCATAGCGAAAGCATCGCCCAAATTTATGCCTTTACCAATAGCTCTTTTGGTAATTGTAGCACCCTGCTTCCTCTCAATAATGCCAGTGAGCCAATCGTTAATGCTGGAGCTGACCATACTATACCAGTAGGCACTGCATTCACGCTGACTGGTAGTGGCAGCGATAATGACGGTGACACGTTAAGTTACCAGTGGGATCAGATAGATCAGGGCACTTTAACAACAGCAGCTAATTTAGGCACCGATCTGGGAGATAACCCTTTATTTCGTAGCTTCGAACCACAAGCAGAGGCAAGTCGCGATTTCCCTGCACTGGGTACCCAGTTGGGGGCACAGCAAGATTTGAGTGAAACCTTACCCTGTACGGCTAGAAACCTTAACTTTAGACTGACTGCTCGAGATGGAAAAAGTGGGCAGGCACTCGATACCGTTCAACTTATAGTGGACAATACTGCAGGACCATTCAAAGTCACTTCGCATGCCATTTCAGAAACAATAATCTCTTCAGACGGGGCACTAGTGACCTGGAATGTTGCCAATACCAATAACACAAATATAAATTGCACTGATGTTGATATTGATTTACTAACATTTTCGTCAACTGACCATGCTAGTTACGCAGTAACATCGCTACTCACTGGAACCCCGAATGATGGTAGCCAGTCCGTCAATATACCGGATATGGCAAACGATAATGCCCGCTTTCGCGTTAAATGCAGCAATAATATTTTCTATGATATTTCGGATAGTGATCTGGTAATTCAGGGGAGTGGCGTATTTCCAACCACTGATATAACCACTTTTTTTAATAGCAACGGCAGCACATTTACAACACCAACAAGCGAATGCGTGGCTGTTATTGGTTCTGACACAACACCACCGGTGGTCACAGCTCCAGCGAGTATTACCGTTGCGGCAACGGATGCCAGTGGTACGGCAAAGACAGACACAACTATCAGCACCTTCCTCAATGCTTCCACAGCAAATGATGCTGTTGATGGCTCTCGACCGGTTTCTAATAATGCGCCTGCTATATTTCCACTTGGAGCGACTATCG
>CALCSG010000320.1 GCA_937894085.1 uncultured Gammaproteobacteria bacterium | reverse complement strand
TAAAATATAAAACACACTCTTCACCAATCAGGTTTTCAGCAGGGATGCTGTTGCAGGATGCATAAGAGCGTGACCACGGTGTTATATATTTCCCGGCAACTGCTCCTGCGTTGCTCTAACTACGCCCATCCCCGGGCTAGACCATGCACATCAATCCCTTACGCATCTTTTTCGCGCTCAAACGATTTTTCTAGGTTGAACAATTAAAAGATTTTTTCACCACGAAGCGCACGAAAAACACGAAGACAAGTCAATCGGGTGCATAAGTTTATCAAAATTATGCTGTGATTTATCGAGTTAATTTTTATTGTCTTTATGTTTTACTTCGTGATCTTAGTGCGCTTCGTGGTGTATTCTTTTGACTTTTTTAATTACGCTGAATAGATACTCATGAACAATCGAAATAGACTCTTGAATTGTGTGTCTTTAACCTCATATACAGCTGAACTATTTTCCAGGTTGTAATTGATTTTCAGCTACTCCCCGGAAATCATTAAATTGAATATTAATATACGGAGAACACAATGTCTGTAGAAGCTAAAACTGAAACCCGTGGTTTTGAAACCGAAGTAAACCAGCTACTGGATTTAATGATCCATAGCCTGTATTCAAATAAAGAGATTTTTCTACGGGAATTAATCTCTAATGCTTCTGATGCCTGTGACAAATTGCGTTTCCTGGCTGTTTCGAATGGCGCTCTGTATGAAGATGATAGCGATTTAAAAGTTAAGGTAGCATTTGATAAAGAAGCCAGGACAATCACTATTACCGATAACGGAGTCGGTATGAACCGTGATGAAGTTATTGATAATATTGGCACTATAGCAAAATCCGGTACAAAAACTTTTCTTAATTCTTTAACCGGTGATGAGTCATCTGACGCCAAATTAATCGGCCAGTTTGGCGTTGGTTTTTATTCTTCTTTTATTGTAGCTGATTCAGTGAATCTGAAAACCCGTAAAGCTGGAGAAGATGCTAAACAGGGCGTTAGCTGGACTTCAAAAGGCAAGGGTGAATATGATCTCGAGACTATCGAAAAACCGCTACGCGGCACTGAAATAACACTTCACTTACGCGAAGAAGAAGATGAATTATTGAATGACTGGAAATTACGTTCGATTATAACCCAGTACAGCGATCACATTAGTTTCCCTGTGATGATGGATAAAGTGATAGAACCGACAGAGGAAGGCGGCGAAACTACTATTGAAGAAGAGATTGTGAATCAGGCTTCTGCTTTATGGACCCGTTCTAAAGCAGATATAACCGATGATGAGTACAAGGAATTCTATAAACACGTAGCACACGACTTTGAAGAGCCATTAGACTGGTCGCATAACAGGGTTGAAGGCACCAATGAATACACTTCATTGCTGTATTTGCCAAAACGTGCCCCATTTGATTTATATGATCGTGATTCTAAAAATGGTATCAAACTGTATGTGCAACGCGTTTTTATCCTGGAAGATTCTGAGCAGCTGATGCCAAAATATCTGCGTTTTGTACGTGGTCTGGTCGATTCTAATTCACTGTCTTTGAATGTATCCCGTGAAATTCTGCAAAGCAGTAAAGTGATTGATAGCATCCGTAGCGGTTCGGTCAAAAAAGTGCTGCAGATGCTGGAGAAAATGGCTAAAAATGATCCGGAAAAATATCAGTCATTCTGGAAGGAGTTTGGCAAGGTATTAAAAGAAGGTCCGGGTGAAGATTTTGCTAATAAAGAGAAAATAGGGAAATTATTAAGATTTGCTTCAACCAAAACTGATGCAGAAGTACAGAATGTTTCGCTGGATGACTATATTTCTCGCATGCAGGAAGGCCAGGATAAAATATATTATATTGCTGCTGACAGCCATTCGGCTTCGAAAAACAGCCCGCATCTGGAAATCTTCCGTAAAAAAGGTATCGAGGTATTACTGTTATCCGATCGGGTTGATGAGTGGTTAACCTCCCATTTTACAGAGTATGACGGTAAACCCCTGCAATCCGTAGCCAAAGGTGAACTTGATCTGGATAAAGATGAAGACAGTAAAAAAGAACTGGAAAAGAAAGCGGAACAATCAAAAGACCTGCTGAAACGCATGAAAGATTCTCTGGGTGATAGAGTTGAAGAGGTTAGAATAACTAATCGACTAACCAGTTCACCTGCCTGTATCGTGTTGAACGAGCACGACATGGCCATGCATATGCAACGCTTGATGAAAGAAGCGGGTCATCAGCTACCTGGTTCTAAACCAATACTTGAGATTAATACAGATCATCCTATAGTTAAAAGACTGGAAGCGGAAAAATCAGACGATAAATTTAATGACTGGTCTGATATTCTTTTCGATCAGGCGATTCTGGCGGAAGGAGGTCAGCTCGATGATCCGGCCAGTTTTGTTCATAAACTTAATGAAATGCTGGTAACCATTGCAGAGTAAACCAAAGATAAGAAAATATATTCGCCATCCCTCCGGTGTGCCTTTAAAGGTGTCACTGGAGTGGGTGGATGATACTAAAGTTATAAATCACCCTTGTGATACTCTGGATAATGTGAGTCTGGGTGGGCTTGCGTTTAAATCCACTCAGGGAATCCCTAACGGCCAGGCGGTACAAATCAGTTTCCCATTGCTAAATAAAGACCTTAGTGTAACCGGTCAGGTCGTGTGGAATAAAAAAAATGACAGCGGGTTTGAAATTGGTCTGGAATTTAATGATCCCGATGAATTATATCGTCTACGCATGATTGAACAAATCTGCTATATCGAACATTATCGTGCCGAAATACAGCATCATGAAAACCGCTATCTAAGCAGTGAAGAGGCTGCTCAAGAGTGGATCAGGCTGTATGCTGACAATTTTCCAGAACTTGAAGCATGAGTAACCTGGAATCCAGTCGCCCGCGGGTAGCGATCATAGGCTCCGGCCTTGCAGGATTAACCTGTGCGACAGCATTAAAAGGTTTTGTTGATGTACAGCTTTTTGAAAAATCTGTTTTTGTCGGTGGCCGTCTAAGCCGCTACCAGTTTGGAGAATATCGCTTTAATCACGGGGAGCAGTATTTTACAGTTTCTAATCCATTATTTTTAAACATTGTAAAAGCCTGGCAATCTGCCGGTATCATACGCCCCTGGGATGGATGGATAGTTGAGCTGGACAAGGGGCAGATGTTAAATTTTGATGATGATACCCAGCGCTATATGGGATACCCTCATATGCAGGCGGTAACTGATAATCTGGCGCATAATTGTGAGGTGAAACTATCTACTTCTATTGCTGAAATAGAGAAAAATGAAAATGGTCAGTGGCGTTTGTTTGACGACCGGGGAGGATATCAGGGGCTTTATGATATCGTAATTATCGCTACTTCCGCACATCAGGTTGCCAATATTGCTGGAGTCGTTGAATCTATTACCAGTGAGTCTAAAAAAATAGATATGACGATTTGCTGGAGTGCCATGTTTGCCTTTGACAGGGCATTAAATATTCCATTTGATGCAGCCTTTGTTTTAGATAGTCCGATTTCATGGATTTCACGATTTCAGGGTGTCGATGAGGAAACAGATAAAGAGGATTGCTGGGTACTGCATGCGTCTCCTGAATGGTCATTACAATACGCTGCCAGTTTCAGAGGCCGGGTTATGCATGCATTACTGGATGCATTTTTTGAAGCCTGTGATGTTCCTGCAGTTAAGCCGTCATCTTCCAGTGTGCATTGCTGGAAACACGCGCTACCGATAAATACCATGGAACAGGATTGTCTGTTCGATGAAACAGCGGCAATTGGAGCCTGCGGAGACTGGTGTACTTCACCGCGCATTGAAGGTGCAATACTGAGCGGTTTTTCGATGGCTGATCGTGTGATGAAATTTATCAAATAAATTAATTATGTCGAATTTAGTTCTTAAATTTTCTCAAAGAAATAAATTGAAACCGCTTAATGAACTGGATGCGAATGATCTGACCTACCTGTATTCAGAAGCTGAAATAACACAGATGCAACCGCGCACACTGATTTCTGCAGAACATGAGCTACTGACCTACCTGTTAGAAGGTGAAGTCTCATTGTTATCCGGCGGTTTTGTGACCGAAAAATTTACTCATCTGGAGCAGCGTGCTTTATCCCCCTTATTTAATCAATCACTGGATGAAGACTCTGCCGTACTAACCAGTCATGGTACTATTTTACAGATAGATAGAGCTCTATTTGACGGCTTATATTCCCAGGCTCAGGCTGCTTCCATCAACACCACTGAAGTAGGTTTATCAGAGTCTGAAAATGCATTATTTCAAAGTCTGCTAAAGGCTTTCATCAATAAAAAACTGGATTTACCGGCTTTACCTGAAGCTGCCTTGAGGGTACGCCAGGCGATCTATAATCCAGAAGTAGGAAGTACTGAAATTATTCAGATAGTACAAAGCGACCCGGTATTGAGTGCGCGCCTGGTGAGAGTCGCAAATAGCCCTTTATATGGAACCTGGAGAGAAATAAAAACGGTACGTGATGCAGTCAGAAGGCTGGGTCTGGAAACCACCAAAAACCTGAGCTTCAGTTTATCCGTTAAACAGTTATTCACTGCAAAAACCTCCCTCATAAAAAAATATATTCAAAAGATTTACAATGAAAGCACTTCTATTGCTGCTATCGCTTTTGTTATCACACAGTCGCAGGCTGATCATCTTGATCCTGAACAGGCTTTGCTAAGCGGTTTAATACAAAACCTGGGACTGATTCCGATATTGAAATATATCGACATGCACCCATCTATGATGCAGACAGCAGAGTTATTAGGAAAAAGTATCGAGCATTTACAGTTGCCGGTGAGCACTATGATTTTTAACGAGTGGAACTTTGATCCTGAATTTATTGATATTGTAGAACACGCACAAGACTGGTATCGAGACAGTGGTGAGTCGGTGGATTATTGTGATATCGTGATTGCCGCGCGACTGATTTATCTGCAGGAAAAGGATGAACTACCGGTAGAAAATTTGAGTCAATTACCCGTCATGCAAAAGTTAAAGTTGCTTGAATTTGATGATGATGGTCATTTTTTTATGGATAAGGCAGAACTGCAAATACAGGAAATGAATAAATTACTGCATACTGTTTAACCAGATAACACAATATATATGAGGCTATTATGTCTGAAACTAACCATGTAATTTGTGCCAGCTGTGGCTCTATTAACAATGTGCCCGTGTCCAGGATGGGTGATAATCCCGTCTGTGGGAAATGTAAAAAGCCCATTATGAATGGTCATCCGGTAGAGTTGAATGAAGCAGGTTTTAATCGTTTTGTGAGTAAAAGCCAGCAAACTTTACTGGTTGATTTCTGGGCTCCCTGGTGCGGTCCCTGTAAAATGATGGCACCTGTTTTTAGCCAGGCAGCTGGGCAACTTGAACCTCAATTCAGATTAATTAAAATTAATACCGAAGTTGAACAAAATCTGGCTGGCCGATTACGAATACAGTCTATTCCCACTCTGGCAATTTATAAAAATGGTAAGGAAATAATTCGCCAACCTGGAGCGATGGGCCAGAGTGATTTAATATCCTGGGCAAGGTCACATGCCTGATGACAAAGTCCGCATAGATAAATGGCTATGGGCTGCGCGTTTTTATAAAACCAGAGCGCTTGCCAGTACAGCGGTAAATGGTGGAAAAGTACATCTGGATGGGCAAAGAATCAAGGCTTCACGCACGGTCAAGTTGAATGATGTGTACGAGGTTCATCGAGGTTTTGAAAGATTACAAATTGTTGTTGAGCAACTTGCAAGTCATCGCGGATCGGCATCCGTGGCACAAACGCTTTATACCGAAACCGAAAAAAGTATAGCCATAAGAGAAAAAGAGGCAGAGCAAAGAAAGTTGTCCCGGCTACAGCATCCGGTGATGGATCATCGTCCAACCAAAAAAGAGAGACGCAAGATGCGAGACTTCACTGGGAAGGGTTGAACCTGAATAAATGAGTTGAAGCAAACGGCCAGGTAGTATCTTACTGATAACTATTATCACCCAGGTCATGATGGTGACTACTGTTGAGTAATTGCAAAATGGTACTACGCACTTCGAGGCTAAGCAGGATTCGAATATCCATGTTGACCTTGTTGAACGATTGTTGAAACACCAGGTGGCCGTTCTCGTCCCGTTCAATAAAGTCGAGGTCGAACAGGGTATTGATAAAATGCCCAAACAACTGGCGGTCAAAAAAGTCAGGAGAATTGATGCCGTAAAGCATGGATATTTTTTGTGCGACCAGATGACAACGTTGTTCCAGTTCGTTTTCAGACAATGGTTTTCCACCACTTTCCCATAACACCCCAAAGGTCATGTAATAGCGTTCCAGAATAGGTTGTGCAATATGAGCCAGCCTGGTTAGCATCAAATAATGGGCGTCACTGCGATCAGGTCGCTTTAATTTGTTATCGGTTTTAATTAATACTTGTTTCGATACCAGAAAATCAATAATTTGAGGAATAAAAGTTTCAAGTTGAGATTCATCCCAGGGTAAATGTAATTCAGAAGCCAGAAACGGATAGACGTAACGAATTATACTGATCAGTTTATCCTGTTTTATGGTTCGGATATTTAGAAAACAGCAGGCCACCAGCGAGGGCAAAATTAAAGTGTGCAGACAGTTATTGCGGTAGTAGCTGATTAAAATGGCATTTTCCGGTTTGAGGTAAATGATATTGCCAAGTTGATGATTCTGAATATGAATCAGTCCCTGTTGTTCGATTCGCCGTAATTCCTGTTCATCGACTTTATCCTGTAAAGTGATAGAGTCGAGCAAGGGTTGTGATTCGATTAATTGCTGGTAAAAGTTACAAAGGTTTAACAGATCGAACTCATCAATACTTTGCCTTGGGGTGGCCAGCAGAGTAGTGGCTATCAGATTAACAGGGTTTACCACAGCCGCCGCATTAATATTTAGCATGATTTGATGCGAAAGATCACTAACCGCCGGGCGAAACCATTCCTGTTGTTTACAGCTTTCCCGCTCTTTCCTTTTCCAGTCGAGTTCATGTTTTTGTAACAGCTGATCGAGTTTTATCGGTTGTCCGAAGCTGGTAGTAACTTTTCCAAACTGTCCTTTCAGGGTCAGGATTGATTTAATCGAAGTGAACAGGTTTTCTTTCTTTTTCTTATGTCCATACAGTTCACCGATATAGGAGTTTCCTTCAATCAGTTTTTCATAACCGATATACACAGGAATAAAAGCCAGCGGTTTGTTCTGTGTTTTAATCCAGCTATCAACGGTCATCGATAACATGCCGAGCTTCGGTTTCAATAATCGTCCAGTTCTGCTTCTGCCACCTTCTATGAAGTATTCTATCGGTACGCCCATTTCAACCAGTTCACGCACATACTCATTCATCACCGCGGCATAAAGCGGGTTTTTCTTGAAGCTGCGGCGAATAAAAAAAGCCCCGCCACCACGCAATATTTTACCGATTATCGGCATATCAAGATTGTTACCGGCGGCAATATAGGGCAGCGCAAGCCCTTCATGGAAAATCACGTAGGATAATAATAAATAATCAACATGACTGCGATGACAGGGCACATACACCAGTTGATGAGTCAGTGCTATTTTTTTTACCGGGTCAATGTTGAATACCTTGATGCCGGAGTAAAAGCGATTCCAGAAAGCATTCAATAACCGTTTCATTAATTCCTGCGATATCTGCGTACAATCGGAGAATATTTCACGACTGTATTTGACGGCCTGTTTGCGCATAGTCTGCAGAGGCTTACCCTTTTTATGAGCACTGCTGTGCATAGCCTGCTGAATATTGTCGCTGTCTACAATTTTATTAATAAATTTATTACGACTCGTGATTTCCGGGCCAAAAGTAGCTGCGCGTTGTTGATGTAACTGGTTTTTCAATAATTCATTTAAATTTTCCGGGATACCTTTGGACTTAACAGACAGTTTTCGTAAGCTCTGCGGAGGAGAAAAAATTAGCGTTGTTTTGCGGCCATGTACCAGAATGGTCAGAAACTTCCGCAGACCTCCAGCAACTTCCCATGAGTCTGAAAAAAGGACTTTGAGCCAGTGTCGTTGTTTTGCAATAGGCCGCCCCCAGAATATGGAAACGGGGATGATGGTAATATCCTGTTGTTCATCTTTTTCCAGAGCTTCCAGCAATTCTTCCAGCATTAAACTGTGTTTTTGCTGTTGCATAAGCCAGTCACTGACCGGCGTTTTAGACGCTACGCTATAGATGCTGTGGTGGGTAATACCACTGATCGGTAAAGTTGAGAAAGGGTCCGGGAGTTTGCCTGTTTTTGTGATGCGGTCGAGAACCAGTAAATCGGTAAGGCCACGTGCTTCTAAAATGTATAGAACCGGTGCTTTTCCCCAGCTTTCCTGATTGGTATCCCTTGGTAAAACTTCTACTTTCACCCATACAAATAGAAGCTTTTGCAGGAATACATTTAATTTGCTGTTGAGTGGCATATTTTATCAGGCTGACAAGGTACTAAATGCTAACCAATATGACGGGATAACTCAATTTGTATTCGAAGATGGCGCTATTCTCAGGCCAAATGTAATGTCAGGGGCGTGACCAGGATAAATATCTTCAGAAAAAAACAGGTCAACGGTATGTTTTTTGAATAAATTGTTAAGTCTTAAAACAAACTGTCCCTGCAGTGAAGTTGTTAAGGCTTCGAGGTCACTCGTTTTTAACATTTGAGTGTGAAAATCAGTTTGAAAAATTACTTCGTAATCATGATTTATTGCATAATTTAAACCAAATTGAGCAAAACCAAACTGACTTCGCAAGTTACCTTTAAATATTCCCTCATTAGCCGGGAAAGCTAAACCCAAGGTGAAATAGCCAGAGGTTGATGCAATGGGTATAGCCGCATTAGATATCCATATGGCTGCATCTATAGCATCGTTGGATATTAATTGTGAAGCATTGGATGAAGGGATTTCTAATGCAAACCATGCCTGGGTTGACTGATCTACCTGGTAACCGAGTGCGAGCTGAATATCTGCCAATCCTTCAGCGGGTTGCTGGATATCAAAAAAGGTGTTGCCTTCATGCCCATAAAAAAGCCTGAGCTGATCACTTTCTACAGTATCTCTGCCACCATTGGGTAAATGAAAGAAATTATGCCAATTGCTGATGGTTTGATCCAGATGGCCGCTCTGGTTACTGATGTAAGGGGCATTAATATTAAAATACCAGGGTTTGAAATTATACGTGGCCTGAAAATCCAGCCGGCTATTTTCTACGTCAATTTCCAGTTCTTCCTGTTGCTTATGTTCCAGTTGATAAGTATTAGTAATGTACAGGGACTGTGAAAAACTCCATTTTTCAGCCGATGTAATCGGTATGGCCGGAATGAAATAACTCTGTAGCAAAGGGTTTTGACTGCGAGTGGGTAAACCCGGATATGTCTGTGCGATTGCAACGGAAGAAAAAATACAGACTAAAATAAAATTCAGGTTAAATAAAAGAGGTACTTCAGCAATTTTTTTTCTCAAGGTATTTATTCCGTCATGATATTGTTTTTTTAAATATTTTAGATTGCTATTATCACTATTCAGGCAGATCCGATAGCTATGTTAGCATTAACAGAATTTGAGATCTAAAATTACAATTTCATAATGTATTCACCTGTTAAATCTCTGTGAGTTAGCGAAATGTTTCAGCTTATACAGCTTAATCTGATAGATATAGTGAAGTGTATTGTTCTATCGGTCCTTTTTTTAAGTCTATCGGCCTGCAGTTCTCTGGGAGTAGAGCCCTGGCAACGTGATACTCTTTCGCAACCTGATATGCAATTTGGTTCGACTGACTTAACCTCAACATTGAGCCAGCATTTTTATTTCAGCAAAGAATCATCCAGCGGCGGGCAGGGATTTGCCGGTGGTGGTTGCGGTTGTAATTAGTAGTATTAGTAATCTATTATCAAGTGAAAAAAATATCGCATAAAATTTCTGCCGCCAGTTATCTGTTGCTGGGAATGTCCGCTACTATTCAGGCTGATAGTGACCCCTGGTTGATTGATGTGGGTGTCATGAATTTTAATGAGCAGGATCGAAACACGGGACTGGAACTGATTGTAAAAGGCTCTCGAGTAAAACAGGATGGAGGTTCGATTAGCATAGGCGCTGAACTCGATGTGATTACAGGAGCTACTCCAAATGGTGCCAGTAGTAGCAATGTACCTCAGGTTTTCACGATGGCTTCAGGTGTAGATAGTTACACGGTTGAAGCGAATGAATTACCTGCCGATGACACTCACATGGATACTCGCCTGTCACTTGAAACCGATATTAATGATCCATTGACAGAAAATCTGACGGCCGATTATAACGCTCTTATTTCTATGGAGTTTGATTATCTGGCTTTTGCTCTCGGAGGAGGGCTATCATGGGATTTCAACCAAAAAAATACAACGCTGGTGACAGGCATCAATCTGGAATATAACCGCGTTCATCCGGTAGGAAATACTCCGCTACCTTTTGCACAAATGCAGCCGGCAGGAGATTCACAACCCAGAGGGGTTAGTGCCAAAACCAAAAAGGGGGAGGAGTTTAGTCTGGGAATTACTCAAATCCTGAATCAGTCTTCGTTGGCACAGGTGCGCTTAACCACGTCCCACTTCTCAGGCTATCTGAATGATGGATATAAATTATTATCGGTAGTGGATAGTGAGAGTTTACTAACTCTGGGACGCACGCTACGTTATATATTTGAAAACCGTCCGGTTGATCGTAATATGAAAAGCCTGTATGTGGCCTACAAAAAATCCTGGCAGCCGGGTATTTTAGATGTCAGTTACCGGCTGTATGATGATGACTGGGATATACGTTCTGACACGCTGGATCTGGCGTTTAAATTTAAACTGGATAACCGCTACTTTGTAAGACCGAATATAAGATGGTATCAGCAGGATCAGGCTTTCTTTTATCGACATAGCCTGAAAAGTGGTGAAGCCTTACCTCAATTTGCCAGTGCAGATTTAAGACTGGGAGCATTCGAAGCAACCACTATAGGCGTCGAACTGGGTAAAGATCTGGCGATAGGCCGAAAACAGAGCCTGAGTATTGAATACTACACCCAACAGGGCGATAGTCATCCTCATGATGCAATTGGCCTGCAACGCCAACAGGATTTATACCCCACGCTAAAAACATGGGTAATAAAATATGTTTGTAACTATTCAGCGTAAATTATAGGAAAAACATCTTGACAGGGTTTTAGCGT
>CALCSG010000319.1 GCA_937894085.1 uncultured Gammaproteobacteria bacterium | reverse complement strand
CTTTGCTCTAACTGTCACTCCGAGTTACATAATCCGGAGTGTAAACTGGAGGATTACTAGTCCGCGTCAATAAAAGATCGCAGTTGTTCTGAACGACTCGGGTGACGCAGCTTTCTTAAGGCTTTGGCTTCGATCTGTCTGATCCGCTCACGGGTTACGTCGAACTGTTTTCCGACTTCTTCCAGTGTGTGATCGGTGTTCATGTCGATACCGAAACGCATTCTGAGAACTTTCGCTTCTCTGGGCGTCAGGCTGGAGAGGATTTCACGTGTCGATTCTGACAGCCCTGCATTGGTTGCAGTGTCTGCCGGTAGCATCACGTTAGTGTCTTCGATGAAATCGCCCAGGTGTGAATCTTCATCATCACCAATCGGGGTTTCCATGGAAATAGGTTCTTTCGATATCTTCAGTACCTTTCTGACCTTGTCTTCTGACATTTCCATGCGTTCTGCCAGTTCTTCAGGCAGTGGTTCACGACCCAGTTCCTGTAGCATCTGGCGTGAGATACGGTTCAGCTTGTTGATAGTTTCGATCATGTGTACCGGTATACGGATGGTACGGGCCTGATCTGCGATTGAGCGGGTTATGGCCTGCCTGATCCACCACGTGGCGTAGGTGGAGAATTTATAGCCACGACGGTATTCAAATTTGTCGACGGCTTTCATCAGGCCGATGTTGCCTTCCTGAATCAGGTCGAGAAATTGCAGACCACGATTGGTGTATTTCTTGGCGATGGAGATAACCAGACGCAGGTTAGCCTCGATCATGTCTTTTTTCGCGCGACGTGCCTTGGCTTCACCAATGGACATTTTGCGGTTGATTTCCTTAATGTCGCTAATGTTCAGGCGAGATTGCTTTTCGATAGTGGTCAGGCGCTTTTGATGACGGAAAATTTCGTCTTTCAAGATGTCTAACATGTCCGAATAGGGGTGACCCGCTTCAATAAGATCCACGATCCATTGCTTGTTAGTTTCATTCATCTTAAAGGTGCTAATGAAGTCTTTACGGGGCATTTTTGCCTGGGTAACGCAGATGTCGAGGATGGCACGTTCGTTCGAGCGAATGCGGTTGATGACGCTTTTCAGGTTAGCCCCGAGTTCTTCAACGAAGGCCGGCATCAATTTAATGAGCATCAGTAATTTGACAGTTTTGGCGATGTGCTTGTCTGCTTCAGCGCATTTGTCTTCTTCAATTGCCTTAAGTGCCTTTGCAAAGTGCTTTTCGAGGTCTCTAAAGCGTGCTTCCGCTTCTTCAGGGTCTAACCCGGTATCAGGTTCGACTTCATCTTCATCATCATCGTCATCGTCATCGGTGTTTTTTTGTTGCGGTGGCATCGGAATCGCATTCGGATCTTCATTCGGGTCAACATAGCCGGAGATGAGGTCTGTCAGTTTAGATTCTTCGTCACGAACCTGCTGATAACGATCCAGGATCAGCGAAATGGTATCGGGGTAACTGGCCAGTGCAGACATGGCATGGTTAAGTCCGCCTTCAATACGGCGGGCAATTTTGATTTCGCCTTCACGGGTAAGTAGTTCAACCGTGCCCATTTCACGCATATACATGCGTACTGGGTCGGTGGTGCGCCCGAATTCGCTGTCTAACGAGGCCAGTGCTGCGGCAGCTTCTTCCACTGCGTCTTCATCAGGCTCGCTTTCATTATCATTTAGAATGTCGTCAGAATCTTCGGCAGGAGCACTTTCATGGACTTTGATGCCCATGTCATTGATCATGCGGATAATGTCTTCTATTTGCTCTGGCTCAACGATGCCGTCTGGCAGGTGGTCATTGACTTCGGCATAGGTCAGGAAACCTTGCTCTTTGCCTTTGGCGATCAGCTCTTTCAAACTGGATTTCTGGTTTTTATCCATTAAGGTCTCTATACACGAAGAAAAATACGAAAAGTGAACTGGTTAGTATATAAGGTTTATCTTATCTTTTCCAAGTTAATACATTCAAGTTAATACATTATTTTTTATCTCTTCTAAGAATTTGGCGATATTCATGTAATTCCTGCTCGTCCAGTTTATGACCGGACATCAGTTTTTCCTGTAATTTGCGGAATCGACTCTCGGCATATTTTGGTCTGAGCTTTTTTATAGCGTCATCAAACATGGGTTGTATTTCATCGATCTCATTGAGCATGGCAGGAGTCATGGCTGCTATTTTGTACAGATGGCCTTCATTTTCATGCCCGGCAAAACGACTCAGTAGATTCTGTGTGCTAATGTCCGGTTGTTCGTGGATTTGATCGAGTATCTGCAGTAATAGCTCAATCCCTGGAATATCAGTTTCCCCAAGGTCTTCCAGGTTGCCTGCGGATTGTGCCAGAGCTGGTTTTTGTAATAACAGGTTGATGGCCAGCCGGGCAGGGGTCCAGTGTTGTTCGGGTATGACTGTTTTTGGGGGCGTTAGAGGTTGATCACCTCCTATCACCTGCAACAGGCGTGCATCAAGTTCTATCGATAAGCGTTTTTCCACTTCACGTAAAACCTGGTCTTTCAGGCTTTGTAGGGGGATCTGGCTAAAATAGGGGCGTAACTTATCCAGAAACAGTGCCCGGCCTTCGGGGCTGTGTACTTCACCCTGGGATAATAATTCATCAAACAGAAACTGGCTGAGAGTTGAAGCCTGTTCTACCTGTTGCAGAAAGTTATCCTTACCAAATTGTTTGATAAAGGTGTCAGGATCATGCCCTTCAGGTAGAAATAGAAATCGTGAAATACGACCTTCCTTGAGCAGCGACAGACTGCTTTCCAGCGCGCGCCAGGCTGCTTTTCTACCTGCTCTATCCGCATCAAAGCAAAATACCAGCTTTTTGGATAAACGAAATAATTTTTCTATCTGGTTTCCATTAATCGCGGTGCCGAGTGTGGCGACTGCGGTGGAGATGCCGTGTTCTGCTAAAGCCACTACATCCATGTATCCTTCGGTGATGAAGATTTGATCAATGCTGGTATTGGCCTGCTTTAATTCAAATAGACCATAAATTTCTTCACCTTTGTGAAATACAGGCGACTCGGGTGAGTTTAAGTATTTAGGGTTGTCTTCAGGGTTGATAATGCGGCCGCCAAAGGCAATGGTGCGCCCTCTGCGGTCACGTATGGGGAACATCAGTCGATGCCGAAAACGGTCATAGGTTTTACCGCTTTCATTCTGGATCAACATACCGGAATCGATCAGGTGCTGGCTGTTACCGCTCAGGTTATTCCAGCCTACTGGAGCAAAGCCTATGCCAAAAGTTTTACTGGTCTGACCGCTGACGCCCCTTTGTTTCAGGTATTCGATAGCTTCCGGGCTCTGTTTTAGCTGGTTTTGATAATAATCACTGCATTGCTGCAAGGTGTTCATCAGGGATTCTGATTGAGGGGTGTTTTTTGTGTTTTGACTGGCTGTGGAGTACTGGCCTTTTTCATAGGGAATTTCGACGCCTATGTGCTGGGCTAATGTTTCGATGGATTCTACGAAGTCCATGTGATCATACTCCATCAGAAAGCTGATGGCATTACCGTGCTGCTGGCAACCAAAGCAATGGTAAAACTGTTTGTTCTGACTGACTGAAAATGAGGGTGATTTTTCGTTATGGAAGGGGCAGCAGGCCCAGTATTCCCGTCCTTTCTTTTTTAACGGAACTCGTGCATCAATTATTTCGACTATGTCTACCCGGTTTAGCAGGTCATCTATGAAAGGTCTCGGTATGCTTCCGGACATTCAGCTAGTCTCGTTAAAGCTGTAAGGCTGGTAGAGATTACAATTCATTTTTGATCTGTTTGAAGGATCTAGCCCACGGGGAGACATCTTTTAATGTGGCTGATAATTTAACCTTAGCCAGTTTTGCGGCTTGGTGGTTGGGGTAAGATCCATAAATCAGCTTAACCATTTTTTTGCCATTTACCCTGGTGGTATAAAAGGCCGACTTATCGCAGATATCGTGCTGGTTGCAGAATTTTATCAGGTTCGATTTATTAGATACCGATAGTAACTGCAGGCTGTAAGCCGAGCTTTGCTGATCGAGTATCCATGAAGAAGCATTTAATGCCGCTAATTGTTTTTCTTCTTTACTGAGCTCAAAAGGAGTGGCTGCGACTAAATAATCACTGTTCAGGGGAAGTGATATTATTTCTGATTCTATATCTCCCCAGGGTATAGTTTTTATTTTTAATATGGATTGAGTGACCGGCTGAGATTTGAAGGTGGTCGCTGTAATAGGCGTTAACAGGGTGAACAGGCTTAACACGACTGATGCCAGTAGCAGGTAATAATTGCTGGATAACAGGCAGAAAGAAGGCTTTTGCATGTGGAGTACGGAGTCTATGCAGAGTTTCCGAACCTGTTGGGGGTTTCCTTTTGAGTTTATACTGATTCGAATCAATTGCAGTAAGGAAAAGGGTGAGCGGTTTTCGATGCCTGAATAATGCAGTGACTGGTAAACAAAATGACGCACATGATACAGCTTGCAGGTGCCGTTTTTAGAGGTCGTTATTCTGGTATCTTTAAATGCCTGGCACAGTAGTTTTTGCCAGGCACCGGGTGACTTTACAGTATTTTCCAGGTTCAAGTGTTTTAGCTTTCCAGTAGAGTTTTCTGAAGAAGAAGCGGGTCGTAATCTGCAGAAATAATGGCTTTACCGAGTTTTTTCAATAACACTAGTTTGATGATACCGCGATCTACTTTTTTATCGATTGCCATAATGTCCATGTATTTATTGATTGTCATTTCAACCGGAGATTTTACCGGTAACCCGGTTTTTGTCAGTAACTTGATGGTTCGTTGTTTTACAGAGGGATCAATCCACTGATGACGCTCGGATAGATCAGCAGCCATTACCATGCCGGTGGCGACGGCTTCACCATGTAGCCAGTTGCCATAACCCATAGCTGATTCTATAGCGTGACCAAAGGTGTGGCCAAGATTAAGAATGGCGCGGAGACCGGATTCTTTTTCATCTATAGCCACAATATCTGCCTTGGTTTGACAGGAGGTGAGTATGGCCTGGCTCAGTAGTTTGTAGTCGCGCTGCATTAATTGTTCTATATTGATTTCTAACCAGTCGAAAAATTCTGCATCGTGTATTAACCCGTATTTTATGACTTCAGCAAATCCGGCGCTGAGTTCACGTTCAGGTAATGTATCGAGCGTGCTGGTGTCTGCGATCACGCATTGAGGCTGGTGGAATGCACCGATCATGTTTTTGCCGGCAGGGTGGTTAACGCCAGTTTTACCACCAACTGAAGAGTCTACCTGGGACAGTAAAGTGGTCGGTATCTGTATAAAATGGACGCCACGTTGATAAATGGCTGCTGCAAATCCGGCAATATCACCGACAACACCACCGCCTAACGCTATCAGGGTAGTGTTTCTATCGTGTCTATTTTTTAATAATATGTCGATGATTGATTCCACAGAGCTCATGGTTTTAAATGATTCGCCATCTTCCAGTATGACGGTGTCATAGCGCATTTTTACGGAATCCAGAGATTGAATAACTTTGTTGAGGTACAGCGGTGCAACTGTCGTATTAGTCACTATAACGACGCTACTGCCTTTAATATAATCAGTAAGCAGCTGTGAATTATCGAGTAGTTGTTTACCGATAAAAATCGGGTAACTTCTATCACCCAGTTCGACGTTAAGTTGGTGTAATGGATTCATGAATAAGTAAGAAATATTTAAGTCAGGTTGCCGGGTAAAAGTGGAATGATTTCTGATGCTACCTTACGTGCAAATTTACGGTCTGTACGAATTCGAAGATCGGCCAGCTCAATGTAAATCGGTTTTCGTTCTGCGAATAGCTTTTCCAGTTTTTCTCTGGGATTATCTGTCTGTAATAACGGGCGCTTTTTGTCATGTTTTAATCTAGCCATTTGCTGATTGACAGAGGTGTCCAGAAAAATGATAAAACCGGTAGATTTTAATAGCTGTTGATTTTCCTTGCGGATAACAGACCCGCCACCAG
>CALCSG010000318.1 GCA_937894085.1 uncultured Gammaproteobacteria bacterium | reverse complement strand
CTTATAACCCTGGTAGGGATGCGTTTTAACATGCTGCATTTCCATGTCAGTCAGCCTGGCCGGTTTGTTTAACACAGCGGGGTCAATGTTGATTTTTCCAAGGTCATGTAAGAAAAATCCGGCAGCCAGTTCACGCAGATCATGGGCATCTGAGTTTTTGAATATCTCTTTGCTGAGCATGATACTGGTAATTCCTACATTGACAGAATGAGTGTAAGTGTAAAAGTCATGGGAAGTGATCATCAGCATATTTTTAGCCGTATAACTGTCGGCCATAACCATATCTGATATTTGATAAATGGCCTCTTTAGTCGACTGAATATTCTCGGCAGTAGGGAACTCAAGCAATTGCTGCATCATGCTGACACTGTGTTTATAGACAGCAGCTGACTTGTCTTCTGGAGGCATTTTCAGGTCATCCAGAACATTCCTTAAATCATCCGTTAATAGCTTCTCAGATGACCATTGCTTCGGTGCTTCTTCATATTTAGGATCAGCTATTTTACTTTGCGGCAACTTTTCAATTAGTGGGGAGTTGCTTTCTTTTAGGGGTTGCTTGTCACTTTTATCAGGATCGATGGTGACCTGATCCAGTTTCATGTTTTTTATTTTGTGTAGCTGTTCCTGCGTTGTGATTTTAAAGTCATTTTTCAGGAAGTCATGGGATAACCAGGATCTGGGCAGTTCTACATACATGCCTATTTCGAGACTGGCGATATCAATCCGTTTCTTGCTCACGGTTACTGTAAACCATCATCTGGTTGGTGGTTGGTAGAAATTTTACCTGGAGGTTTAACGTGCGTTAACTTTAGTATTGAGTCCATTTATATAGCTTCCTGTTTTAGCCTGGTTTATACAATTAATAATAGTTTATATTCAATTATTTTAAAGATTATTTTCAAGTGGATAACTTTGATCTATATCATAATTATTATGAATTTATTGGGAAGGCTCCATTGAGCTGCCAGACTCTTACGGTTAAGTATTGTTTGAGAGCTACCTTTATATACTTAAATTAAGGCATATTATTTAACGTTGAACTGTATAAATAATGAGATATAGAAAGTACTTATCTATTAATCAGACTTTACCAGTCTGTTCTGGCTACTCTGTTCTGAAATGTTCAATAAAAGGGTAGACTTGTTGATTATGAAAACTAAGATTATTTGTTTTAATCTATTAGTCAGGTGGATAAATAAAGGATTAGCCTGCTAATGGCTGACCCATATTCTACTTATACTAGTTAACTCGCTAAATTATGTAATTTTTTGAGAGATGCCCCGCCACTTTATTGGTCTCAGTTTATGCACATAAGTGCAAGACTTTAGCCACTACCCACTACCTACAATCAAGAAATATAAGTCATATATGATTGATTTTTGGTAGGGGAGCACAACAATGCACCCTACCAAAATATAAGCTGCTCGGGAGGCGACTTTTAGTCGATAGTTGTTGAGTTATGGGATTGAAGGTTAACAATTGTTTATCAGAAATCTTATCTCGAAAAGGAGTAGCTATATTTATTCTATTGGCTCAGGCTTATTGGTAAAGGAGGGATGAAAGATCGCTGGCAGAAGACAGTGATTAATCCAGAGTCGAGTAATAACTCGATTTTACCTGTTTAAAAAACTTCAACGATAGATTAATTTATTTTGTACGCATAACTTGAGAAAAATTATTTGATGAAAAAAAATTTTATAGCAGTATTTATACTAATCCTCAGCTCCAGTAGCAGTACCAGCGTCTGGGCTGAATTAAAGCAGTATCAGATACAGCCCGCTGACAGCCTGACACAAATATTAAGGTCTCATAATTTTGGTCAGAGCTACAGTGAGTTATTGCCATTTATTGATCAGGTTATACAGCTGAATCCACAGGCTTTTAAAAATGGCGATCCGAATTTCATTATTCCTGAAGTGGTTTTAACCTTACCCAAAAATCCTAATGATCCTGAACCTGTCCCTCAACCAGAGCCAGAACCGGTTCAAGAACCTGAACCCGTTCCCGAACCAGAATCTGTACCTGAACCTGAACCTCTTATACAGCCTATAGGCAGTATTGCTCTATCCAAAGGCAGCTCAGAAATTTTGCGTAATAACGAAACTATATTTGTTGATCGTCAGGAGAAACTGTACGTCGAAGACATAATTATTACCGGGAATGATACGAAAGCAGATATTAACTTAAAGGATAATTCAAAATTTACACTGGGAGCAAATACACACTTTGTCATCAATAATTACTCCTTTACGGAAGGCCGTGCGAATAAGTCAGAGGAAGAATCGCTAATAGCCACAATTCAACGTGGTGTATTACGCATAATTACCGGATTGATCGGTAAAAATAAAAACAACGAATATGCTATTCGATCAGCTTTCACTTCCACTATGGGGGTTCGAGGCACTGACTTTACGGTAAGAACCTGTATTGATAAAGTCCGGTGCGGTGATTTCTTTGGTGTGTCGGCTGCGGTTAGTGAGGGCGGTATTGGGCTAAAAAATAAAATCTCTGAAGTAGAGTTAAATAAAAATGAATTTGCGCAGGTCAAAAGTGCTACCAGGGCTCCCCAAAAATCTCCATTACCGGAAGGCTTTTTTGATATCGATCTCGATGTTAGTGAGATACAGTTGAATATTCCATGGTGGCAAAAAGCTGCAGACTGGATAAAGTCAATTTTTTAACAACTGGAGTGCAGGCAGCTTGAGCTTGATGGAAGATTGCATATAGCGCCCTGATAAAAGGACATAAGAAAACCGTGAATAAGGCGAGAGGAGCAGGTACCTCTAACGGTTCAAAGAATGAAAAGAGTATGTACGGTTAGATGAGGGGTGACTGACTAGAATGGGTCTATTTTTCCGAACATAATGACAAGGTGTCGTTGGAAAAATACGCCTTAATTAAGTTTACATGAAGGTTATCAACTAAAAAGGGGGATACGTCTCCCCTGCTTTTAGTAAACTTATAATCTGAATGTGCAGATTAAATAGCACGGCCTTGAACCAGTGTTTGACTAAGTGCATTTTGAGCGATGGTATTAAGTTTTTGTTGTAACTGGGTAAAAACTGATTGAATAAATTGTCGATTCAGTTCCTTTTGAGAAACTGTTCTTGCGTAACCTAAAAAGCTCATTATTTTACCAATCAGGTAAACGACCCAGGAGGATATGTTTTCTTCCAGGTTGACTCCCTGACTTAAAATGTAGGCTATTCTATCCATAATTGTTGCTGATGTTCCCATGGCTTTTGCCATTAACCATTGTGCGCTAGCAACACATTTTTTTATCACAAAAAATATAGCGCTATTTAACCAGTCTAGTGCCGAGATTGTGACGCCAACCGGACCTTTTTGTTTTAGCCATTGAGCAATACCTGCATCTGTCTTTTTTTCTGGTTTTAAGGCAGAAAGACTACTCCATGAAGCATTACTCACAGAAGAAATGTATTTGGTCATGCTATGAAATTCTCCGCCGGGTATAACTCCCGGTGAGGGTAAGAAATACTCTGTACCACTATCTGGAGTGTGAACATAAGGCCAGATCGGGATATAAGGTACTATGTCGGTTTTGTGATATGCACGGAAAATTCGATCACTGCCTATTGATGTTGTACAGATACTGGAGAATCCCTGTAATCCGACTCTGGGGCTTCCAAATGTATAA
>CALCSG010000317.1 GCA_937894085.1 uncultured Gammaproteobacteria bacterium | reverse complement strand
TGTGTAAATCGGCAGAACTAATTGATAAGAAGACCAAACCGCTGAGTCGATTTACCGAGGGTACATTGATCAAGGCAATGGCCGGTATTGCCCGTTATGTCGAGAACCCTAAGGTGAAATCTGTGCTCAAGGAATCTGCCGGTATTGGCACTGAGGCGACCCGCGCCTCTATCATAGAAACCCTCAAGCAACGCAACTATATCCAGTTAAAGGGGAAGAGTGTTCTCTCTACCGAGCATGGTCGTCACTTTATTGACTCAGTTCCTGGTCGTGTTAAAGACCCTGCCGTGACCGCCTGGTGGGAGCAGCAGATGAGTGAAATTGCTGAAGAGGGTGCCGATGCCAACATTTTTCTGGAAAAGATGACGGACTGGATGTGCAAGCTGGTGGCCTCTGCTAGCCCTGAGCAATTTCGTACAGCGGCACAGGCCAATCCAAAAAAAGAGAGGGCCGGTGGGAGCAACAATCCTCCTACCAGAAAAATGATCCAGCTTGCCAAAACCATTGCCAAAGATCGTAACCTCAAGTTACCTCGCGGCTATACAAAGTCTTTCGATATCACCAAACAATTTCTGGATAAACAGTTGGGTTAATTTGTAGTCGTTAATTTGTAGTCGCTCATACTTGATCTGACATATTCAACATATGAGTTTGATCAGATCCTACAATTAAATTAGTCAGCTATTCAAATAAGCGGTCATTGATGATACCTGAAAACAGTAGCTGCTAATCTCAGCTGTCGACCCTAAGCGGCCTTATAACACCCGAGTGCATTTTTTTGTTATAATTTAATTTCTTCACGATTGGCATCTAGCTGCTCATTGACATGATTAATAAAACCAGAAGCATCTGCGATTAATGCCTCTATCATTTCTTTTGTGACTTCAACTTGCTCACCATCCTTGTTTTTTCCATTTCGATGAACAAGATCATGTCTAATGATAATTGCTTTAAATATTGTCCCTAGATCAGCTGGAAAGCTTACATCAAGCGTTGTTTTATACATTGGCTTGATTTTCTTTACGTTGTGCCATAGCTGAGAAAGCAAATATTCTTTTACTTCATCTTTTATGCCTTCATGTTTTGAGAACACTTCCGACAAATTTAACGTTTTCTTGGCAAACTCTGGGTTCTTTTCAACGAAGGTACGTAAATGGCCGCTATCATTAAGCACTATATTTATAAATGCGTCTGATAAATACGTCTCAACAGCCGTTATCACACTGACATACAGCAAACCAAAAAGATGTGCCTGTGCTGCACCACCAATATTTGCTGCTAATATTTCATTAATATGCTCTATGCTATCGTTGAATGACGTGAAGTATTTGTTATCAGATAGGATTAATTCAAGAAAACCATCTTCGTAGTCGCTTGGTTTTTCCGCACTTGTCCATTCTTGGCAATCCATTGATAAATCATGTGCCAGTTCTTTAATTACCTCATCTGGGACATAGCCACCAAATATAGATAGTTCGTCATGCGCATCATATGGGCCACCCCAAATATAGATATAACCACCTTCCCTTGATTCATATGGTGTTCTCTCTACGGGATCTTCATAATTTTCAAGAAACCATGTTCGCATAGTCTCAATTTTTTCTTCGCGGGACATATCCTCAAAGTCACTGAGAGGGACATCTGCAAAGTCTATTGTTACTGACGGGATTTCTTCTGCTTTCATTGGTTTCTTCTGATTTCTAACGGCCAGCATCACTGGAATCACAATCTAACCTTATTCGTTATATTTTGATTTCATTGACTGACAAAGATAAACGTGTATTTTGTTCCAAGTCATTAATAAATAATTCCCAATCATCCTTAGCAACTCTTTTTTTGCAATAAAAAGCAGCCATTTGAATAAATGCCTTTGTCACAACTCGTAAATCATTTATGAAAGGGCCAATTTTATCTTCATAGCTATTTCCATACGTTAAAAATATTGAATCTCTATAGTTAGCTTTACCACGATACCTGAATGCTTGAAATAGAAAATTTACTTGCCCTTTATCTAAAGCATCATCACGTAATATTTGAGCGGCTTTAGTTCTAAAGTTTTCAACACCTAGTTTCTTAAATTCTTTTGAAGTCTTAACTCGCTCTTCAACTTCCCTTTTTTTATAATCAGCAGTTCCATTTAAATAACTAATACAGGCTCCTTTAGCTTCCTCTAAGTTGCTAGAATAAACACTCAAGTCATAACTATTACCATTTCGAAGGTTTTCTATTTGGGGTTTGACTTTTTTCAATACAAGAGTTGAAAGACATAAATTGAATGGATATGGCAATAATCCTCTTTCAGCAAAATCCGAATGCCATACTTTAGCCGTTGCAGAATGGGTTTCTTGTTTTGATCCTGATGAAGCTGCAACCATAGCACTCGCTGAAAAATATGTAGAGTAATACCATGAGACTATTGCCGAACGAATCACATCGTATTTATGTGAAATATCTTTATCTAAAGAACTTAATGAGGCTAAATTATGATATGCCATAAGCATATTTTCGAAAACAAGGGTATCGGCAATTTCGTTTTTTGGGCGGCGCTGAACTTGTTTATAAACATCATTGATTTTCTCACTTGAGAATTCATCACTGTCTATTATTTCAGATAATGCTCTCATCCAATTAATTGTACCTTGAATTGCAAAGGTTGGCTTTGGTTGGTCTTTAGCTTCAAAAAGTCTTTTTAGTAACCACTGACTCATAGTTCCCTCTTTAAAATATAACAGTCTAATTCAAAGGCCGCTGGCCTCTGAATACATATTAGAGGGCCGGTCTTTTTATTTTTTTTAGGTAAATTCAGACTTCGTAACTTATTGATAAATCGAATTATTATTTTCATCCTATTTCCCTGATTCCATTAAAAGAGCCGTGCACTTTTTTATTTTTGCGTTTAATGAGGAAATACTATCATGTTTATATTATTCAGCATACGTCCGTTATTGGCACTAACTTGCCGATGCCTACTACCTGCCTGGGATGGCCGCTTTATCAACAATTTGAGACATAGGGACTGTCAGATGAAATTGGATCATATTTTGATTTTGTTAGATCAAGTCAGAACAGATACAGTTAATTGCCCTTCAGTAGTTGCTCCAACGCCGTCTGACGCTGCGCAGTATCCTGTTGGCGCACAGCCATCGCCATGGCTCGTCGAGTGCCTACAAACACAGCCAGCTTCTTTGCCCGAGTGAGACCTGTGTATATCAGGTTTCGATACAGCATCTTGAAATGCTGAGTCAGCACCGGAATGATAACGACAGAGAATTCGCTGCCCTGTGATTTATGGATAGTGATGGCATAGGCCAGATCCAGCTCTACAATGTTCT
>CALCSG010000316.1 GCA_937894085.1 uncultured Gammaproteobacteria bacterium | reverse complement strand
CAGGGCTCGTCAGAATCTTCCATTTCATAATGCAGTTTAAAACACTACACTAGTTCATTGGCCAGATTCATAGCCTGGGCGGAAAAGTCAGCAGGATTAAGATCTGAATCTTTATGCAGAGAGGTCGCCAAATCTGCTACCAGTTGTGCACCGATGTTACCTGCAGAACCCTTAAGTGTATGTGCAAGCTTTACTATTTCCTCCCGGTTTGCTAATTGAGCCATTTTGCGCAGGCGTGTCACATCCTCCTCATGTTCGATTGCAAACATCGATAACAGCCGCTGCAGGAATTCGACCCGGTTTCGGCTAATAACTAGCCCACGCGCTAAATCCAGTCCATTGATTACTTTGAGTCGATTAAGTGAATTTTGTTTTTCCGATAACAAGTCTTTTGATGAATTCGTCTCAATTTCATTCTTTCCTGCAGCTGGCAGCCACTTCAACAAAGTTACATACAAGTCGTTAGGTTCAACCGGTTTTGAAATAAAGTCATTCATGCCCGCATCCATGCAAGCTTTTCGATCTTCAGAGAACGCATTTGCGGTCATTGCCAAAATGGGAGTGTCAGTCCATCCTGGCAGGTTACGAATCGCACGTGTAGCTTCCAGACCATCCATATTCGGCATTTGCATATCCATCAGGATCAGGTCGTAGTTATTTATTTTAACCTTTTCCAGCGCTTCGAGACCATCTTCGGCGGTTTCAACAGAAAGATTAACACCGTGCAACAGTTCCATTGCCACTTCCATATTGATTAAGTTATCTTCCACCAATAGCAGACGAGCTTTGTTCCGGCTTTGACGCAAGGCCGCCCCAGCATCCAGTACAGGTTTCGTGCTAGAGGGCATAGCTCCATGACCACGTTTAAGCAGTACGGTAAACCAGAAGGTACTTCCCTTGCCCGGTTCACTGTTGAAGCCAACTTCTCCACCCATCATCTTGGCGAGATTGCGCGTGATGGTCAGGCCTAGCCCTGTACCGCCAAAGTGACGGTTTATGGAACTATCCGCCTGTTCAAAGGATTCAAACAAGCGAGCCTGAGATTCAAGTTCCACGCCGATGCCCGTATCCTGAACCTCGAAACGTATACTGAGTCCGTTTTCAGTATCCTCAAGAAGCCTGGCACGCAGGGCAATCGAACCTCGCTCAGTGAACTTCACTGCATTACCTGCATAGTTAAGTAACGCCTGGCGCAATCGCGTGGCATCACCTCGCAGCCACAGGGGAACACTACCACCGTCTACTGTCACCAACAGTCCTTTGGCTGTAGCTGTTTCGAGTATTAGCGAGTGAACGTGGTCGAGTACCTGATCCAGCGTGAAATTGTTTTGTTCAAGGCTTAATTTCCCGGACTCAATCCTGGCCAGATCAAGAATATCGTTGATGATAGATAGCAGGTGATGACCGGCAGAATCTATCTTTTTCAGCCGCTCTGCTTGTTGAGTGCTAAGGCCTTCCTGGCGTAACAGGTGAGAAAGCCCGAGAATAGCATTCATAGGAGTTCTGATTTCATGACTCATATTAGCCAGGAATGTGCTCTTGGCCTGGTTCGCTGCTTCAGCCTGTCGGCGTGCGATTTCCAGCTCGGCAGTTCGATCCTCAACCAGTTCTTCAAGGTGATTGCGGTGGCTGTCCAGTTCATTGGCGATTATCTTCTTCTCGGTTATATCCTCTTTCACTGCCACGTAGTGAGAAATGCTTCCATCGGCCTGGTGTATCGGCGTGATGATTGCAAATTCGATGTAATCACTTCCATCTTTCTTCCTGTTGTAGAACTCACCTTTCCAGGTGTTGCCCTGCGTTAGTGAACTCCACATTTCTTTGTAGGTATTTGCTGATGTTTTTCCTGAACGCAGGATACTAGGGTTCTGCCCGAGGACTTCTTTACGGCTGTAACCGGTAGCATCAAGGAAAGATTGATTGACGTATTCAATGTGGGCCCTGAGATCAGTGATAACTATACTTTCGGTGCTCTGTTCCACTGCCATAGAAAGCTTACGCAACTCTAATTCCGCATTTTTACGCTCGGTAATATCCCGGCCGACAACCACAGAACCGACAGTAACTCCCTGTTTATCGTATATAGGCGCGAAACTATAGCTGCCAACCCAGGATTCATCGGTATCTTTTCGTCGTAAGGTATATTCCGCATTCGCGACTTTTTCACCCCGTAGCGCCCTGCTGATTGCCCATTGTTCAAGAGGCGCCAGTTTACCATCTGCCATATAAACATCTAATATATCGGGGTATTCAACCAGGGTTCTGGCGCACTCATCCTTATTGTCGAATTTATGAAAAGTCGCAAAGGCCTGGTTGACTTTAATTAGCCTTCCATCTATATCTGAAATGAGAACGGCATCAGTCATACTCTCCAGCGCGGCATCCAGCGTGGCCTTGCTTTTAGTCAGTTCTTCTTCTGATTGCTTGCGTTTGCTAACGTCACGCAGGAACACGACTACTTGCCCGCCGTCCTCTTCACGGTATTGAACACTAATATCTACATCAAAAAATGTGCCATCCTTGCGGCGATGCCTTGTTTCAAAATGATCCCCCCCTGTTCTTTAATTTTTATATAGTGTTTACGGGTTTCAATAGATGTTTTAACTACTTCCAGGTTGCTTACATTCGTGTTAAGCAGTTCTGCACGGGTGTAACCACTTAATTGACAGTAGATATCATTAACTTCCAGCAAATTTCCCTGCATATCTATTAACCAGAAGCCATCAATAGATGCCATGATAATCAACCTGTACATCTCTTCGCTTGCTTTTAGCTTTAGCAGGTTGCTATCCAGTCGTTTTTGCACCGCTGCTATTTCCGCAATATCGACCGGCGTTTTATCTGTTTCAGCAGTAGCAAGTGATGCCATCTGCAGGCTTAACCTGCGGGCAATTCGGGTAGCTGACAGGTATCCAACGAGTGTGGCCATCATTATGACTAAAACCAGCGTTGCAGTTGATTTTAACAGTAGCTCCTGCTGGATTGTGCGCGGAATTTCAAGGGTGACCGACCAGGGAGCAAAGCTAAGTTTTTCTGCGAAGCGCCACTCCTTATCAACATCCCGTATTGTGTCAAATCCTGCTGGAGTCTGGCTGGCAATTGTATCACCTCGGCCATCGCTTAAAGTAAGCGCCCATCCGGATGGTAATTTCACCTGTTCAATACGTTGTTGAATCTGTCGAGTTGAGAAGATAGTCAATAATAAATGGTTAATCTTCCCTTCGCGCAGCGCAGGAATGGCAATTGCTACCAGAGGTTCTTTTGCGATGGGCCCCATGAAAGTATCACCAACGGCCGGGCGACCCGTAGAAAGAGCGCGAGTTACCGCAGAATGACCTTTCGGCACGGGAAGTAGAGGTAAGGGGGTACCGAATGGCACACGGGTATTAAACAACATGTGCTTAGGTTCACCCGTATCAGCCAGGATTACATGGCTGTCGAAGCTAGCCTGGTAACCCTTCGCCTCAGCATACAGTTCTGGCCAACGGCTCTGATCATCCAGCAACGGGGACAATGCCAGAATATTCAATGCATTGGCACGAAATTCCAGATAACGGTTAATAGAAACTGCAAAGTTTTGAGCCTGATCGCTAGCCGAGTTTGCCATTATGGCCTGTTGGTTTTGCACCCGGTCTACTGCCATCCAGGTAGCCAGTAGCACCAGAGGTAGTATGCTAAGCCAGATCAGGTGGGTGAGAGAGGTAGAAAGTGAGCGAAGAATCAGTTTACCCCTATGCCGAATCAGTTTCACGGTAGCGTTGTGCGATAGCCTTAAAATTTTCAAAGCCATCAAGGAATGCGTCAACAACGTCCGGGTCAAACTGGCTACCGCGACCATCAGCAATTATTTCTCTAGCCTTCTCGAAAGACATGGCAGGCTTGTACACTCTTTTATTGATTAAGGCATCAAAGACATCGGCCACACTCATCAACCGTGCAGAAACTGGAATGTCATTAGCAGTTAATCCATCAGGGTAACCCTTGCCATCCCAGCGTTCATGATGCCAATGGGCAATCTCTTTTGCCAGAGTCAGAAATTCGACTTTTTTATCGACATCAAACTCTGCAAGTTCAATCGCTTTAGCCCCAAGCTCCGCATGGGTTTTCATGATCGTCCATTCATCTGCGCTAAGAGCGCCGGGCTTTAATAGCACATGATCAGGGATACCAACTTTGCCGATATCGTGAAGTGGTGCCGATTGGGTAATCAACTCTGTATAAGCATCGTCAATAACTGAGGTAAAATTTGGATGATCCTTAAGGCGTAAAGCTAACGCATTCACATAACTCTGGGTGCGCAAAATGTGGTTACCTGTCTCCGGATCACGTGTTTCAGCAAGGTGCGCGAGGGCTCGTACACTGATTTTCTGTATCAGTACATTTTCTGACATACGTCGATTCACTTCAGACTCCAACCAGGTATTCTGGCTGGAGAGACGATCGCGTGCATGTTTGAGCTCTAAATGCGTACGAATTCTTGCCTGTACCACAAGTGGCATAATGGGTTTTGTGATGTAATCCACTGCACCCAGTTTAAATCCTCTAAACTGATCCTGCTCAAGATTGAGTGCGGTAATAAATATCACGGGAATATCGCGTGTTAGAGGATCGGCTTTTAGTTGCTCGAGGACAGCATACCCATCCAGTCCAGGCATCATCACGTCCAGCAGTATGAGATCGGGTGCCGGATCAATGCCTGTTAACTGCAGGGCTCTGTTACCTGAATTGGCTACTCTGACCTGATAATCAGGACGAAGCAAATCACTCAGAATAGCGAGGCTATCTGGTGAATCATCGACAATAAGAATTGTGGAATCAGGCATAGGGCAGTTTATAAGTCCTTTAGATAAAGTTTAAATAACCTTTATTTATGATTGAGTATAGCCGTCTTTAACAACGCCATTCATTAGTTTTTAAGGAATTATGCGGTAGATTAACATATTCCCTTAAATGAATGTTAGCGATGGGATTGAAGAACCAATTTCTAACCCGGTCCTGAACGTCCGATTAGTCTTTCTTGAATCCATCTCCTGTAGCTTGTAAGTGGTTTTTTTAAACGGAGTAGTGTTACAGACATGTAACGCAACCAACCTGAGGATGCAATCTATATTGCTACAAGCATTACGTTGAAAATGGATTTCATCCTTAGATCCGTAAACAGTGCTTCCATACACCACTTTTCCGGCTAAGTACAAGCCGTTATGACGGTTTCTTTATAACCTGCTGAGCCATGTTTATAATCACCAATCAAATAATAGAATGAATGTTCAATACATTTCGGATGTTTGATGATATGCTGGCATTATGAAGTGAGTTTTTATTTAAGAATTGACTAGAATGAATATTCATTTCATAATCAATTTAAATGATAATTATTAAGAGGAAAGCTAAATGACTATAAAAATACATCCAGCGATTGATTCGGGTATACAGGCAGGTAATAAGGACTTTTCCGGGGGTACTTTGACCTGTAAATGTGCTGATAACAGTGTAAAAGTAAAAATAGCATCACAATCTGCACATAATCATGTTTGTGGTTGTACACAATGCTGGAAGCCAGAGGGTGCTCTGTTTTCTCAGGTTGCAGTTGTATCCAGGGACAGTGTCAGTGTGATACAAAATGAAAACAAGCTGGCAATTGTAGATGCCAGTCAGGGTATCCAGCGACATGCCTGTAAAGAATGTGGTACCCATATGTTCGGGCGAATTGAGGATAAAAATCACCCTTTTTATGGGCTGGATTTTATTCATACCGAACTTTCTGATGAAAATGGCTGGTCAGCTCCAGAGTTTGCAGCATTTGTTTCTTCAGTTATCGAATCCGGGGCTAACCCTGAAAATATGGGCGCGGTTAGATCACGTCTGAGTGAATTGGGATTAGAGTCCTATGACTGCTTGTCTCCTGCATTAATGGATGCAATTGCTACCCATACGGCTAAATCATCCGGAGCTCTCGCTTAGTATTTTGAATGAACGCACACTGCTTGTAAAAAGGCAGTGTGCAGCTTTAATCTGAATATAGTTTAACAACTCTGATGTGGAATAATTGATGCTTCAATACGTTTTTTTTCATCAACAGCCTTACCAGTTATTTATTGATTTTGCTCGTGAAAAGGGACTCTCACCCGTGACGTCCAGTGATGGAGATAGTCTGGAAGTATCGCTACCAGATGAGTTGAATGATGACCTGCTGGATGGAAATTGAAGAGGAATATGATCGCCTGTTTGAGATGAATCAGCAGTTAATTGATCAGGCTGAAATCACAGAGCAGGAATATTCGATGGCTGCTGTGGATGTCCTTTTGCAGGATGGTCGCATATCTCCAGCCTTTGTTAAGCCTGAACTAATCAACAAAATAATGTCAGTGATGACTACGCAACAGTTTGCCGAAGTAGTGCGTTCGATTGTGCAGGCAGTAGAAAATCCTGATTCCCGATCCTTTTGTGAAAGAGTCAGAGATGATGGGATATAAATATGTTGATGTGGTTTATTGCCTTACAGCTTTATCGATAGCTTGATTATGTTAAACATGAATTTCTCTGACAGAGTGGTGATAGAAACATCCCGGATGAACTGGGAGCCCAGTCCTGTGCAGGGGGTTAACCGCAAACGCCTGGCTTTTGAAGAAGTTGAACGGGGACATGCGACCAGTATTGTTGAATTTAAGGCTGGTTCCAGTTTTCGTCGACATGAACATCCACTGGGAGAAGAAATACTGGTTATTGATGGCGTATTTTCAGATGAATATGGTAATTACCCGGTTGGCAGTTATTTAAGAAATCCTGAAGGTTTTGCACATGCTCCTTTTAGTAAAGAGGGCTGTGTCATATTCGTCAAACTGCATCAGTTTCATGCTGAGGATACACATCAGCTTAATGTGATTGTCCATAACGAAGTATTTACCCGCCTTTCAAATGGACTCGAAGTTCTGCCTTTACATCATTTTCAGGATGAACGGACAACACTCGTACGTAATCCTGAAAATGAAAATATGCTGCTACCAGCATCGTGGGGCGGTGAAGAAGTCTATGTTATTTCGGGTGAACTTGGTGATCAATCCGGTCGCTATACTTCCGGATGCTGGTTGCGTAGCCCTGATTTAAATAATCAGTCAATAACTATCCATGGAAAATCTTTAATTCTGCTGAAATCAGGACATTTACCTGTTAACTGATAAATTGATGGGCTGTTTTTGAGTGCATAAAAGGTGATATGAAATGCTAAAAAAAGATTTTGATAATGCTGCAATTCTACCGTTGATCACTGAATTTGAAGGTGTTCCCGGGGCGCTATTGCCTATCTTGCATCGTATACAGGAGACGCTCGGATACATCCCTCAGCAGGCTGTTGGATGTGTCGCTGAGTTTTTGAATTTATCGCGTGCTGAAGTACATGGAGTGATCAGTTTTTATCAGCATTTCCGGCAGCATGCCTGCGGCAAACATATCCTTGAAGTGTGTAAAGCAGAAGCCTGCCAGTCGCGTGGTGGCCGGGAGCTTGATGCCCATGTGCGTGAGCAATTGAAATGTGATTTTAATGAAACGACAACCGATGGAAAAATCACGCTTGAAGCGGTTTATTGTCTCGGGCTTTGTGCTACCGGCCCCTCTATAGCAATTGATGGAAAACCCTATAGCCGGGTCAATGAGCAGCGATTTAAACAGTTGCTGGAGCAGATGTCATGACTGTGCGTATTTATGTACCCATTGATTCAGTTGCCCTGTCACTGGGGGCAGATGAAGTCGCCGGTGCAATCCAGATAGAAGCTATTCAGCGTGGTATAGACATACAACTGGTACGCAATAGTTCCCGCGGCATGCTGTGGCTGGAGACGCTGGTTGAGGTAGAGACTGAGCAGGGACGTTTCGCCTATGGCCCGGTTAATCCGCAGGATGTTAAATCTTTATTTGATGCCGACTTTATCAGGCTGGGTGAACATCCATTGTTTCACGGAGCGGTCGATGAAATACCTTATTTAAAGCGCCAGCAACGTTTAACTTTTGCCAGAGCAGGAATTACAGACCCGCAATCAATAACGGATTATGTGCAGTATGGTGGTTATGTCGGCCTTCAAAATGCGTTGACAATGGATGCAGAAACAATTGTTGACTGTATCACTCAATCAGGTCTACGCGGGCGAGGAGGAGCAGCTTTTCCGACTGGTATCAAGTGGAAAACTGTTCTGGATTCTGAATCAGAGCAAAAATACGTGGTATGTAATGCGGATGAAGGTGACTCAGGAACCTTTTCTGACCGTATGATCATGGAGGGTGATCCGTTTATGTTGATCGAAGGAATCACTATTGCCGCACTTGCTGTTAATGCCACGGAAGGATATATCTATGTCAGATCTGAATATCCACATGCCTATGCGTCACTTAAACAGGCTATCAATACAGCCGTTGACAAAGCTTACCTCGGTGAAAATATACTTGGATCAGGTAAAACTTTTAATCTGAATATGCGTAAAGCAGCTGGTGCTTACGTGTGCGGAGAAGAAACTGCAATGCTTGAAAGTATTGAAGGTAAAAGAGGCATAGTGCGAGCCAAGCCACCATTACCTGCAATACAGGGATTGTTTGCTAAGCCGACCGTTATCAATAATGTGATTTCTCTGGCTACAGTTCCGGTAATATTTTCTCAAGGTGCTGATTTTTATCGGGATTATGGGATGGGCCGTTCACGTGGAACTTTACCGGTTCAACTGGCTGGCAATATCCGTCATGGTGGACTGGTTGAAATTGCCTTTGGTATTACACTGCGAGAATTGATTGAAGATTTTGGTGGTAATACCGAAAGTGGACGTGCACTACGGGCGGTCCAGGTCGGTGGGCCTCTGGGGGCATACCTGTGTGATTCTCAACTGGATGTCAGGATGGATTGCGAAGCATTGCAGCAGGTGGGTGGCTCACTGGGTCATGGAGGAATTGTGGTGTTTGATGATACGGTAGATATGGCCCAGCAGGCTAAATTTTCGATGCAGTTCTGTGAAATAGAATCCTGTGGAAAATGCACCCCCTGTCGACTTGGGGCCACCCGTGGAGTCGAAGTGATGGACAACATTATATCCGGTCACAACGTGCAACAGCAGACATTACTGTTAAAGGATTTGTGCAGCACGATGCTGGATGGATCTTTATGTGCAATGGGAGGGATGACGCCTTTTCCCGTTTTATCGGCGCTGAAAAATTTTCCTGAAGATTTTAATTTAAAATCTGTGCCTGAAGCAGGCTAGTATATTATCCGGAGAAATAGTCATGTATCAAATAAGTGAAAAAGATTTTGGAACCCCGGCACAGCTTGCTGAGCAACAGGTAACACTTGAAATAGATGGCATGTCGATCACGGTACCCGAAGGAACTTCGGTGCTGCGTGCTGCTGCCATGGCGGGCGTAAATATTGCTAAGCTATGTGCGACAGATAGTCTGCAGGCTTTTGGTTCATGTCGTCTGTGTCTGGTGGAGATCGAGGGACGCCGAGGATATCCCGCATCCTGTACCACACCGGTAGCGGAAGGTTTAAAAGTTCATACAGAAACAGACAAACTGGCAACACTGCGTCGCGGTGTGATGGAACTGTATATATCGGATCATCCGCTGGATTGCCTGACCTGTGCAGCCAATGGCAACTGTGAATTGCAAACTATGGCCGGTCAGGTTGGCTTGCGTGATGTCCGCTACGGTTATACCGGTAAAAATCATTTGCAGGATAGCAAGGATGAGTCCAATCCCTATTTCACTTATGATCCTGCTAAATGCATAGTCTGTAACCGATGTGTTCGCGCCTGTGAAGAAGTACAGGGAACTTTTGCGCTAACTATTGATGGGAGGGGGTTTAACTCACGTGTGGCAGCCAGCCAGAATGAAACTTTTATGGCGTCGGAATGTGTTTCCTGTGGCGCCTGTGTGCAGGCATGTCCAACAGCGACACTGATTGAGAAATCTGTTATTGAAACGGGACAGCCGGATCATAGTGTAGTGACCACCTGTGCGTATTGCGGTGTCGGTTGCTCCTTCAGGGCCGAGATGAAAGGCAATGAAGTGGTACGCATGATTCCAGATAAGCAAGGCAGTGCTAATGAAGGACATTCCTGTGTAAAAGGGCGCTTTGCCTGGAATTATGCCAATCATGCAGATCGTATTGTTAATCCGATGATACGCAAGTCGATTAATGATCCCTGGAAGGAGGTCAGCTGGCATGAAGCGATTGAGTATGCAGCAAAAGAATTTAAACGTATTCAGGATAAATTTGGTCGTACTTCGATTGGGGGCATAGTGTCATCACGTTGTACTAATGAAGAGGACTATCTGGTACAGAAACTGGTACGTGCTGCTTTTGGCAATAATAATGTCGATACATGCGCACGTGTCTGCCATTCGCCAACCGGCTATGGACTGAAACAGACGCTGGGTGAGTCGGCCGGAACTCAGACTTTCAAATCGGTAGATGAAGCTGATGTGATTATGGTGATAGGTGCCAACCCTACGGATGGTCACCCGGTTTTTGCTTCACGCATGAAGCGCCGTTTGCGCCAGGGGGCCAAACTTATCGTGATTGATCCTCGTTCTATTAACCTGGTGAAATCGGCACATATTAAGGCAGATTATCATCTAAAGTTAAAACCCGGGACCAATGTTGCAGTCATATCAGCAATCGCTCATGTTATCGTGACTGAGCAGTTACATGATAAAGAGTTTATAAAAAATCGTTGTGAAGAAAAGTCGTTTAACGACTGGTTAAGTTTTGCCTCCCGGGCTGAAAATTCACCAGAAGCACTTGAGGCGGTTTCAGGTGTGCCTGCCCCACTGTTAAGGCAGGCTGCAAGGCTATATGCGAGTTTTCCGAATGCTGCAATTTATTACGGACTTGGTGTTACCGAACATGCTCAGGGTTCAACTATGGTGATGGGTATAGCTAACCTGGCGATGGTTACCGGTAATATCGGTCGTGCCGGAGTTGGCGTTAATCCATTACGCGGACAGAATAATGTTCAGGGTGCCTGTGACATGGGATCATTTCCGCATGAGTTACCGGGCTATCGTCATGTTTCTGATAATGCCATTCGTAACCAGTTTGAAGCTGCCTGGAATGTGACTATTGAAGCGGAACCCGGGTTGCGAATTCCGAATATGTTTGAAGCAGCTCTGGATGGTAGTTTTAAAGGTTTATATTGCCAGGGAGAGGATATTGTTCAGTCTGACCCCAATACACAGCATGTTACCGCTGCCTTAAGTGCCATGGAGTGTATCGTGGTGCAGGATTTGTTCCTGAATGAAACCGCAAAGTTTGCACATGTATTTTTACCGGGATCATCCTTTCTGGAAAGAGATGGAACATTTACCAATGCAGAGCGCAGAATATCTCGCATACGACAGGTGATGCCACCCAAAGCAGGGCTGGCTGACTGGGAAGTGACAATGGCATTATCGAATGCTTTAGGTTACCCGATGAACTACCGCCATCCGTCAGAAATTATGGATGAAGTGGCATCACTAACCCCCACGTTCTCGGGTGTCAGTTATTCACGTCTGGATGAGCTGGGCAGTATTCAGTGGCCCTGTAATACACTGGCACCTGAAGGTACTGAAGTGATGCATGTGGATGAGTTTGTCAGGGGGAAGGGTAAATTTATTATTACCCAGTATGTTCCAACAGATGAAAAAGTAACTCGGCGATTCCCGCTACTATTGACCACCGGGCGTGTACTTTCGCAATACAATGTCGGTGCGCAAACCCGCCGTACAGAAAATGTGCAATGGCATGATGAAGATCAGCTTGAAGTTCATCCGCATGATGCTGAAGAACGCGGTATTACCGATGGTAGCTGGGTAGGTGTTGAGTCGCGTGCCGGCAAAACGGTATTGCGAGCCATACTATCTGAGCGTATGCAGCCGGGAGTAGTCTATACAACATTTCATTTTCCGGAATCCGGGGCCAATGTTATTACCACTGATAATTCCGACTGGGCCAGCAACTGTCCGGAATACAAGGTGACTGCAATTCAGTTAGTGGCAGTTAAAGAGTCATCACAATGGCAGAATAACTATCAGGCTTTTAACCGTAAGCAGATCCGGTTTTTATCGGATCGTGAAAGAATAGATACTGACATGGTGGAAAATTCCTGATGGCGTTAAACGACTATAAATCATCTTTGAATGGTGTTCTGCATGATTCTACTTACAGTGAGTTCAACGCTCACGAATGGAATCATGGAAAAGTTGTACCGCTCATAAATTGCGTGGCTGAAGAAGTTCCCGTTGCGCTGGAATATAACCGGGTCTCGCATGCCGTTATGCTTGCATCTCCGCAAGACCTGAAAGACTTTGCCACCGGGTTTAGCCTCACAGAAGGTGTAATTCAGCAACCGGATGATATACACAATATTGAAATTTTAATGTCGGATACAGGCATAACAATCAGGCTCACTATTGCTTCAGCCTGCTTTAGGGAACTCAATAAGCGGCGCCGGACATTAGCCGGAAAAACCGGTTGTGGTTTGTGTGGTGTGGAAAGCCTGGAGCAACTGTATCAACATCCGCAGACTGTCACATCAACAGTGCATTACTCGGTGGGCGCACTGCAAAAAGGTTTTGAGGAGCTAAATAAAAACCAGCAACTGAAACAATATACTGGAGCAACTCATGCCGCGGCATGGTTGAATCAAGAAGGACAGTTAATGCTGATCAGGGAAGATGTGGGCCGGCATAACGCGCTTGATAAATTACTCGGTGCACTGGCGCGTAGAAATTTCGATCTTAGTCAGGGCGCGGTGTTAATTACCAGTCGGGCAAGCTATGAAATGGTGCAGAAGTCAGCTGTTCTTGGTGTGGGAATTCTGGCAGCGATTTCTGCTCCTACCGGACTGGCTATACGGCTGGCTGAAACAGCAGGATTAACGCTGGCAGGTTTTGTGCGTGGTCACAGGCTAACCGTATATACCCACCCGGATCGATTTAACGCATAACATTGAGTGGCTGGAGGCAAGATGAATATCGATAATCTATTGAAAATGGCGAATCAGATAGGTCAGTTTTTTGAATCTCAACCTGATCGAGAGCAGGCGTTAATGGATATATCTACTCACCTGACAAATTTCTGGGCACCTGCAATGCGGCGTGAATTAATTGCCCATCTTGAGAAATCTTCAGAATCAGGGTTAAGCAATATCGTTGAACAATCGTTATTAATCCATAAACATAGGCTGATTGAATGAAGCCGGGAATAAATAAAATCGGTAATTCATATTAATTATAAATTTGTCTGACTAACAGGGGAATATGGAACCTGTAAATTTAGCATTATTAGTGAGTATTTTTACGGGTCTGCTTATATTGAGCTGGCTGTGGATGCAGTATAGGTTCAAGCTGAAAATGCGACTGCTAATAGATGCCCCGGGTACTCGGCATTCTCGTAATGATCTGTTTCAGACACTTTTTGAAGCTGCTCCGGAATGTATAAAACTGCAGGCCGAGGATGGCCTGATTGAACAAATTAATTCAGCCGGGCTGGCTATTCTGGAAACCTCAATGTCCTCAAAAATTATAGGTCAGTCAATATACGGAGTAATGGCTGCAGAATATCATACTGAATACCGACATCTTACCAACAGAGTGTTTAAAGGCGGGACGGGCTTTATGGAATTCGAACTTGTGACTTTTAAGGGTAAAAGGCGTTGGCTTGAGACTCATGCTGTACCGTTACGTGATGAGCATGGGAAGATTTATGCCTTACTGGCCATTACCAGGGATATCGATAAACATAAACGCATGACTCAACAACTGGTGGAACAACGTAACCGGTTGAACACCATCATTGAATCTGAGCCGGAGTGCGTCAAATTACAGGATCAGAGCGGTATCATTATCGAAATGAATCCGGCAGGACTAGCCCTGTTGAGCGCGACAAATCCCGACGGCGTTATTGGTCATTCGGTGTATGAGTTTATTCGTGAAGAATATCAACAGCGTTATAAGGAGTTGACCAGCAATGTGTTTAATGGCGTTCGTGACAATATGGAGTTTGAAGTTAATACAGTCACGGGTGGTCGTCGCTGGTTAGAAACTCATGCAGCCCCTTTACTGGATTCGAATGGCCGCGTGAGTGCGCTATTGGCTATTACCCGGGATATAGATGGTCGTAAGAAAAACGAATTGAAATTACGCAACCAGCAACAGGAACTGGCGCATATGTGTCGGCTCAATACACTGGGAGAGTTGGCATCCGGTCTGGCGCATGAACTGAAGCAACCTTTATGTGCAATATCCAGTTATGCGGAATCTGCAGTCATGTTAAACGATGCGCAGGGTTGTCATGAAAATAAAAAGGTCAACGATATTCTGCATAAGATTGTCGAAGAAACAGCGAGAGCGAGTGGTATTATCAATGGTTTACGGGATTTTGTGCGAAAAAGTTCACCGGTACCACAGGCCATTAAGATTAATGGGCTGCTTGATGAAATACTGGAATTAATGGAGCCTGAGCGACGCAGATGGGGAATAAAAATAGATGTCACCATTCCAGCTGGTTTATCGGCAGCCTGGGTTGACCGGGTACAGACCCAGCAAATTATGATGAACCTGATCAATAATGCAATCCAGGCCATTAATGAAAGCCCGCAGTCAAAAAAACTACTGGAAATTTCTGTACTTGAAAAACATGATCAGTTGCATATAGAGGTACGAGATTTTGCAGAGGGGATTAGTGAGCTATTACGTCCTCATTTATTCACTTCATTTTTTACCACTAAACCGGAAGGTATCGGTATTGGTCTTTCATTGAGCAGAGGTATTGCGGAGGCTCAGGGTGGTCAGTTGAATTATCAGTCTGTTCAACCTGGTAGTGTATTTTGCCTGATTATTCCCTGTAATATCCCTCGCAGATGATTGGCCAGACCGTATTTATTATTGATGATGATGCCTCCGTTCGTGATGCGCTGTTTACGCTGGTGGAATCAGTGGGTTTACAGGCTCTGTGTTTCAATTGTGCAGATGATTATCTTGCGCAGTCTACTGAATTAAACTGCGGTTGTGTCGTTTCCGATATATGTATGCCGGGAACGAATGGTATTCAACTACAGAAAATTCTGGAAAAAAAGAATACGAATTTGCCTGTTATTGCAATGTCTGCTCATGGTGATATACCGATGGCTGTTGAAATGGTAAGACAGGGGGCCATTGATTTTATTGAAAAGCCTTTTCGAAATCAGTTGATGCTACAGAGAATTTATGAAGCCCTGGAAAAAAATCGGCAACAACAGTCCCTGGTGCAAAAAAATAATTCTATCAGTGCCTGTTTACAGGCACTGACTCGTCGCGAAAATGATGTATTGCCTCTGTTATTAAGAGGAGACAGTAATAAGTTGATAGCGCGAGAAATGATACTGAGTCCACGTACAATTGAAGTGCACAGGGCAAATATATTGAAAAAATTTCAGGTTAAGTCGGTTACTGAATTATCAATGCTGGTCAAAAATTTTCCTCTCACTTTAACCTGAAGCTACGGATTCAGGTTAAAGTTAAGTAATACTACGTAAATAGATAGTAGTCACCCGAATATATATTACATTTCATTCACTCTATTCTGAACTGGTCGTTGCTGTTCTTAAGCAACTCATTATAACAATACCAGGAGAATAAATTATGACACAAGCAACCGTAAAAGCAGCCCTGTTGAAGACAATCGAAGGTATTCAATCTAACCCTAAAACGTCAAATGTTGTTTTCCGTGCAGAAACAGTATTAGTAGAAGATGTTCGATGCAGTGTAAAAATTCGTGACTTTGCCCCCATTACTATTGATGAGCCACCAGAGTTAGGTGGTAATAATGCAGGGGTCAATCCTGTTGAGCTGGTGCTGGCAGCATTAGGAACCTGTCAGGAAATTATGTATTCAGCATATGCTTCAGTGATGGATATCCCACTGGACGGCGTAAAAGTCAATGTAAAAGGGTATCTAAATCTTCAGGGAATGTTTGGACTGGATGAAAAAGTACCAGCAGGTTATGAAAAAATAACCTTCGAAGCGGAACTGGAAAGTTCTGCAGATGATGAAAGCTTACGTAAACTGGTTGAAACCGTAGAACGTCATTGTCCTGTTCTTGATATTCTATGTCGCTCTCAAAATATTATTGGTGTGGCAAAAATTGATGGTCGGGAAATACATAGTTTGCAGAGTAAGGCCGCGTAGTTAATTACCTTTTAACTCTATCCTGACAGGAGGAAACCTGAATGCCACCCCTAAACAGAAAACTATTAACGCCATACGTTGTGTTACTCATGCTGGCAGCCGGGAAACTGCAGGCTGCAAATATTGGTACAGATCTTAATCTGACGATGATGCCGGCAGCGGGAGGAATGGGCGGTGTCGGTATTGCCAGTCCCCAGGATATAGGTGCCAGTGTATTTGGAAATCCTGCCACTTTGTCTGTACTGGATGGTACACATTTCATGTTTGGCGGGACATTTTATCAGCCGGATGTGAATGCTCAACATGATGGATCTGCGACTGGTACAGCTTGGAGTGGTGAGTCAGAGGCTGGGCCGTATTTAATTCCGAATGCGGCTGTTACCCAGCAATTAGGAGACAGAATTGTTTTGTCTGGTGGCGTGACAGTAGTGTCCGGAGTAGGTTCTGATTTCCGTGGTACGCCAGGTAGCCTTGATCCTCTTGCAGAAATACTGGTGTTCGGAGCAAATGCCGGGGGTTCTTATAAAATCTCAGATCAGTTTTCTGTTGGGACGATGCTTACCATCGGGCTTGGGCTTGGTCAGGCCGGGTTAATTTCAAACACGGCTTCAACCAGTGATTTTGGATATAGAGCCACCTTTGGCATGACCTATAACAACAGGAGTACGATTTTAGGTGCATATTATCGAACCCCGTTGGCCATAAAATACAAAAATATGATTCAGTATTCTGCTACTGAGTTCCATAGCCCGACATTTGAGCAGCCGCAGGAAATAGGTCTGGGGATTTCCGATGATAGCTTTATGCAGGGTAATCTATTGATTGCAGTTGATATTATCCTGAAAAACTGGGCCAGTGCGCAGACCTATAAGGATCTTTATGATGATCAGACTATCATTGCTCTGGGTGTCCAGTATAACTTGTCAGGTTATAAACTAAGAGCCGGTTTTACTCATGCTGATAGTCCCATCAAGACTGATGTCGGCTCTCAGGTTGGAGATATCAAATCACTCTATCTTGGTGGTTCAACAGTCCATTTCAACCCGGTATTAACACAGTATGTTCAGGCAACCAATGCAGAAGTAATCTGGGAGGATCAGATAAGTTTTGGTCTTGGCATACCATTAGGTAGTCATGTTCATACAGATCTACACGCCAGTTTTGGCTTAAAACGGAAACAGACAATAGGTGCTACACAGGTAGAAGGGAAAACGTTTCAGATAGGAGCTGCTTTTAGCTGGACTTTATAACTTTAATAACTATCGAACTGTTTGAAAAAATTAACAAGCTGATTAGTTGAATTAAACAAAGGTATAAAAATGATTATCGAAGTTAAAATAACTGAATTACCTGAATCGTCGACTGAAGGCGTACTGGCTAAATGGAATAAATCTGTGGGTGATGTTGTTTTGCAAGGTGATTCGCTTGCAGATATTGAAACGGATAAAGTCGTTCTGGAAATGTTTGCAGAACATAAAGGTAAAATAATTGAGTGCGTAAAAAAACAGGGAGATGTCATATCAAATGGAGAGGTAATGTTGGTCATTGATACCGACATAAATGTAGATTCAGGTAGCCAGTTTTTTTGCGGACCTGATAATTCAGGACATGCTTTAAACAATTTTATTGCACGCAATGGCGAAGATGGTCAAAAACAATACCAGGTGATAATTATTGGTGGTGGTCCGGCCGGGTATGTGGCGGCTATTCGTTGTGCTCAATTAGGTTTGACAACAGCTGTCGTAGATAAATGGTTAAATGAAGACGGTAAACCGGTACTGGGTGGGACCTGTTTAAATGCAGGCTGTATACCCTCAAAAGCATTACTGGAATCATCGGAGCATTATGCAACTGTGCAAAACAAACTGGGTGTTCATGGTATTGAGGTTAATGAGGTTAGTCTGGATATGCCAAAATTAATGGCGCGTAAATCCAGAGTTGTAGAGAAACTTACAGCAGGTATAGCCGGGCTTTTGAAAGCAAATGGAATACACTGGCTAAAGGGAACAGGGCTGTTATTAAAAAATAATAAAGTAAGGGTTACCCCTGTTATCTCCGGCGAGGAAAAAATATATACGGCAGAAAATATCATTATTGCCAGTGGTTCTATACCCGTCGATATTAATTCAGCCCGTCAGGATGGAGTGCGCATAGTAAACTCAACCGAAGCTCTGGCTTTTAATGCAGTACCTGGACGCCTTGTTATTATTGGAGCCGGAGTGATAGGGCTTGAGCTGGGTAGTGTCTGGAAAAGACTTGGTTCGGAAGTTATCATTCTTGAGGCTATGCATCAGTTTATGCCGGGGGCGGATAAAAAAATTGCCCAGGAAGCATTCAGGCAATTTATAAAACAGGGGCTGGATATTAGACTGGGTGTAAAGGTAGTAGCAAGTGAAGTTAACAATAAGGGCGTTGTCATTAGCTATCAGGATGACACGGGAGTGCATAATCTTGAGACAGATAAAGTCATGGTGTGCGTGGGCAGGCGGGCAAATATTGATAATTTATTTGATAAGGATGTGGAGATATCTTTAACTGATAGGGGTTTTATTAAAACTGATAATCAGGGCCGTACTAACATACCGTGTGTGTATGCCATAGGTGATGTCACCGCTGGACCGATGTTAGCGCATAAAGGATCGGAAGAAGGTATTCTTGTGGCAGAAATAATTGCTGGACAAAAACGACAGATTTCACATGAATACATGCCCTGGGTTGTGTATACAGATCCAGAAATAGCATGGGTTGGTGAGTCAGAAGAAAAACTCCGATCAACTGGTCGGAAAATTCGTACAGGAAGTTTTCCCTATGCTGCTTCAGGCAGGGCGCTGGCTATGAACCGTAACTGCGGGTTAGTAAAAATTATTGTCGATGATAAAACTGATTGCTTGCTTGGGATACATATTCTGGGCCATAGTGCCTCCGAACTTATCGCAGAAGCTGTTCTGACTTTAAAATCGGGTCACACCGCAGAGGATCTGGCCAGTACCATACGTGCCCATCCAAGTCTGTCCGAAATGATCAGGGAGGCGGCTCTTGATACTGCTGATCAGGCGATACACAAGTTTGCTCACATATCGACAGTGCCTGATTAGTATTCTCAGGATAGCCAGGAATCTAACACAGGAGAATCATGAAATACTTACTTGATATGTAGAGCAATAATATAGGACATGAATTACAGGCTGTTATTTGGATGAAAGTTTTTAGATGAATATATGGTAACTGCTCAGCGTAAAAGCGGGGTCTCGCTTAAAGCTCACTGAACAAACGAAG
>CALCSG010000315.1 GCA_937894085.1 uncultured Gammaproteobacteria bacterium | reverse complement strand
TCGGTCACAATTTTTTGCAGTCGTTTTATTTCCAGTTTCCTTTTCACCAGTCCGTGTGCCAGCTCATCCTTGTCAGATTTGAAGCAGATTACCAGTTGATCATCCAGTTCTGTCAGGCTTCGACTGATATCCTGTTGTTGTTTAGTGAGTTGCTGTAGCTCATGCTCAGCTAATTTTATTTGCGATTCCTGTTGTGCAAGGTTTTCCTGCATTTCGCGTATGGCTTGCCTGAGCAATGTTTCCGGTTCTTCAATCTGGTCCAGTACAGCATGCATATCAGCCTGAAATAATCGTGATATTCTGTTAATAAGTGCCATGTTCTTCTCCTGCTAGTTTAGAAATTACGTTTGACTTCGGAGAAAATTCTAAATCTGACCTGTTGCATGGAATAGGCATATTCAGGTAAATTTTAAGTGCACAATATTTACAAAAAATTTACATATCAGCGTTAGCAAAATATTCAGCTGTTGTTAGACTGGGGACATGCATAAAAATAAATTACGAATTTTAATTGTTGAAGATGAAGTGGCTATACGTGAGGGTTTAATCGATGTCTTCGTGTATCACGGTTATGAGGTGGACTTTGCGGCTGATGGCAATGAAGGTTTGCAAAAAGCCCTGGAGGGCAACTTCGATCTGGTTTTACTGGATGTCATGTTACCCGGTATCAATGGCTTTGAAATTTGTGATCGTATCCGTCATCAGGATGGAGTCCGGGGGCGGGAACTGGCTATTATTATGCTGACTGCAAAAAGCAGTGATGAAGATATTATTGAAGGACTGTCTCTGGGCGCTGATGATTATGTCGCAAAACCATTTTCAGTGGCTCAACTGGTGTTGCGTGTTAAAGCGGTTTTACGACGTTCGCAAAGTTTACTGCAGAAGAGTCATCAAATTACACTGGGAGAAAGTTTAACAATTGATAGTCAGAACTTAAGCGGGCAGAGTGAAGATCAACAGTTGTCCTTCACCAGAAGAGAAATGGATATCCTGTTGTATTTACAGGCACATTCAGAGCGCCCAGTTTCACGTCAGGAGCTACTCAATAAGGTATGGGGTTACGCCAGTGATGTGGAGCTGGAAACCCGTACAGTCGATATTCATATTGCAAAAATTCGTCGCAAGATTGAACAGCAGCCGTCGCAGCCGGAATTTTTAATAACCGTGCGCAGTGCAGGTTATAGACTGCTATGTTAAGTACGCTTAATAAAAAAAAATTACGCAACGGGTTGCTGCTGTTTTTTATTGCGTTGTTAATACCGACTGCGATATTGATTCAACAATCCTATAGCCGCCTGAAATGGGAAACCTTTCACCAGTACCAGTCGATGGCGGATGAGTTGTCCGGGCGAATAGATCAACAGTTTTTACGCCTGGTTAATACAGAAGAACAACGCCCTTTCACCGATTATGCATTTTTAAATGTGGCAGGCGAGGCCACCGCTAACTTTTTCCAGCGCTCTCCACTATCACATTTTCCAGTGGAGTCAGATATTCCCGGAGTGATTGGCTATTTTCAGGTGGATGCAGCAGGTCAACTGATGACACCGCTGGTTCCACAAATTGTTGAAGCAGATGGAAATTACGGAATTGTTGACAATGAACTGGCCGCAAGAGTTGCTCTACAGGATCAGATTCGAATAATTTTAAACAAAAATAGTCTGTTACAAAGTGAACCGGCTACTCAGTCAGTCGATATACAGGATAAACCTGCTGGTGATATAGAAGCCGAATTACCCAGTATTAATGACGTTGATAGCTCGATAATGGGCCGAACTGGCTTAATGCAGGAATCTAAAGAGATTGCAACTGTGCAGGGGCAGAGGGCCTTCGATGATTTAAGCAGCAACACACCAGCAATAAATTTTAAACAAAAAACACAGCTGGGCAGAATAGAAGACCTGAGTTTAACCAGTCCTTATGTTAAAAAAGAAGTTGTACAAAAATTAGTGTTAGAGCAGCAGCGTAAAGCCTTACCAAAACAACGACTACGCACAGAAAAAAATATTTTACCTGAAGCGGTAAAATTACTAAAAAATAACCGGGATTACGCTTCCAGTGCAGTTCGTAGTGCGCAGTCTGTTCCATTGCCAGGTGATAAGCCGATACGCATCAGTACCTTTGAGTCAGAAATAGACCCCTTCGAGTTCAGCAGGCTGGACAGGGAATATTTTATGTTATTCCGTAAAGTCTGGCGTAATGATCAGCGTTATATTCAGGGAATTTTAATCAGGCAACAGCCATTTCTGGAGAATGTAATCAATAGTGCTTTTCGGGCTACAGCCCTGTCTCAAATGAGTGATTTGCTGGTCGTTCATCAGGGTAATGTGCTACAGGCTTTTAGTGCACGTTCATCACGTGGTTATTTATCCAGTGCAGGTGAATTAAATACTGAATTACTCTACCAGTCGCGTTTATCTGCTCCTTTCAGTGATTTGCAACTGTTGTTTAGCGTGACACAACTTCCGCCCGGGGCGGGTGATCAAATCCTAATGTGGCTAACTTTTATTCTGCTGGTGGTATTGTGTGCCGGGTTTTATTTACTGTACCGGCTTGGTGTCGGGCAAATAAACCTGCTTAATCAGCAGCAGGATTTTGTATCTGCGGTGAGTCACGAATTAAAAACACCGCTGACTTCTATTCGTATGTATGGAGAAATGTTGAGAGAAGGTTGGGCTACAGAAGAAAAGAAGAAAACCTATTACAACTTTATTTTTGATGAAAGTGAGAGATTAACGCGTTTAATTAATAATGTACTGTTAATGGCAAAACTAACGCGCAATAAACAACAGGTCGATTTAACCAGGCAAACAGTTTCTGTCCTGATGGAAGCAGTTAAAGCAAAGGTATCCACTCAGGTTTTGGCGGCAGGTTTTCAAATGAGTGTCGACTGTGAAGAGAATGCGGGTCGGGTATCAATCATGATAGATGAAGACTGGTTTAGCCAGATTATGATTAACCTGGTGGATAATGCGATTAAATTTTCAGCTAAAGCCGATAAAAAGATGATAAGTATCAGTTGTCACCGCTTATCCAGTGGCAGTATACAGTTCAAGGTGAGAGATTATGGTCCTGGCGTGCCGCAGCAACAGATGAAAAAGATCTTCAAACTGTTTTACCGCACTGAAAGTGAATTGACACGGGAAACGGTTGGAACCGGTATCGGGCTGGCTCTGGTTCATCAAATGATATCAGCAATGAACGGTCGAATAGATGTGGTTAATACTCAGCCGGGAGCAGAATTTATAGTGAGTTTTCCTCAGCAACCTTAATTTTATCTATTTGAACCCCGGGTTTAGTTTTTAACTAATAAAAACGTTTCTCGCAAAGACGCGAAGAGCGCAAAGGAGAATCGGGGCTATTTGACTGGCCTGATAAACTACGCAATCAGTTAAGGTAACTCAGTCTGAATTTAACACACGGGTAAAAATTATTTTTCCTGAATAGAAACTCATTGAGGCATCCTGCCAGTCGTTATAAATTTACGCTTTGAGTTGCTGGCCCCCTTTGCGAGAGGCATGTTTTTTTGTACTGTTTCAGCATGGTTTAACAGAGCTGTAAATCATGAGGATTTCATATCTGAAAATGTATAAATAACGGCATAATAGAACTAATATCGGGTGAGGCCTTCCACTGCTGTGATTTCATGATAGAATATGCGCCGGCATGAATTCCGCTAATCATGTATTTCATTTAAAATCAATGACTTATGTTTTTTGATCTGACCTGTATATGTTCAGATGGTAGCTGGTATTTACTGGATTTAGCTGTTTTCGTTTAAAAAGAAACGGTGACAGGGACTAATTTTTTAACTTTTTTTGTTTTTGAGAACGACTATGGCTGAGCTTGATCATTATCGGAATATAGGTATCTTCGCGCACGTAGATGCTGGTAAAACCACCACCACTGAGCGTATTTTGAAGCTGACCGGTAAGGTGCACAAAACCGGTGAAGTACACGACGGTGAAGCAACCACCGATTTTATGGATCAGGAACGTGAGCGTGGTATTACTATCCAGTCTGCAGCAACAAGTTGTGAGTGGAATGGACACCGTTTAAACATTATCGATACACCTGGCCACGTAGACTTCACTATCGAAGTATACCGTTCCCTGAAAGTGCTTGACGGTGGTGTAGGTGTTTTCTGTGGATCTGGCGGTGTTGAACCTCAGTCAGAAACTAACTGGCGTTATGCCAATGATTCAAAAGTTGCACGAGTTATACTGGTAAACAAACTGGATCGTCTGGGTGCTGACTTTTATCGCGTTGTTGACCAGGTAAAAAATGTACTGGCTGCCAATGCTCTGGTAATGGTGCTTCCAATTGGAACTGAAGATGATTTCATTGGTGTTGTTGATCTGCTGACACGTAAAGCTTGGGTGTGGGATGAAACCGGACTGCCAGAAAATTACACACTTGAAGATGTTCCTGCTGATATGGTCGACAAGGTTGAAGAATATCGTGAAGCATTGATCGAGACTGCGTTAGAGCAGGATGATGTTTTACTGGAGGCTTATCTTGAAGGTGTAGAGCCTTCGATTGATGAAATCAAGCGTTGTATTCGTAAAGGTACTATTGCTCTTGATTTCTTCCCGACTTATTGTGGTTCAGCTTTCAAGAACAAGGGTATTCAGCCTGTGCTTGATGGAGTTGTTGATTATCTGCCTAGCCCGCTTGAAGTACCTCCTCAGCCAGAAGTTGATCTGGAAGGTAATGAAACGGGTGAATTTGCTATCGTAGATATTAACAGGCCTTTACGTGCTCTGGCATTCAAAATTATGGATGACCGTTTCGGTGCGTTGACCTTTACCCGTATCTACTCAGGAAAGATCAATAAAGGCGACAGTGTAATGAATTCCTTTACTGGTAAAACAGAACGTATTGGACGTATGGTTGAAATGCACGCTGATGACCGTAAGGAACTTAGCTACGCTCAGGCTGGCGACATTATCGCCATTGTGGGCATGAAAAATGTTCAAACTGGTCATACCTTGTGCGATC
>CALCSG010000314.1 GCA_937894085.1 uncultured Gammaproteobacteria bacterium | reverse complement strand
TGAAAGACCTTCCGGAGGTAAATTCTAAAGGCCATTCAACTCCTGCTCGAGTAATTGGTAAAGGAGATAAAGCCAGGGTCATTTTGATTCCTAATCAACTTTTGCTTAAATTATGGGAATATGTTGATATCGATAGAGAACGACAGGTTGAAAAAATTGAAAATCTGGCTGGTGATTTTATAGATGACTCTTTATTCATTTCAGAAAAGGGAAAAAAGTTATCTCCAAATTGGATTCAAAAACTGTTTAGAAAAACTAAGAAGTTTACGGGTATAAATTCTCACCCTCATATACTCCGTCATACATTCGGAACTTACCACTACCTTTTAAATAGAGATCTGACTGGACTGGCAAAGTTGATGGGGCATGAATCCGAGGTTACAACTCAACAATACTATATACACACTGCCACATTGGTTTCATACACAGGAAGCTATAGCGGATTACAAAATGAAATTGATAGGCTAATTAGGATTGATTTTGAATAATTCAAAATATGCATCACTGGCAACTATAGACGCCGCTGAAAAACGCATTGAAAGGGAACTGCGTTTCACTATTACTTGTAAAAATACAAAAATAGTTTATGAATATGATCTATCAAAAAAAGCGTACTTTACACAACATCAAGAAATAGTAAGTGTTGTAGCGTGGGCCATATATAAAAGACGAAATACTCAAGGGCATGAATCAAGGGTGAGCACGATAGAAAGTTTAAGCTACTTCTTTAAATTTCTTGGAGAAAAAAAACTGTATGACCTGAAAGGATTAAACAGATCATTACTAAACCACTATGTTGAATGGTTGAAAAGATATTCTGGGTTATCATATTCATCAGCTGCTGGTCAATATCGCAATTTATCCCCCTTATTCAGGCAAATGAATAGACACCCAAATGTCAGCGATGACTTTATTCCCATAAAAAATGCTTTCCCTAAATCTGAAACACTCAAGTCTACAACCACTGGCTACAATAAAGCAGAATTAAAGGAAATATTGAACGCTACGATTAAATCTCTTCGAGAAAACGCTGAAAGGCTTGAAAAAAACTATCAACCTGTATGGCTGGGTAAACCTGCTCCAATAGAGGATGTGGCACCAATTAATCCATTAACCAAGACACGGTCCTATTGGGCAAGTCATGATTACCAGATTTGGTGGTGGGAAAAAAATTGTAAATTGCAGCGTTTGAATAGCTCAGAACTCTATAAACTACCAAAAGGACAAATGTTATATAACTATACTGCACCAAACAATAAAGGCTCTATGGCTAATCTCAATCGCTTTTACGACCGAATAGGTGCTGGTCCAGATTATAAACCAAAGTTTCAAGAAAAACCTTGCCCCATAAAATTCAAGACTCCCTGGAAAAAACCAGAATACCTTCTATGGTACTGGGAAAATAAAATGGATTGCCAGCCATTTTCTACGAAAGAATTAATGAAATATTATCCTGAATTTTTGATTGCTATTAAGGAACATCATGGAGGTCGTTTACTTGATTTTTACAAAAAAAACCGCGTTAGTCGATGGTTACAAGGTAGTGACCTGCTCCCTTATTACCTGATGCTTTTGATACGTACAGGAATGAACCCATCAACGATCCAACGATTAACAATTGATTGTTTAGCTCCTGACCCCTTTGACAGTGAGAAAATGAAAATTAATTGGACTAAGTTCCGCTCATTCAAAAAAGGGGAAAGTATTCCATCAGATGCAAGAAATGATACATGGCCGGTTATGTTAGTTAAACGGGTAATTGAAGTAACAAGGAAGATAAGAAAACCTGGACAGATGGAGCTATGGATTACGAATTCAAATTGTAAGAAAAAGCCAATCGCACTGGGAAAAACAGCTTTTCGAAAAGAATTAAATAAATTTTCAATAAAGTACCAACTCAAATCCTCAGTTACTGGCGACATATTAGCTCTACAGGCAAAAGAATTTCGTCCAACAATTGCGTGGCAAGAATACCTAAGAACTGAAGATATGAGCTATTTAAAAACGCTACTTGGGCATACTAGACTTTCAACTACTTCTGATTATCTACGCAGAATAAATGACCCTGTTTTCCGGTCTCGTCGAGCCATTCACCAGGAAGCCATGTTTATCGGACTTACTGAACATGAAGATGCAAAGCAGGAATATTTAAAAAACAATATCAAAAAAAATTCAAAACCTTCCAAAGTTGATCACGTTAATTATCATGATGGTTTGATGAATCACTGTAAAAATCCGCTACTATCTCCGGTTACCGGAGAGAAAGAAGGTGAATGGTGTACCGTCGATAACGAAGTGTGCTTAGGCTGCCAGAATTTAGTAATCACGCCTGACGACATAAAAAAATACTTTTGTTATATCAATTTTTATACCCACTTACTTGATGTCGGTGATATTAATCAAGAAGAATTTGATAATGCAATAAATGAAAAAAAGTTTATCTGGCAAAAATACATTCTACCGAAATACAGCAAAGCTGTTGTAGATAGGTTAACAATAGAAGCTGAGTATTCTCCATTACCGGTTTGGGATATTGCACTATATGAGCAGGTAGAAGCATGAACATACCGTCTAACTTAAAATTGGCACCATCTCCTCAAGAACTGATCATTAGCCTTTCACCTGATGCTATCCCCTACCATGACTTAAAACTTATATCTGAGATAGATCGCCAATCTATAAAAGTCTCACGTCGTTCGAAGTATCGAGATAATATCTGGGATTTATCAGAAGAGTATCCTGAACTTAGACCAGCAGATATTAAATTATCATTTAAAAAAATTACATTTGGTGATGGGTCAAATATTACTGACCCAGAGTTTGCTAACTACCTTTCGTTAACAAAAGAATATTTTTACTCACTGCTTGTTGACCCTCCTGCATCTCGTCCGAAATGGTCCACTTGTTGCTCATCAATGAGGAGAGGAATTAAATTCTTGATTCTATTTATGCAAATACAAAAGATTGTTAGGTTTTCTGACTTACTTGATTCAGATATTTCTAACTTTCTAGAATGGTTGGCAAAAATCCCCCACAAGGATGGAAAGGTGATAACAAATAGGACATTATTTTCTCGCGTCGCCAGACTAGCATGGCTTTATGAGCAATCTCATAAACTCAGCGATGGTCTCAAAATAAATCCATTTAACAACTATCATACTGAAAATGAGTGGTGTAAACATGCAGCACATAAAGTCATTCCAAGAGAGCATATTGGCACTATCGAAATGCCAGACGAAGTGGCCAAACAATTAATTACATGTGCAATTAGCGACTTAAAAATTGCAGATACTGTATTTAAGTTAAGAAAAGATCTTAAAATATACAAACAACAGGTAAGCAAAAAAAGAAGCAAAACCGATAATAACATCGACTTAACCAACAACTCTTTCCCTTGGTACAAATACGGTATAAGTAATGGAACACAGCTAAAATCACTTGAGGCCAGAGTTTCAGCAGCTGGCTATATCATTATTGCAATGTTTACTGGCATGAGAATTCATGAAGTTCTAAATATAAAGGCCGGTATTAAAAATAACTTCATAACTGAAGATATTAAAATTGATGGTGGCATAAAACAATTGTGTTTTGTTATTTCAAAAACCACAAAACTTGAGGCGAATGCAACAGAGTATCAGTGGCAAACAATCCCAATTGTTGAAAAAGCTATCCGCGCAGTAGAGAAAATTCTCCAGTATAGACATGCGAAGGGAAACCCGTATTTATTTGCCAGTTACCAAACTAATAACCAGGCTACTGCATCAAAATCAATGAATGGTATTCTCAAAAAATATATTAAAACTCATAATATTACCTTTGATAAAAAAACGTGGGATCTTAAAAGTCACCAATTCAGGAAAAAGTTTGCAAGAATCATGGTGCGTCAGGGATTAGGACTAAAAGAATTGCAGGATCAACTAAAACATTACGATATCGAAATGACCAAAATTTATGGTGATTTAAATCTATATTCCGAATTGCAAAAGGAAAAGTTTACCCTGTCTGAAGAGCTGTATGAAGAATTTCTTGGTTCACATATACCAATTATTGGCGGCGGATCAGATGAAATTCAAGAGCTAAGAAAACAGTTCCTTGGTATGGCTAAGAAAGATCGAAAGGTATTTTTAAACTCATTACCAAAGAAAGCCTTGATTGAGCAAACAGATGATGGCCTTTGCATGTATAGACCAAAAAAGTCTCTATGTGGTGGTGATAAACAAAATTGCAGGCCTGCTGACTGCAATAACTCTATAATCCCAGCTGTCGGTGTTACCCGCAATCTACAATGGCGTAAACAAGAAAATGAACGGATGTTACTTTTCTTTAAAAATCACCCTTTAAAGGTGGCCCATCTTACTTCACGGGTTGAAGAAATTGACAAGTTGCTTTCCCAGTTAAATTCTGTGAGAGCACCGTAATATGGCGCACAATAAACCTCGTGGAAACCAAGCTGGGTTATTACAGAACCGCGAAGACACCAAACGACAAAACACGGAGGCCATGTGGAAAGAAGTTGTTCGACTTCGAAAAGATAAGCCTGACTCTACATGGACCTCTAAAGAAGTCTGGTCTAGTGCAGGCCTAAAAAGTAACGTTGCTTTAAATAGCCCCTGGAATAGCCATATCCGTGAAGTAATTAATGAGCATAATCAAAAAATTCGTGAAAACATAGAGCTTGGACCTGTTGGAGTATCAAGAAACAAAACGTTAAGGACTACAAACAGAGAACTTAGGCAACAGCTCGATGCCTTAAAGAAAGAGAGAGATAACGCACTATCTCAGATTGGTATTTATGAGGCAGAAGCAGACTTCTATCAACGAGAAAATGATATCCTAAAGAAAATTAAAGATAGGCAAACTGAAGAATTAAATGTATGTAAAAAAGAATTGATGAAAATAAAGACATCGTCAATTTTAAATAAATAGTCAGTCGAACACTGTATTTATTTGGCGGATTCAACTCTGAAGTGCAACGCAGTTAATTCCAGATCTAGCGAA
>CALCSG010000313.1 GCA_937894085.1 uncultured Gammaproteobacteria bacterium | reverse complement strand
TCTCTTTCCTTAACAGTGCAGCTAGGTTAAGCTGCACTTATGAGTTGAATTCGGGACGAAATTAGTGGTTTGTTTTAACCTGTTTTAAATACAAAATCAGCGCTACTCGGTCTTTTAGCTGTAATTTTTTAAAAATATTGGTGAGATGCGTTTTCACCGTGAGTTCAGATATGTTGAATTCATCGGCTATTTTTTTATTCGATAAGCCTTTGGCAACCGCTCGTGAGATATCCTTTTCACGTGCTGTTAAATCTGCCATTAATTTTTCCACATCAATTCCATGAATAGCCTTATGCGCCAGCTCAAAAGTCCTGGTTAGCAATTCAGGTGGATACCAGCTCTGACCATTTTCAACCAGCCTAATTAACTGTAAATAATGTTGGGTCTGCATATAACAGTTGCAATAGGCTTTAACGCCAAAGCTCACTGCTTCCAGCATTTCTTCAATATTTGGCTGGTTAGAGCACATCACTATTTTCAAATTTTTCTCAACGGCAAAATTATTTAACCAGTCAAAGCCGGTTTTTCCATAAGATGTAATGTGAAAAAAAAGGAGATTATCTGATTTAGTGTCTGCTGCAGTTAACTCTTTCCTGAATTCAACTGACTGTTCAGCCAGGCCTTTAAAGTAATTTTTAAATGCATTTGAAGTAGTGTAAACAATAAAACTCATTATCGTTCCCTGAGCGCTTTATCCAGGCCCCGACTCACGGGCTGTATCAGATATTGCAGAATCGTTTTTTTATCAGTAATAATATCTGCCTCTGCGGTCATTCCAACCTTAATGGGTAAAGGCTTCAATTCATGACCTATAAATGGCTTAACTGGTTTTACCCGTACCAGGTAATAACTTTCCCCCTCTTCATTGGTAATAGTATCTGCACTGATAAAGGTTACTTCAGATTGTAAGCTGCCATGTATAGCAAAATCGTAGGCAGAGAATTTTAACCTGGCAGGTTGACCCACACTCACCGAGGCGATATCGGCCGGTTTAATTTTTAATTCAATTAATAATGAATCTTCCCGCGGTACTATTTCAACCACATTACTGCCCGGGCTAACTACACCACCGATAGTGTTGGCATATAGCCGCTGAACAATACCCTTCACCGGTGAACGCAATGTAGTGCGTTTAACCCGGTCTTTTAAAGCGGTTTGCGCTTCTTTGATACGTGAAATCTCTGCATTGATTTCATTCAGTTCTTTTTTCGCGGTATTACTAAAATCGAGTGATTCTTTCTGCTTTTTAAAATATGCTTCATCAATGATTGATTGCATTCTCGGAATTGAAATTTTGAGTGTATCAAGCTCACCTTCTATTTCGGCTTCACGTTGTTGTAACTGAATGAATTCAACTTCACTGATGATACCTTTTTTTGTTAAAGGTTTTTTGATACTAATTTCTTTTCGCATCAGCTTTAAAGATTTTTCCAGTTGCCGTTTTTTTGACAAGGTTTCCTGTAAGGCGCTTTCCTGTTGATTTATTTGTTCTGACAGAATATTTAAGGTGTCAGATAATTGCTGTTTATTCGAATTAAACAGGCTTTGTTCAGAGTTAATTATTTGTGGGGCATGCAACTTAACCTCCTCATTGATCACAAAATTCTGTGACGATGACTCTGCTGTTAAACGACTGGACTTTGCCAGTAATTCAAAATATAAAAGTCGGTTTTCTTCAAATGAACTGGCGAAAGCTATATCACTAATTTTTATCAGCGACTGGTTAACATCCACCAACTGCCCTTCAATTATTAATATCTCTGAAACTATGCCACCTTCCAGGCTTTGAATAAGTTGCACCTGACTGGCAGGCACAACTTTTCCTGATCCTCTGATAACGACATCAATGCTCGCCCAACTCATCCAGATAATGGCCGATAGCATAAATAACAGAATGACCATCACAACAAAATTAAGGTACCTGGGTGAACGCTGCATAACGGCTGCAGACAGGCTTTGCATATACAGCAAATCCTGTTTTCCATAGGCTCCCAGTTGCGTTGTATCATCGCTATCACTATGCATCGCTTACGCCTTTCAGAGCATTCAGAATTTTTTGTTTAGGTCCATCCATCACTACCCTGCCATCATCTACAACTATAATGCGCTCTACTAAATCCAGCATGGGTGCCTTATGAGTGACAAGTATCAGAGTCTTGTCCCTGGTATAATCAAATAAACGCTTTTTAACCACCGACTCCGTGGTGTTATCAAAGCTGTTGGTCGGTTCATCCAGAATTAGAATGGGTTCATTCAATAATAACGATCTGCCCAGGGCAATGGATTGTCTTTGACCACCGGACAGAAAAGCACCCTGCTCCCCAACTTCTGTATCAAAACCCTGTGGTAATTTATTAACGAACAAGTCGACACCACTTACTCTCGCCGCCTGAATTAATAATTCATCATTGACCTGTAAATCTTTATACGCCAGATTATCCCTGATAGTGCCTCTAACTAGCTCGACATCCTGTGACAGGTAGCCAGTGTGCTGTCGTAAATCTGCTGGATCTATCTGATTGATATCAATATTATCAATTGAAATAGAGCCCTCACTGGTCTCATACAAACCCACGATCAGTTTAATAATAGAAGTTTTACCCGAACCAATCTTACCAATAATACCGACATGTTCTCCTGCTTTGATATGAAAATTAATATTCGACAAGGATGGCTTTACTGCTTCCGGGTAACTAAAACTCACTGCTTTAAAGGAAATATCCCCATCAAATACCGGGCGTCTGACAAATGTTTTCCCCTGCGGCCGCTCAACTGCTTTTTTCATCAATTCATCGAGTGAATGATAAGCCGTACGTGTTTGTTCAAAACTGGTAATCAGGGAAGCAATCTGGCCCATCGGAGCTACCGCTCTGGACGAAAGCATGACGCAGGCAATCAGTCCACCCAGTGATAATTCAAGATCACTGATACGATAGATACCAAACACAATTAACCCAACTGTATTCAACTGAACCAGTAAGTTAGTTATTACCGTGATTGAAGTGGATAACATACGTGCACGCATGGAGTTATTGGCAATTGTGCTGGATGCCTCTTCCCAAACCCATTGAGCATAATTGGATACACCCAGTGTTTTGATGGTCTGAATAGAATGCAGAGTTTCTATTAAATGTGAGTTTTTAGCGGCAGTGGCTTCATAGGTAGCTTCGACACTTTTCTTTAGCGGCTTTATTAAAATAGCACTGTAAATCAAAATAATGCTTATGGTAAAAAGAGGCACTAATACCATCTGCCCGCCTACATAGAAAATAACAAATAGAAAAATAATAGCAAAAGGCAGATCTACCAGTGTCACCATCGTCGATGCAGTAAAAAAGTTTCGAATACTTTCAAACTCTCTCAGTTGACTGGCAAAAGATCCAATACTTTTTGGCCATTGCCCCATTTTAAGATTGAGAGTTTGCGTAAACATAATTGAAGACATGATAATGTCACTTTTTTTACCGGCTATTTCTAGCAGGTAATTACGCACAAAACGTAAAATAGTATCGAAAAGAAAAACGACCAAAATGCCTACTGCCAATACCCATAATGTTGCTATCGCATCATTCGGTACGACTTTGTCGTAGACATTCATTGTGAACAATGGGGTCGCTATAATAAACAGGTTAATTAATGCAGAAGACAATATAACACTGGCAAAAATATCTTTAGATATTGCCAGGGTGCCCCAGAACCAGTGTCCACTACCATGCGAAGAGCTCTTTGTTTTTTTTATATCTTTCTGGAATTCTCTCTTTAATAAAAAGGCATAACCGATATATTCTTCTTTCAGTTTTTCCAGCCCCAGCCATTCTTCACCGTCACCAACCTCTGGAAATATAACCCTGGCCCTTTTACTTTTACGATCGATACTTTCCAGAATGCAGGCGTTACCATTTTTTAAAACCAGAACACAGGGTAATAAGAGTCTTGAAATATGTGATAAATCTCGATGAATAAGCCTGCTCGCAAACCCTGCTCTTCCGGCAACACGCGAGAACAATCCCTTAGGGTTGTCAATACTGAATAATTCCGGACCACGAGAACCGGGTTTGACCGGTAATCCGGCTATTAATGCATCTGCACTGATCGGACGATTATGCAGCCGGGAAAAAATAACCAGACATTCCAGTAACGGGTCATATTGATGATGAGGATCAGTCATTAAAATCAGCTAACCTGAGAGATAAAGAATTTTTGTCAGTCACATTAACCACCCACTATTTCCGATTCGTTTAAATAATTACCCTGCATGACTTGAATACCCATTTTTTGCAGCTGATTAAATAGTATTTCTGAGTCGACCGCAACGGCAATAATTTTAATATCCAGCGTATTCGTCAAGGTCTTTAAAGCCTGGTAAGCAGAAGACATATCGTCTGAATTCAAATCGTTAAGTGATTTCGCATTAATTTTCACATAATTAAACTGAGTAGACTTTAGCAGTTGTAAGGACAAGCTCAAATCAAGATTATCGATACCAAACTGGTGCCTATATTTTTTAACTCTTTCCGAAACCTGGCTGCACATTAAAGGATGCTGATTCAAAACATGGTGACTGGCTTCTATACACAGTTGAATACCTTTTGAATGACAGCTTTGTAATAAATGATCAAATTCTTCCTGCGCATCGGCTAATTCAAAGAAAGATGCACTCAAATTCACAGCCAGAGGAACATCCTTTAGAATTGTTGAATTTTTATTGATCAGCTTAAATACCGCTTTGTCAATTTCTATCGCCAGTCCCAGACTGGAAGCCATTGGCATAAAAGTAGAAGCCGAGATTATTTGTCCCTGCTCGTTACGTGTTCGAATGAAGAGTTCTTTCTGAACCGCCGTTTTTGTCTGGTCGAAAGCAGACTGCCCCACCAGGAAAAGACGATCAGATTTCAACGTATCATCCAGCCAGGCTCGCCATTGAATTTTACCTTTGGGTAAATCCAGGATTGTTGACACTTTTTGCTCGATACCAAAGGGGCCTTCACTGGTAGCTAAAGAAAGACAATAATCTATGCCTGCTAATAAATCGCCCATGACGCAATCTGGTTCGAGTGGGGAAACCCCGGCAACCACATAGCCTTCTTCATTTGTACCCTTAAGCAACGACAGTTTTTTTACTTCTACGAATATGCTTTTTATGAAATCTACCACCGACTCTTCGTCTGCAGCTATTAGAAAAGATAATTCATCATTACTTAAACGAGCCGTTTTTTCTGCCAGTAAACCGCTATGCTTTTGATTGATTAAGGTACCCAGTTGCTGGATAAGTTTATCCGTAAACTGATACCCCTGGCGATCACGCATCAAATCGAAGTTAACCAGTTTAATTACTCCAAAACAGCCGTGAAATGGGGATTCTTCAGCAAGCGATTGTTGCAAATGATCAAGCATATAGCGACGGTTAGCCAGCCCCGTTAGCTTATCTTTATACAACAGTTGCTGAAAACGGGTGATGGTAGCTTCCTGGTCGTTAAAAACAGATTGAACCTTCGAAACCATGTCGTTCATCGCTAGCACTACCGATTTAAGTTCACTGGTTCCCGGTGTTTTCTGCTGCTGAACAAACTGGTTACGTTGTATGGAATCAGCCTGTTGTTTAACTCGTTTTAGGGGTAATAACAGATAGTGAAGCACTAACCATAATATGATAATGGCACTAAAGAAAATTAACCCAAACCATTTCAATGTAGAGATCAGTGACTCATACAGCCCACTGTACGCATAACCGGGATGTAATATGAGCGTCAGTTGACCCAATTGACTCCATCCTTGCATAACCTGTGTAGAACCTTGAGCTGGCGAAAGAGAAACCATTTGTAGAAACCATTGAGGAATACCTTCGATATTAATTTGCTGACTTTTTTCATGAATGGTCGATCCATCCACAGCAACAAGCCTGATAGTCGAATAATAACCGCTATCAAAAACTGAATTAAAAAGCACTTCCAGTGTTGCATCATCTGCAGCCGAAGGTAAATTACTGATTGCAATTCCAAGTGTGGTCGTCATGTCCTGTGCTGTAGTCTGTAGCTGTCCCTGCAGAAATAAAGCTGTGCGTTTTAAATCATTAATGATAATAATACTGGTCAGCAATAAAAACATTAGCGATACCAGTAACGCAATCTGTTTGAATAATGTCATTATTTTTCCTTCCTGATATCAGCAAGCAGTTTTTTCCACTTACTATTTTTTATTTTGTCAGTTGGCAGAGACTTTCCGAGACCGGCAGATGCATTCGTCAGAAACAGGGACTGGGCGTTAAAACTGTAAACAGGTAATAAATCGGTACGTTTATTACCCTTCAAAATTGCGGGATTATAGTTATCCAGAATCAACGGAATACTACCTGGTGTTTCAAAATAACTTAAAACCATGTGCGCCACATTTTGTTTTAAAGCTTTTACATAAGTCAGGTATAAGTGGCTATCAGCTACACCCAGTTTGCGTAACGCGAAATATTTTGCGATTACAAAGTCTTCACAATCACCTTGCTGAGTTCCCAGAAACTCTTCTGGTGTCGCCCAGTAATCTTTTTCGCCCCAGACATCACTATCTTCGCGATATGAAAACTGATTAAAAAATCGATTAACCTCAATCAGCTGTTTTTCCGTAGTTTGTCCCTGTAGCTCTGTTAACAGACTATTCAGTGCCACTCCGCGACGACGAGCCTGATCCGAATATTCATGTTGCAGTCTATTCAACATATCGCCGTTAACAAATAATTCGGCAGATTGGCTAGACGATAGCCATATTAGCAAAACAGAGAAAAAGGCAATTAACCACCTTCTCACTGCTTTACAGTCTCTAACAGGCAGAACCGAGCTGAATTGCAGTTAAAACGACAACAAAGTTCAGTAGCACTATAAATAAAACAAGTTTTCAAAAACTTCAACCATTCGGGATTACTACTCCCAAGTGTAGACTATCCTGAAGACTGTCTGTTTCTGGTTTATTGTTTTATACCAACAGCCTTAAAAACAAATTCACCACGTCTATTAATCGCCTGGCCTTGTTTGGTTGCATTATCAGCAATAGGGTCTGCCTCACCTTTACCTACAGCAGAAATTGAGCTGTTTGCGATTCCCTCAGAAATGAGTAACTTACGTAGAGCTTCCGCACGTCGATTGGATAACTTAAGGTTATAAGCATCCGAACCAATGCTATCGGTGTAAGCAGAAATTTGAATTTTTATATCTTTTGCCTGCTTGATACGTTTAATAATTCCTTTGACTTTTTGCTGCGATAAGTCAGTTAAGTCGCTCATTTTGTATTTGAAATTGACGTAATGCATTTTCGCCAGATCAATTGAGTTCACTTCATTGATGATTAGCTTCACCGTTGCTGTCGATGCAGCACCATTACCATCCGACACGGTATAAGTAAATGAATCTATTCCATTGAACCCTTCCGCAGGTCGATAAATCAAATTCTTATTTTTATCGAAAGCCAGTCTGCCATTATTAGGTCTACCTACATCGACCATAGTTAACACATCACCATCCACATCAGAATCATTCGACATCAGGCGAGATTGAGTAATGGTTAATACCATATCGGCATCAAGTTCCAGTTCATCATTACCGACTGAAGGCGCAGAATTGACATGCAAGTACCCCATTTCAACCTTACCAGCCTGTAAACAACCATAAATATTAACCACACTGCCATTTAATGTGTTATCACAATGATCGGTACTGTCCAGTTCATCATCAATGTCTTCATCAGTAGGCAGGGGCAACTCATCGATAGCTTTAACTTCCACTCTAGCAACCTGTAAATTATCTTCTGTTAATTGGGGCTGTAGATTGAGAGATTCAAATAACTGTCCTATTCCTTCATAAACACGATAACGAGCAGCCATAGAATCGAAGTAAGCTTCTACCTGCTGATTTTGTGCGCTATTAAATTCATTTTCAGCATCCAGCAAATCAATTAAATCACGTTGACCGATAAAAAATTCTTCACGATAAGAAGCGACCGTTTCTTTCGATTTAATAATATGCGT
>CALCSG010000312.1 GCA_937894085.1 uncultured Gammaproteobacteria bacterium | reverse complement strand
TGGCCGTTAAACCACCTGGCTTCGTCGTCTTGTACCCAAAAAGAGGGGCAGTCCCTACCAACTCACCTTCAACCTACGCCTCATATGATGTGCTTGTTCACATCAGCTAGCAGTTTCGCCTAAAGCGCCTACTGATGGTGCGACCGGATTCCTTTAAATCTCTCCTCACGAGTCAGTCCTTGGCAGTCGTTCAAAGTATGGATGCGTTTGCTGTATCAATTGGCCTGGTGTCGAAACAGAAAACAGGACCACTCGCTTTGGCGGCAAAAGCTGGAACATATTTTGGGATTTTCCAGGCACTAATCGGATATCTCGGAGGAAAAGGGATTTTAGGCTGGGTAGAAAATTATGCGCATTGAGTAGCATTCATACTGCTGGCGCTGATCGGTGGAAAAATGATCTATGAATCATTTTCTGAGGGTATAGAAGAAGACATATCGAAGATAACACATAGAGTTATGTTAATGCTTGCAATTGCAACCAGTATCGATGCAATGGCGGCTGGTTTCACATTAACATAACTTGATATAAACCCATTCATTGCCTGCATAATAATGGGTATTACCATTTTTGGTTTTAGTTGGCCAGGTGTGTTTGTTGAACTCAGAAGCGGCACATGGTTGGAGAGCAAAGCCGAACTATTCGGCGGTATCATACTGATGCTAATTGGGTTTAAATTATTATTGTTATGAGATCTAAAATATCACATATAACGCCATCAAAACCGATGCTAATAAATCGGCTCGGTTTATGGCAAACGTTATTGGTTTTAATAATCTAATTCCAATGGCCGCTTTCTAAATTTTGATCATACTTCTGAGCGATACTGAAACAATATTTTGGAGATTCCATCTCAAATATATTAGATCGTTAATGTCTCCAAACGCCACAATTCGGCCAGTCCCTACGGCTTGTAGGTAATGACTCCTGTGGGTCGAGAGTACTCATTGAAGGTCAGAATATGAACGACTCCTTCCTGGAAGTGGTCGTTCCAGATTCCTTCGCGTAAGTCTATGGTGTGCCATTTATAGTCTTTCCTTACAAGCTATAGGGGCGACTTAAGAATGAACATGGCCGACATTCGTAATCAAAATGCTATCTAGTTAAATTAAAGTGTAGTGACCCCTTTTACCCGAAATAAGTGTTTATCGAAAGTAACTCTTGTTTTCGGTGCCATATTTGATTTGTTGGTTTGATCACCATCTGCAGGAAACATCAATCAATAAAAGTTACCCTGATTTATGTCAGTAATTTTGTGGAATCTGCTGCGGCAATTTGTCACTTCTTTTTGCCTGATATATGAGTAAAATCTTATATAGATCCATTAAAGAATGAACTGGGTTTTGATGGTTTCTTTTATGAGCTTTATGTCTATTTTAGGTGATTTATATTCAGTGGCAATGTTATTAATTTGTGCCATTTCCTTTCGTTCCTGTTAGAGCGTCTTCTGTAGATTTTTACAGGCTCTCTTTTATTTCTATGCGAAATTCTTCATTATTTTTGCTTTTTCTGGTAGCAGGTTTGCTGTTCATTTTAATGACGGTTATGGATGCTGTTAGTCAGCAGGATATGGCCCGGGAATCATTAAAGCGGCGTGCTACTCTGGTATCTGAGTTAGGGCTTTCTGATCTTGCTCTGTCTACCGAGGCTCGTTATACACGGCATCTATCGTTAGCTGACCGGCATTCTGCATTTCAGGATCACCCCACTTCCTTCGATCATTTTCCTTCTGGTTCTATTTTTCTTCCACCTTTACATCTCGCTAATGATTGAATTTATCCGTAAACAGGCTTACCTGGTCGATTTCACCCTGTCATCCCTGCTACGACGCAAGGGTAAAAACTTTGGGCTTCTGTTTGTATACACCCTGATTGTATTCATGCTCGCTTCAGTGATGTTGTTTACCCATTCTCTGAAAAAAGAAGCGGGAATAATTTTACAGCAGTCACCCGAAATTATTGTGCAACGTCTGGTGGCGGGTCGCCATGCGTTAATACCAGCAGATTATATTGAGAAAATGGGGCGTCTGCGCGGAGTGACCAGCAAGAAAGCACGACTTTGGGGGTATTTTTATAATCCTGTGGTTAAGGCAAACTATACCGTTATGGCCCCAGATCATCTGGTATTGACAACCACGGAAGTCATTATCGGTGCCGGTATAGCTCGCACCATAGGTCTGGATATTGGCGACTACTTTACTTTGCGCGCTAATAACGACACTTTTTCGTTTCAGGTCAAGGATATCCTTGATAAGCACTCTGAACTGGTTTCTACCGACCTGGTATTGATTTCACAGAAAGCCTTTCGAGTGATTACCGGAATTCCGGAGGGGCAATTTACCGATATAGTTCTGTCCGTTCGCAACCCTCGGGAAGTTCGCAAGGTGGCAGAAAAACTGGTGCAGAAACTACCCGATGTTCGTCCTGTTTTACGTGAAGAAATTTTGCGCACCTATGACAGTATTTTCTCCTGGCGGCAGGGCATTGTATTTGTGCTTCTTGTCGGTGCGCTGATGGCCTTTGTCATTTTTGCCTGGGACAAAGCCCCAGGCCTGAGTGCTGAGGAAAAGCGTGAAATAGGCATTCTAAAAGCAATTGGCTGGGAATCAGGTGATATATTACGTATGAAGTTCTGGGAGGGAATCATCATTTCACTCAGCGCTTTTATGCTGGGTTATCTGGCTGCTTATCTGCATGTGTTTTACAGTTCTGCGGTGTTGTTTGAACCAGTTCTGAAAGGGTGGGCGACTCTCTATCCACAATTTAGACTGGTACCATTTATCGATGGATTACAAATAGCCACGCTCTTTTTCTTTACCATTTTTCCTTATGTGGTGGCCACTATTATTCCTATCTGGAAAGCTTCGGTCACCGATCCCGATGCGATCATGCGTTAATCATCATGCTCATTACATTAACTAATATTAACAAACTATTTAATCAGGGTAAGCATGATGAGTTTCATGCAATTCGTGATATTTCATTACAGATAGAGGCGGGTAAAGTGACTTGTCTTAAGGGTTCAAGTGGATCAGGAAAAACTACCCTGTTGTCTATGATTGGCTGTTTGTCACGTCCTACATCAGGCAGAGTCACACTTGAAGATGAAATACTTTCCGGTTTACCCGAACGTTTTCTAACCGATATCCGACGTCATACTTTTGGTTTTATTTTTCAGAAATTTAATTTGATACAAGGCCTAAGCGTACTGGAAAACGTTATGTTGCCTGCTTATCCGTTAGGGCTTAATCATAAAGAGCTGAAATCATCGGCGCAAAAACTGATTTCACATTTCGGTCTGGACAGGGTTTTGCATAACCCGGTTGAATGGTTATCGGGTGGAGAGTCTCAGCGGGTAGCTATTTGCAGAGCGCTTATAAACGATCCCCGGATATTGATAGCGGATGAACCTACGGCTAACCTGGATAGCTGGTTATCACAGGAATTCATGGGGTTAATCGATGAATTACGTCAGAGTGGAAAAACCATCCTTATCACCAGTCATGACCCTGTTGTTTTTGATTCGCCGATAGTAGACAGAATTGTAGAAATGCAAGACGGCCAGGTAGTGCAAAACTGATCATGTTACTGAGTCCTGCCATTCTCGCCTTAATTCTGGTTTCAGCTGTCATCTGCCTGATGTTGATGCTTGCCGGTGGGTTTGCCATTCAACTTTTACGACTGTGGGATATTAATAGTGGCAGTGAGCTGCAATTACGCCTTGAAAGACGTACCTATTTAATTTCTACCCTGCTCACCTGGGCATTTGCCTCAGAACTAATTTCTCTGATGCTGTTTATTTACAATGCTGAATCCATGTCGGGTCAGTTTGTAGGAGCCATGTGTGCGACCGGTGTATTAAATGTTAATGAATGGGGTTGGCCCACCCTGTTTTTAAAAATAGTCATTTTCTTTAGTGGCACAATCTGGCTCGCGCTCAATTACCTGGATAACAAGGGGTTCGATTATCCACTGATCAGAATCAAGTATTACCTGTTGCTCCTCATCTTACCTATGGTGGTTACTGAATTTTATGTGCAAACCCGTTACTTCCTGGAAATGGATCCTGATGTTATTACCTCCTGCTGTGGTTCCCTTTTCTCAGTAGATGCAAAAGGTGTGGCTGCTGAAGTATCAAGCCTGTCTCCCCGAGATGCGATTTTTGCACTGTATGGCACCGGCTTGCTAGTGATGTTAAGCGGTACCTGGTACCTGTTACGCAAGCAGGGTGGTTTGATATTTTCACTGTCGGGTATTGCCGCTTTTGTCGCGGCAATAATGTCTATTATTTCTTACATTTCACTTTACATCTATGAACATCCACATCATCACTGCCCATTCTGCATTTTAAAATCGGGGCATGATTACGCTGGTTACACGTTGTATGTTCCTTTGTTTTTAGCAACGTCACTGGCTCTGGCGGCAGGTAGCATTTCATTGTGGAGGAGAATACCGAGTGTCAATTCTGCGGTTGAAATTTACGCCCCCAAACTTGTTTACCTGGCGCTGATTCTATTCAATATTTTCTATGCTCTGGCAGCCTGGTGGGTGTGGCAATCTAACCTGTCCATGGGATCAATATGGCAGTAAATATTTACCACCGGTTGGGATTCTTCCTTTTTTTTACTCTGTTTATAACAGCAGTACAGTTGGGTGGTTGCAGTAATGAAAGTCCTGTAATGGTTAAGAATAAACCAGCGCCAGGTTTTAGTTTACAAAATATGCATGAGCATGTTATTGAGTTTCCTGAGCAGTTTAAGAACCGAGTCGTTATCGTTAGTTTCTGGGCCGACTGGTGCCCGGGTTGTTATAAGGAAATGCACGATTTTGAAACCTTATTTCAGCGATATAAAAATCAGGGGTTAAGTATTCTGGCCATTAATATCGAGCAGGATAAAAATACCGCACTCGCTTTTATTGATGATCTGAATCTTTCCTACGAAATTTTATTAGACAGTAATGGGGGCATAGCAAAAAAATACTCTGTTTCATCATTGCCAGCCGCTTTTATCATCAATAAAGATGGTGCTCTACATACGCGAGTTTTAGGTGAAACACCCCCGCAAGTCTTCGAACAAATTTTGAGAACACTACTATGAATCTGTTTTGCAACTTTAAAACGAAAGCACAGTGTTCTAAAACAGTTTCCAAACGGGATGAATATATTCCATCCAAATTTACTAACCTTGATAAAGGAGATAACTCTGATGAATGAAAATCAAAAAATTAACCGTAGAATTATGATGAAAGCAGTGGCTGCTGTGGGTCTCGGCGGTTTCACAGGTGTTTCATTGGCTGACTCCAATATTGGAGCAATGATACCAGGAAAAGGGTGGGTTAAAGCATCAGGACAAAAATGTGAAGGAGATGGGACGCCTTTACAGTTTATTCCTAAGACTGCAGCGGACGATAAACCACTTGATAACGAACTCAGCAAGTACCCCAAGTGTCCTTATTGCGGAATGAGTCGTACCAAATGGCATCATAGCCGTCATCTGGTTCAATATGATGATGGGCTGGTTGATGGCACCTGTTCAATCCACTGCCTGTCTATCAGCCTTTCTCTGAATATAGATCGTGGTCCTAAAGCTATCTATGCCGCTGACTTTGGATCAGATGCAAAGATTAAACCATTAATTGAAGTCGATAAAGCCAGTTACCTGATTGGTTCAAAATTAAGAGGTACCATGAGCAAACAGAGCAGAATGGCATTCTCATCTTCCGATATGGCTAAAGCAGAACAGGCTAAAAGTGGAGGTGACATTAGTGACTTTGATGGTGCGCTGAAAGAGGCTTATCTTGGCATGGCAAGCAACACGATGATGATCAGAAAACGTCGTGCCGAGCGCCGAGAAAAGATGATGAAAATGAACGATAAAGGATAAAACTGTCCGATGGCGCATTATCAATCAGGATAATGCGTCATATAAAGTTAAATCCAGGATCAAGAGTCATGTTAAAGCATTTTAAAATTAATCAGCTCATTATTGTTTTGAGTTTAATAGTATCGCCAGCGGTACAATCAGAAGTACTGGATCTGGTTAAACCCGGTGTAAGAGATACCTGCCCCGTTTGCGGTATGTTTGTTGCAAAATATCCTGAATGGGTTGCAACGGTTGTTTATAAAAACCAACACGCACATCATTTTGATGGAGCCAAAGATCTGTTTAAATATTTGCAGGATTTACCCCGTTGGGCTCCCGGTCATAAGCTGGAAAATATCGTTTCGATTGGTGTCACGGAATACTACAGTTTAAGTTTGATTGATGCCCGCAAGGCTTATTTTGTTATCGGTTCTGATGTTTTGGGGCCAATGGGTCACGAGTTGATTCCGTTAGAAACGACTGAGGATGCGAAAGAATTTCTGGCTGATCATCAGGGAACCAGGATTCTAAAATTTGATCAAGTGACTACTGATCTTCCGGTAAAACTGGATATGGGTGTATTTGACTAACATAGCCCCAGGAATATTGAGATGATAATTCACTGGGGTCGCAGTAAAGTTAAAAAAATGAATATTTAGATTCACTGGAATGCATAGACTATCAATGGCAGGTATCGATACCAGTCATTAATATGGGTCATAGTTAATAGGGGCGAATTTCCAACTGCTGTCGTTCATGGTTATCTATAATAAAGGTAAACATTTTTAATTTATTTGCCTTTAACTTAATTGAGAGGACAGCATTAAGCTATTTTATTTGTTGCAGATATCTCAATGTCTGAATCTGTTTATTTGTATTTTTCTAAAGTGCGATTAATCGCAGAAATAAGTTTTATCTTATCGTGGCGAAGTGGTGCGCTCTCGTCTCCAACATCTGTAACAAGTGTATAAATCCAGTTGCAATCGGGCCTCTCTCGGGAGTCGGGCCAAATTATCGAGTCTATAATATTTAAGCCAAGTATTTGTTCCATCCAGCGACATTGTTGGTCTATTGTCAGTGTTCCGATTGCATCGTCAATGGATTTCATATTGGCGATGTATATTACCGGCGCTTTGCTATTGACTATCGCCTTAAGCAGCTCAGTCACTAATAAATTCGGCATCAGGCTGGTTACCAGGCTGCCGGCAGACAAAATAATTAAATCAGCCTGCTGAATTGCTGTAACAGCTTCCGGTGTGGCAACTGGATTTGGGTCTAACCAGATTTCATCGGGTAAAGATTTAATCTCCTCGACCTTGATTTCCCCAAACTGAGTTATGTCGTCTGAATCATGTGCGGCAAGGTGAACAGGTTGTTCGGACATGGGTATGATGACAGTATCAATATTAAGTATCTTTCTGGCATGTGTAATGGCATCTAAAGGCCTTCCGCTTAATTGATTAAGTGCATATAACATTAGATTACCAAGGTTCTGATTTTCTAATGCGCTAAACTCTGTAAAGCGGTATTGAAACAGTGCGCCTGGAATGCAATCTTTTTGCGACATCTGGTTAAGACAATTTCTTATGTCACCCCATGCAATACAATTTGTTTGTTCACGGATCCAGCCTGTTGAGCCGCCGGTATCTGTAGTGGCTACGATTCCTGTGGTGCTGACTTTTAAGGTTGAAAGAGCATTCAGTAATCGACCTAAACCAGTTCCACCCCCAATTGCACAGATATTTTTATATTTTTCTATGTTGTTAGATATTGAATTCATATATTTAAACTGCGTTTAGCTAGACCATTCACAAAAATAGTGTTATCCAAAATAAAAAGGAATGTTTCTATAGCGTTACCCAACTACCCCTGAGATTCAGCTATTAATCATTTTGACAACAAAAAAAGCTTTTCTCTCGCCAAGACGCAAAGAACGCTAAGTCAGGAGGCCTCAAGTTGGTCAAGGCTTACAAATTAGGACTGGTTTTTACTTTGCGCCCTGGCGAGAAACCATTTTTCTGTTGTTTTTTGACAATGGCTGAACCTCCGAGTATTCAGGTACAGTTATGATTTTTTTGAATTCAGAGATATTAAGCATATTGTCTTTTCGTTACAGGATACCTGATCTGATAGCCAGAAAAA
>CALCSG010000311.1 GCA_937894085.1 uncultured Gammaproteobacteria bacterium | reverse complement strand
CATCCTTGTAGGCCTCCGTGAGCTTCGTGGTAAAAAATCTTCTAATTGTTCAAATATTGAAACTCGCTGAGTAGATAAGTTTTCGAGTACAGCTGCTCCGATGTTGCCGTTGTTTCGATGGAATATATTGCTACTGTTAAAAGCTGGGCGGAATGGATAAATGATTAGTTTGTTCCTCAGTATCAACTGAATTAAATTCAGTCCTTTGTTTGATATCCATCCACTTCAATAAATCATAATATTTACGTATATTTTCGACGTACGTAACGGGTTCGTTGCCACGTGCATAGCCGTGTTTAGTATTTTTATACCATTTTTTCTTGCTGAGCAGAGGCAGGCTCTTTTTCAAATCTATCCATTTATCCGGATCATCCTGGTTGTCCTGAGTAATTTTCCTTGCATCTTCCAGATGACCAAAACCGACATTATAAGAAGCCAGTGCAAACCAGGTTCTATCCGGAGGCTGTATTCGTTCAGGAATTTTTTTGAGTACTTTTTTGAAATAAATAGCACCACCTTTTATGCTTTGCGCCGGGTCAAGGCGATTTTTTATTTTGACGTGTTTAGCTGTATCTTGAGTTAGCATCATTAAACCACGCACGCCGGTGGGTGATTTTGCTTTGGCATTCCATAATGATTCCTGGTATCCGATTGCTGCCAGTAATCGCCAGTCCATGCCCTGCGCTTTAGCTTCACGTTCAAAAAGTGCACGATATTTCGGCAGTCTTTCCTTAACATGCTGACTAAATGTTTGAATATCAGAATAGTTAAATTTAGCAACATGACTGTAGTAACGATGTATCAATTGCTCCAGTCGACCATCTTTTTTAATGATCTCAAAGAACTTTTTGATCTCTTTTATCAGGCTTCTATCGTCAGATTTTTTAATAGCCCAGCGTAATTGCTTGGGAGCACCTACTTCAAATGCTATTCGTAATTCTGGATAGAATCGTCTTTGTAAGGCAATATCATGAGAATCAGCCAGAATAAAATCCACCAGCCCTTCATTAACCAGTTCAATTAGCTCTTCAATGCCGATATTTTTGTTTGTATGCCAGCTTAAATCAGGGTTTTTACGTTTGAGATTGTTAAGCAGTGCTAATTGACTGGTGCCATCAATTACTTCGAGAATTCCATTTTGCAAATCCTCTATTTTTTTAGGTCGGGTTTGTAAACCTTTACGATACAGAAGTTGCTGTTTAACTGAGTGATAATTCGGGCCATAGTCAATAACGGCGTAGTTGATATCATCCTGACTGGATACACCGGCAGCAATTAAATCGCCACTGCCAAAAATTAATTCGGGGTATAAATCATAAAACTGCTCGACCACAATTAATCGTGGTTTTACTCCAATATGTTCGGCAAATAATTTTGATAATTGATATTCAAAACCATTCGCTCCGTTAGCATCCTGATAATAAGTCGATGCGGCGTTGAGTGTTAATATCCTTAAATAACCGTTCTTCTGTATGGTTTCCAGCTGGTTTAAGTCAGGTTTTAAATAGAAGGGTATTGCTATCAGCACGACAAAAAATACGAGCGCAGCAATACTGCCGGCAATAATCTGTATTTTGTGTGCCTTAGGTGATAGGTCAACCATTCGATTCCAGTTTGAATTAAATTTGGCTCATCATAATTTAATTTGTTGAGCCAAACTTCGTTTTTGTTCACAGACGTTATAATTTTTTAACATTAAGTAATTTAGATAACGGCTCGATAGCCACAACTCCTCCTCCATCGGTCAATTCATTAGCAAGTTCAGCTAACATTGTGGCAATGGTTTCTGCCTGATCTTGACTCGTATAGATTTCTATTTTCATATTTTCTGAGAAACCAAACTCATCATATTCATTCACATAATCTCCAAAACCATGAGCTTTGCTCACGGTGACTCCAGGTATATGCATGCTTTTTAATTGCTCACTGATCAAACTGTAATCAGTAATATTTATGATGGCGACGACTTTACTGTAATTCATGACTCTTGACCTCTTTTTAACAGGCAATGTTGAAGCGTAAAAGACTTCCATAAAAAGTAGATAGCTGGTATGACTAATAATGTTAATACCAGTGAGCTAAGCATACCCCCAATCATGGGGCCGGCTATTCTCTGCATGACTTCTGAACCGGTACCTTCTCCATACATGATGGGTACCAGACCGACTACAATTGCGGCAACGGTCATCATTATGGGGCGAACTCTTTTTCCAGCACCTTCCAGTACAGCCTGTTTAACATCTTCTTTTGTTAGCTCACGTTCTTCATCCTGTGCAATATTAGAAATTCTGCAATATGCCTGATTTAAATACAGCAACATGAGAACGCCAATCTCTACGGTGACACCTGACAGCGCGATGAACCCGACGCCGACCGCTACCGACATATCGAAAGCCATGATGTACATCAACCAGACCCCACCTATTAATGCAAAGGGCAGGGTACCCATGATAATTAACACTTCGATGATATTTCGAAAGTTGATGTAAAGTAGCAGGACAATGATGCCCAATGTTAACGGAATAACGACCGACAGGCGTTCTTTGGCTCTAACCATGTATTCATATTGACCGGACCATGCAATTGAGTAGCCGGCAGGTAACTCGACTTGCTCTGATACAATTTGTTGAGCCTCTGCCACATACGAACCGAGATCCCGGCCATCGATATCCACCAGTGTCCAGCCATTAAGGCGGGCATTTTCACTCTTGATGGCAGGCGGGCCATCTTCAACTCTGATATCAGCCACATCAGCCAGTGCGATACGTTTATTGTCCTTCGTTGTAAGAGGTAATAAGCGAATATTTTCTACCGAGTCTCTATAGGTTTGCGGGTAGCGAATATTAATGGGGTAACGTTCAAGCCCTTCAATGGTTTGTGCTACACGCATGCCGCCAATAGCGGTCATGATGACTTTCTGGATATCGGCGATATTTAATCCATATCGAGCCGCTTTATTTCGGTCGATATCTGCCTTGATATAGCGACCTCCGGCGACGCGTTCAGAATAGACAGATGCGGTACCTTCCAGATCTTTCAATACCACCTCAAGTCGTTTACCTATTTTTTCGATTTGTGCCAGATCGGGACCTGACACTTTAATGCCCACCGGAGTTTTTATGCCGGTGGCGAGCATATCGATTCGGGTTTTAATCGGCATCACCCAGGCATTGGTCAGTCCGGGAAATTTAACCAGTTTATCCAGCTCTTTTCGTAAACTCTCGGTAGTGACACCCTCTCGCCATTCGCTTTTCGGTTTCAGTTGAATAAGGGTTTCTATCATAGTTAAAGGTGCCGGATCGGTGGCTGATTCTGCACGACCGATTTTCCCAAAAACCGTGTTTACTTCGGGTAATGTTTTAATTAGTTTATCGGTTTGCTGTAATAACTCACGTGCTTTGCCAATGGAGATGCCCGGGTAAGTGGTCGGCATATACATCAGGTCACCTTCATCCAGTGGTGGCATAAACTCACTACCAATCTGGGTGACAGGCCATAAACCAATGACTAGTGTAATCAATGCAATAAATATCATCGTTTTTGGTCCATCTAGCACGGCTTTAATGATGGGCATGTAGATCCAGCTGACCAGCCGATTAACAGGGTTTTTATGTTCGGGTAATACTTTACCTCTGATAAAATAACCCATTAATACAGGCACCAGTGTTATGGATAAACCTGCAGCAACTGCCATGGCATAAGTTTTGGTAAAGGCCAATGGGGCAAACATCTTGCCTTCCTGTGCTTCCAGTGTAAACACCGGTAAAAAACTCATGGTAATAATCAGTAAAGAGAAAAATAGCGGTGGCCCAACTTCGGTAGCGGCTTCGGCGATAATTTGCCAACGATTGTTTTCAGTGAGTGGTGTTTTTTCTATATGTTTGTGAACATTTTCTACCATCACAATTGCTCCATCGACCATGGCACCAATTGCTATAGCAATACCTCCCAGTGACATGATGTTGGCATTAAGCCCCTGAGCATGCATGATGATAAATGCCCCAAGAATACCAATCGGAAGACTCACAATAATGACCAGTGAAGAACGAAAGTGAAACAGGAATACTGCGCAAATTAACACTACAACGATAAATTCTTCCAGTAACTTTTCATACAGGTTCTCGACCGCATGATTAATAAGCGTAGAGCGATCATAGGTAGTGATAATTTCTACACCTTTGGGCAAACCTTTTTTCAGTTCTTCCATTTTTTTCTTGATGAGCTTTATGGTCTTCTGTGCATTTTCTCCAAAGCGCATAACGACATAAGCACCAACCACTTCTCCTTCACCATTTAGTTCGGCAATGCCCCGGCGTAACTGTGGCCCGGTTATTACATCGGCGACATCTTTTAGTTGCAGCGGGGTACCATTTTTGTTGAGGCCTAATGGAATTTGTTTTATATCCTGCACATTACTCAGGTAACCGGTGGCGGTAACCATGTATTCCGCTTCACCCATTTCCACCACTGAAGCGCCTGCCTCCTGGTTTCCTTGTGTAATTGCCGTTTGGATCAGGCTAAGGGGGATACCATAGGCGCGTAAACTGTCTGGATCGACAATGATCTGGTACTGCTTGACCATGCCACCAATGGTGGCTATTTCAGAAACGCCAGGCACAGTTTGTAGTTCATATTTTAAAAACCAGTCCTGTAAACTACGTAATTGACTGATATCGGTGTTGCCGCTTTTGTCTACCAGTGCATATCCGTAAACCCAGCCAACACCGGTTGCATCCGGCCCCAGTTGGGAATCTGCACTGTCCGGTAGCGATGATGCCACCTGGCTCAGGTATTCCAGCACCCGTGAACGAGCCCAGTACAGATCGGTACCTTCTTCGAAAATGACATACACATACGAGTCACCAAAAAAAGAATAACCGCGTACTGTGACCGCTTTGGGAACGGATAACATGGCCGTAGTCAACGGGTAGGTTACCTGATCTTCTACGACTTGAGGTGCCTGTCCTGGAAAGCTGGTTTTTACGATAACCTGGACATCGGACAGATCGGGGATGGCATCGATAGGAGTTTGTTTAACCGAATAAATGCCAGCGCCTAACAGGATAAAAGTCGATAATAATATGAAGAAGCGGTTGCGTATCGACCAGTGAATGATAGAGGCTATCATGGTTGAACCTTTTTATTAAAATCGATAATTTCTATAGCGCCGCTATCCTTTTTTTCCACCAGGAAGTTATAGTTTTCTTGCGGATCAAATACTTTGATATTGACTGACTCAGCAACCGGGAAATCCATTTTCATTTGCGGCCAACCCCATTTCTCTACCGCTTCATGTTGTAATGTCAGTTTGGATTCAGCAGATTTAATAGAGAGCACTGTGCCATTTACCCAGGCTTGATTGTCTGCAACCATTGCTGGCTCTACTTTAACTGGCATGGATGAAGTGTTATCCATGGCCATACTATCCATGCTTGTCTCCATGTCCTGAGGCTCCTGCATGCGTTCAAAAGAAGCCGTTAAGCTGGATTCTGAATCGATTAAAAATTGTGCCGAAGTAACAATTCTATCGCTTTCATTTAAACCTTCTATGATTTCAATGTACTCTGAATTTTCATGGCCGGTTTTGACTGCGACTGACATAAATTTTCCGTTGCCAAGTGATTTAACTACTCTTTCATTTTGACCATTGCGAATAATAGCCTCTCTTTTTATCAATAATGTTTCCGTGTCAGATTTACTGCGTATGGTCAGGCGAGAAAACATATTCGGTTTTAACAAACCATCTTTATTATCAAATCGTATGCGAACCCGAAGGGTACGGGTTTTTTCATCCAGTACAGGATAAATATAATCAACCACACCCTGCCATGATTTAGCCGGATATGCCGTCACTTTCATATCAACTTTCTGTCCGGTTTTAACCCAGCCACTCTGTCGCTCGAACACCTCGGCTATGACCCACACA
>CALCSG010000310.1 GCA_937894085.1 uncultured Gammaproteobacteria bacterium | reverse complement strand
CCTTCGCTAAGATCTGCAAGGTTATTGATAATGGCTTCAGCATCGCGAGTTTTACGATATTTTCGGCGTTGTGTCTGTTTCGCTCTATCGCCGAATAGTTGATATTCTGTGATGAAAGTGACGAGGTCATCATTTAGCTGTAAACCGTTCTCAAGGGGAGAGACGGTTATAAACAGTTTATCGTGAGTATTAGAATTAAAATCACCGTAACTGTTAACAACCTGAACCCTGATATCATGATGCCGCAGTAATTCGATTAAAAATTCCCGCCGACCACTGGATTCGGAACAAAATAACACCTTGTGCAGGGGAATTGACTGTAAATAGTCTTTCAGCGCCTGTAAGGGATGATCATTATGATGTTTAACAGTCAGTAGTGGTGGAGCATTCAGGTCTATATTGACGGTTGTTGCATTTTCATTTTCATACTTGAAACTGGAAAACAGGCTGACTGGATAATCGTTTAAACATTGCTGAAAACTATGCTCAGTTAAATATAACTGGTCTGGCTTGATTAAAGGGTGTTGCAGGTTATATCGTCGCGATTCATAACGCTGTTCAACCTGCTGAAGAAAATGATCTGCGCCATCGAAAGCAGATTGTTCCATTAAAAATTGAGTTTTCGCTGGTAAATAGTCGAATAAGGTGTTCAATTGATCGAAAAAAAATGGCAGGTAGTATTCTATTCCCGGAGAAGAAATTCCCTGGCTGACATCTTCATACACCGGGCAGGTTTTTGGGTCTACTTCAAAAGTCTGGCGAAAGTTCTGTCGAAACTTTTTTATTCCTTCATCATCCAGTGGAAACTCTCTGGCAGGCAATAACTCTATAGATTCCAGCTTTTCTATTGAAAGCTGGGTATCTACTTCAAAACTGCGTATAGATTCTATTTCATCATCAAAAAATTCTAATCGAAATGGTGTCGATGACCCCATAGGAAATAAATCGATGATAGAACCTCGAACGGCAAATTCTCCATGTTGCTCGACCTGGGAAACGCTCTGGTAAGCCTGTTCAGTCAGACGCTTTTTAAACAGGGTTAAATCCAGGTTATCACCGGTTTTCAGAGAAAAAGAGCGGCTGGATATATAGTCAACAGGCGAAACTTTTTGCAGTAAGGTGCTTATTGAAAGGAATAATACGGCTCTTGAGTTGAGCTGAGGTAATGTTGCCAGGCATCGAAGTCGATCTGAAATAATATCCTGATGGGGTGAGAAATTATCGTAAGGAAGGGTTTCCAGGTCTGGAAACTTAAGTATTGAAAGTTGTCCTTCACGGAAAAAGCGAATTTCTTTTTCCAGTTGTTCGGCTTCGGCCATATCATTGGTTACTACGACCGATAATCCTTTGAATTGCCTGATTTGCTGTGCCACAAACAGACTACGGCTTGCGCCATACAGTTGCCCTGTTTTAAGGATGGATAGTTTGTCTGGAACAGGCCTTTGTAGCATTTATTTAGAAGTGATTAAAAAGTCTGCGATTGTACACGTTCATGCTGTGTTGTGAAGTATTGGTTCCAGGAAGGTTTAGCAAAAAACAATATGCACCACGAACTAGGGCAGGACGCCCGTAGGTACGACTGCATGGATGCAGGAGGTAGGGCGACACAGGAGTTAAAGCCGAGAACAATGCAGGAGCAATTGACGGGACACGAAGAACACGAAGATATAATATTAGTTTTAGTGCTTGATAAAATGCTAAAGTCTAATTCTCTATCATTTACAAAGCTACATATTAATATCTAGTAACTACTTCGTGTTCTTCGTGCCTTCGTGGTGAATTTTTATAAATTTGGTCAGTTTATTGCGGGTAAAAAAAAGCGACGGTCGTAGCCGTCGCTTTTGAAAGTTATATCTGGAATAATTATTCTGCTGCTTTGGCTGTTGAAAGACCCAGAATTTCCCAGTCTTGCATGCCACCACGGTACCACTTGAGTTTATCTGCGGGGTAACCGAATTTAAGCAGGTTTTTAATGTTATTGGGTGATTGTCCACACCACATGCCATTACAGAACATAACCAGCGTTTTGGCTTTTGAATAATCCCACAGGCCTTCAAGATTTACGGCATTGAAAGAGCCTTCCATTATTTCACCGATAGAAATAGGGTCAGCACCTTTGGCCGGGTTTAATTTTGTCCAGGCAATATTAACGGCTCCAGGAATTGTGCCCTTGGCAGCCCAGTCAGGAGTACGAGAATCAATAA
>CALCSG010000309.1 GCA_937894085.1 uncultured Gammaproteobacteria bacterium | reverse complement strand
ACCACGAAGTGCACGAAGAACACGAAGGAAAAACCAGTCAAAGTTAGTGTTAAAACTCTTGATTAAATTAAATTGTGTCTATCAATCTAACCTTGAACGTTTCTTTAAGCCTTCGTGACTTCGTGGTGAATGATTTTTACTTTCTGATATTCAAAGCCTGAATATTAGCGTTACCGATATAGCTACCAGGAGTTAATAACATTAATTGCTGCTTGGCCTGATCGGGAATATCAAGGCTCTTGACAAATTGCTGCATAATTTGCTGATTTACACGCTGGCCACGTGTTAACTCTTTCAGTTTTTCGTATGGTTTTTCGATACCATAACGACGCATGATGGTTTGAATCGGTTCTGCCAGAACTTCCCAGTTTCGATCCAGGTCTTCCGCAATCAGTGGCTCATTAACTTCCAGTTTACTGATACCTCGTTGTAAAGAATCCAGTGCTATAAACACATGAGCAAAACCGACACCCAGATTACGCAACACGGTGGAATCTGTCAGGTCGCGTTGCCAACGCGAGATTGGTAGTTTCTGCGCCAGATGCGTCATGATTGCACTGGCTATACCCAGATTACCCTCGGCATTTTCAAAGTCTATCGGGTTGACTTTATGTGGCATGGTAGATGAACCCACTTCACCGGCGATGGTTTTTTGTTTGAAATAACCAATCGAAATATAACTCCAGATATCCCGCGAAAAATCGATCAAAATGGTGTTGCAACGTATGACTACATCGAATAATTCTGCAATATAGTCATGTGGCTCTATCTGAATAGTATAAGGATTGAAGGTAATACCTAAAGATTCAACAAATGACTTTGCGAAAGATTCCCAGTTAATATCAGGATAGGCACTGATGTGGGCATTGTAATTTCCCACTGCACCATTAATTTTCCCCAATATCTCGACTGATGATAACTGTGTTATCTGACGTTGCATACGATAGGCCACGTTAGCCATTTCCTTACCCAGGGTAGAAGGAGAGGCCGGTTGACCATGTGTCCGGCACAGAATTGAAACCTCGGCATTATCTATTGCAAGCTGTTCGATAACTGCAGTTAAATCCTGAAACTGATTTAGCAGTAATTCACGTCCTGCTTTCAACATCAGTGCATGCGAAAGGTTATTTATATCTTCTGATGTACAGGCAAAATGAATAAATTCATTAATAGCCATCAATTCATCGTTATCAGCAATTTTTTCTTTCAGGTAATACTCTACTGCTTTTACGTCATGATTCGTGGTGCTCTCAATTTCTTTAACCCGTAATGCATCGGTTTCAGAAAATCTTTCGATTATGTTTTCTAATAGTTTATTTGCCTGTTCACTGAGCGTGGGTACTTCAATAATTTCAGCCTGTCTGGATAGTGCCTGTAACCAGCGAATTTCGACTAGAACCCGGTGATAAATTAAACCATATTCACTGAAAATAGGGCGTAGTTGCTTTGTTTTTCGGCCGTAACGACCATCCACAGGAGACACTGCGGTTAAAGATGATAAATCCATACGAATAAGAATAGAAAATTAAAAAGGTATTTTACATTATTTCCATATAAGAACGTACCCGAAAGAATCAAACCTGGCCTGACAATTTATAGTAGTTAATATAAGTTAACTGCGGTTCTGCCAGGCAAAAAATTAAATCACCGCATCGGTGGACTATGAAAGTGCATAATGGCAAACTCAGCTTTATGAATAAAATAGCCCAAATATTACTTTTTCTAAGTTTTTTATTATTTTTTTCCGCAGTTCATGCATTGCGAGTGCTACCGTTCCCTGAGGGAGAGGTGACCGCACAACAAATTGCAGAGCAGGTGTATGCGGTTGCACACGGTAATCTGGTAAAAAATGCTGCCAGCAAACAAAATAAGGGTGATATTGCCATGGTGGTTAACCGTCCTCCTACAGACAAAAGAAAACCGGGGCGACGTCCCGTTGTAAACACCTTTGAAACTTATGGTAATAGCAATCCATTAGATTCAG
>CALCSG010000308.1 GCA_937894085.1 uncultured Gammaproteobacteria bacterium | reverse complement strand
AAGACAGACTCGTGCAGACACTGTTCCCATCATTAGGTCAACTCACCTGGAACTTGTTATAGAGTAGCTAGAAACAAACTAGGCCAGGAATCAGCCCAAAAAAGGGGGGGGGGAACAATTAAAAGATAGCCTGGTAATTGAAAAACGAGTTAAGTAGAGACCTACTCTGACAACTAACAACTAACAGAATTTTAAGTTCCATCAATGTTAACATTTTCCTGGTTTTCCTTTGCGAGCCAGGCGTCTTTGCGAGAAACCATCTCCTATCATCATTCACTGAATCTTGTGTGCTTTTCAGATTTTTTCATTAGCCGCTTGTGCTGATTCCTGCGGTAATTTACAAAATCCCTGTGGCGGCACATCCAGTGCACTATTAAATTTGCTGGATAAATTCTGAAATGCGATTAACCCGGTCAACTCGACAATGCCATCTTCATCAAAGAAATTTTTTAATCGTTGAATCAACTCGTCAGTGACCTGCTTGTCCGAAAAGGTAACCGCCTCGGTATATTCAAGAACTACCCGCTCCTTTTCATCAAAAAGATCACTTTGCTGCCAATATTCAAGGGCATCTACCTTATCCATCGAACCGGATCGATCGGCCAGCGTGGCAGAATTAATATCAACACAAAAATGACACCAGTTAATCTGCGACACTCGGACCGTAACCAGTGAACGTAAAATGGGGCTCAACGGTGAACTCTTTCTATCCAGCACACCGTACAGAATCGCCACTGATGCAAATAGTTTGGGGACTCGACCCCATAATAAACCGGGTTGTAATACGGCCCCGTATTTTCTTTTCTGATTCCAGAAAAAGGGCCGTAACAACCACGGATATAGCTTTAACGACTTAACAGAAACTCTCATGTTTTATGATCGTCTCTTACTCTTAGCCCGTTCTTCAAGAGCCGCTATTCTTGCCTCGATAGGAGGATGAGATGAAAACAGTGCCATTATGCCGCCTTTATCATTAATACCGAAGGCAGCCATTTGATCCGGCAGAGGTTCAGGCTCTACCTGTCCCAGACGCTTAAGAGCATTGATCATATTCTGGTGTCCAGCCAGATCAGCGCCACCCGTGTCGGCAATAAATTCCCGCTTTCTGGAAAAGTACATCACAATAGTAGATGCCAGTATTGACAGAACTACCTGAGCCACCATCGTAGTCACAAAATAACCAATACCATGACCATTCTCATTTTTTAAAATTGCCCGGTCGACAACATGTCCAACAATCCGCGACAGAAAGACCACAAAAGTATTAACCACTCCTTGAATTAGCGCCAGGGTCACCATATCACCATTAGCTACATGACTCATTTCATGGCCTATAACCGCTTCTATCTCGCCTTGTGACATGTTATGTAGCAAACCTTCTGAAACCGCTACCAGCGCACTATTCCTGGTTGCACCTGTTGCAAAAGCATTCATATCGGGTGATGGAAAAATAGCGACTTCCGGCATTTTTATGCCGACAATTTTAGCCTGTTTTTCAACGGTGCTAATCAACCACCTCTCCATATTTGACGACGGGTTAGTAATAACGACCGCACCTGTCATTCTTTTTGCCATCCACCTGGATATCAGCAAAGAAATAAATGAACCACCAAAGCCGATTACACCTGACAGGATAACCAGCGACTGTATATTAAGATCTGATCCGTTTTGCGCCAATATGCTGTCGACGCCGAGTATTCTCAACGTAATACTCAACACCACCATAATGGCGATGTTGGTCATTATAAATAGAAAAATTCGTTTCATCTTTTCACCTGTATTCCAGTAGATATTAATAATAGCCAGCGTTAATTGATAAATATGGCACCGGCCGCAAGAAAACAAGCCCATAGTACAATCTGCATGCAAATATATTAATTCGTATATTTAGCGTATTCATATCGTATTTTCCGAATATTAAGTAATGCTAAATTAGCAGCATATTTTACTATTGAATAGCAGATTTGTAAGACATTATTTTTTTACTTTTTGTTTGGT
>CALCSG010000307.1 GCA_937894085.1 uncultured Gammaproteobacteria bacterium | reverse complement strand
GGCATCAATTAATAAAAGTTCGTATTTATAGTCGCGGTATAACTGAATGGCAGTAAGAGCCAGCGTGACGACTGAACTAAAAAGTAATATATAAACCACCAGCCTCCTGGCAATTTTATTTTTAAATAGCGAAGGAGTTAATGCCATATTTAACTGTTATTTATCTATTTTCATAAGAACTAATGATTTCGTCAATTTTCCCTTCTGCTTTTAACTCTTTGAGAGCTTTAGCTATTTTTGGTGCCAGTTTTTCATGTTTTTTATTCAGGTATAGATACAGTGGGGCAGTGGCTAAAGGCGGGTCGATAACGTCTATGTCGTTCAATTCAAGTGAGGAGATGATTTCCAGTCCTCCCAGATAACCAAAAGTAGCAATGTCGATGCGCTCCATTTGCAGGATTTTAAACATCGATTCTTCATTTTCCATGATGTGAAAAACTTCTGGTTTAACCTTCTGCAGGTTATTAATCAATATTTTCCATCCTGAAACAGTGGCCACGGAATAGGGCTTCAATGATTCAAAATTAATAATTTCTGGTAATGGTTTTTTCGCAAAGGCACTAAATCTAGCGACATAAACTACTTCAGGCACCTGAATTAAATCAGGGTAATCGCGTACGATAGCTTGCGGTACACGGCAGCATTCAGCATCATCAATACCGCGCGCAACCAGAGCGATGGAGCGCTCTCCAGATTGTTGACGAAATCGAAAATCGATACCCGCTCTATTAAACGTGAGCTGGATAATATCTTCTAATAAATTAAAAACAGGAGCAGTGAAACCGGTATTGATGTTTAGCGGTTGGCACAATGCAACAGGACTGATCCCGACAATCATCAGTAATGTTAATAGAAGTGTTTTTATTGAATTTATCCTGATATTCAACATGGGGATTTCATTTTAGGCATTTTTAAATCATTATAGTGAAAATATGTAGCAAAAAACCTTATTAATGCAATTTTATGAATATTCAGTTTCCAGTGTTAAATCAACTCATACACCTCAATCACGCTGCGGTTGGTCCCTGGCCAAGGGTCACGGCAGATGCGGTAAAGGAGTTTGCTGACGAGAATCTTTTATCAGGCTCTAAAAACTATCTGAAATGGATGGATGTTGAGACAATGTTGCGCAAAAATTTAGCCAGCCTGATCAATGCCTCTTCAGACGATGAGATTGCTCTGGTCAAGAATACTTCAGAAGGCCTGTCTTTTGTGGCATATGGATTGCCCTGGGAGTCCGGTGAAAACGTGGTAGGCATACAGCAGGAGTTTCCTTCGAATCGATTTGTGTGGGATTCATTGAGTTCGAAGGGTGTTGAGTTTCGCCAGCTGGATCTGCAAACTGCATTAGACCCCGAACAGGCTTTATTTGATCTATGTGATAATAAAACCCGGCTTATTTCAGTCAGCGCAGTGCAATATTACAACGGATTTAAAATGGATCTGATCAGAATCGGCCAGTTTTGTAAAGACAATAATATTTTATTCTGTGTGGATGCAATCCAGCAAATCGGTGCTTTACCGTTTGATGTGCAGGCAATACACGCTGATTTTGCCATCGCCGATGGCCATAAGTGGATGCTGGCGGCAGAAGGTCTGGGCTTATTTTATGTGCGCAAACAGGTTATGGAAAAGTTACAGATTTTACAATATGGCTGGCACATGGTGGATAAACCGGGTGATTACTCTGCGCATTCATTTGAACTGGCCGATAGTGCCAGGCGCTTTGAATGTGGTAGCCCCAACATGCTCGGTATCCATGCTATGAATGCCAGTATTAAATTGTTGCTGGATGCTGGCCTGCAAAAAATTGGTACCAGAGTTATTGAGAATAGCCGTTTTCTGATAGAGCAGTTAACATTGATAAATGGTGTGCAGGTTTTGAGTGACAGTTCTGAGCAGCGATTATCCGCAATAGTCACTTTTCGTAGTGACAGGGTATCTAATGAAAATTTATACCAGTATTTAACTGAGAATCAGATTTTGTGCGCCCCCCGGGGGGGGTGGTGTGCGTCTGTCGCCTCACTATTATACACCGAGAGATCGGCTTGATCAGGTGGTGTCTCTGGTTAAAAATCTGGTTTAAAAACAGATACTGTCGAAATGAGGATTAGGCTGCATGGCTGTCATTGTTTTGATATCGTGTAATTCAATCTGTATATTCTTCTGCTGACTCTGAATGATTAGAAATTCTTTTTTATCTTTACTGGTTAAGGTTGTAATTGCTGTGCCACTTATCGTTGAACCTGACATCAGTTCGAGTTTGATCGGGTAACCAAAAGTACAGGCGATTTCGATAAAATCGTGAGTAGCACAGCTGATTATTTTTTCATTCATTATATAGTTTGTGGTTCTACAGGATCAAAAATAATAATACAGTCCTTTCCCTGTTGTTTAGCCTGGTACATCGCTTTATCAGCCCGGTTGATAAGATCATCCAGCGTTTCTCCATGCTGGTAACTGGTTATTCCAAAACTACAGCTTACTTTTCTTTTTAGTTGAAAGTCATGTTGTTGAATTTTCTTTTTTAATAATGCGGCCATTTTTTCTACATCATTCAAACAGGTTTCCGGGCTGCACAGAATAAATTCTTCACCACCCCATCGACCCAAAAAATCGGTTTTACGAATTTGCTTTTTGATCAAACTGGACAGTTCAATTAAAACTTTATCCCCCGCTTCATGGCCGTAGCGGTCATTGATTAATTTAAAATCATCAATATCAAAATAAATTATTGAGAAGAAATGAGAATATCGATTGCTTAAATCGATTTGGCGTTGTATATCCTCGAGGGTTTTTCGTCGATTTGCAATGCCGGTCAATTGATCTGTCTCAGATAATTCCTTAAGTATCCTGCTGCGAATTACGGCGGTGAAATAACGGTAAACAATGAATACTGCAAACAGGCTTATGAGGCCAATTAAAATTAGATAAGTATTGTCGCTAAAACCTTTATACGGTGAGTTGCTGACCCAGCGACTCATTATTTTATCCCTGTCCTGATCCGTCAGTAGTTCCAGCGTTTTGTTCAAAATACTATATAAAACCTGATGTTGTTGATTCATCGCAAAACTGGTCTGCCAGTTTTTACCGACGTAATCTGTTAAATTCAGGTTATGAATATTTTTGTCGACAATGGTCTGCCGAAGGTGAGCCTGTGATCCTATGATTCCATCAACCCGGCCATCCTGCAGCATTTTCAGGGCATCCAGCGTGGATGTCGCATCGACAAAACTGAATTGTTTATTGCTGGTTAAAATCTTGTTGTAATAGGCTGAGCCGGAAACTATCGCAACCCGACCTTTTAGTTGGGTAATATCTTTTACCGGTTTTCGACTGACGTAAACCTGTGGGATGTTAATATAGGCTTCTGAAAATAATAATAACTGGCTGGAACCTGTCTGGCTGGTAGCTGTGGAGGTTATATCACAAATACCCTGCAGGGTGAGGGTAAGCGCCTGCTGACTCGAATCTGTTGGTATGGGGTATATTGACAGCCCGGTTTTATCACGAATTAAATGTGTAAAATCGGCGAGGATGCCCTGATATTTGTTGCCCAGTATTTGCTCGTAAGGTAACCAGTTTTTCTGTACGCATACATTCAGAACCTGCTTGTCTTTAATGTAAGCCAGTTCGTCATAGGTCAGGTTTAGTTTTCCTGCTGGTGGGTTGTAAATAAAGCCATCCAGGTCAGGGGTTTTGTCGATGATACCGGCCAGTAGATATATCTGGGCCATTGAGCGAAAACGGTAAGGTAATAAGGTGCCAAAGTTTTTGCGTTCATCAAATGCCAACTTTTTGAGTTCCTGCGCTTCGTATAACAGGGCTTCACGGGTTCTATTCTGGCTGTTGTATAAGCGGTGAATTACTGAAACTGTTTCTGCGATATTGGCAAAGGCATATTTCCAGCCCTCGATGCTGGCTTCATAGAAGTTTTCTACCTGAGCCGGGTTGTTGTTAATGTTTACGCCACTGGTATACAGAATATCAGCGTACATATCAAAACCATAATCTGCCGGGTGCAGGATATTATAAGGTAATCCCTGCTGTATCATTTTATAAGGTTCGTTGGATACGTAAGAAGATAGTGCATCGGTATTGTTATCGATCAAATCATCAACATTAAAGCTATGCGGTTGCATGATATAGTCATCTTTTGTCAGTCCTGATTTTAATAACATGGCAATTAACTCTCCGGAATTAGCAGCGTCTGGAGTTAACATGATGCGTTTGCCATATAAGTCGGCTGGTTTTTCTATTCCGGCAAATGCTCTGGTTAGTAACATGAAGGGAGAGTGCTGGAAGGCTGCTAATAAAGCGACAATGTCATGACCATTAGCTCTATCGATGAGCAGCGATGATCGACCCACTGCAAACTCTGTATCAGCACTGGTTACTTCATCCAGGTTTTTTACTGACGGGTCATATTCGATTATTTCGACATTCAGTCCACGTTGGGCATAAAAACCTTTTTGCTGGGCCATGTAGTAGCCGGCAAACTGGAACTGGTGTTTCCACACGAGGCGTAATTTTACTTTTTCGGAGGCAATTTTTGTTGTAGCATAAGCAGGCGCTAAAAAAAACGCTACAATAATCAGTATTAAAACCAGACCCCTATTAGTAGCTACAAAAAGCATTCCCTTTGACCAAATTCTGACAATCTATTTACATTAAGCGATAAGTGTTCCCGATAAAATGATCTAACGCTGTTTATCGCCATAAAGTTGTTGATATAAACCTTCTTTTTGCACCAGTTCTCTGTGCTGTCCTTCATCAATAATTTTTCCGCCATCGAACACATAAGCCCTGTCTGCCTGTTTTATAGCGCTTAGACGGTGCGCAATAATAAGAGTTGTTCGACCCTGTAGAAAGTTCTCAAGGGCTTTATGCAGATTTTCTTCGGTTGTGGTGTCGAGTGCAGATGTGGCTTCATCCAGAATGACCACCTTCGGTTCTGTCAGTATCATGCGCGCAATGGCCAGGCGTTGTCGCTGCCCGCCTGATAAACGTATACCGTTGCGACCGACTATGGTGTCAAGTTGGTCTTTTTGTTGCAGTATAGTTTGTTTTAGCTGGGCAATTTCTAAAGCCTGCCATAACTTTTGTTCGTCTATTTGCCTGCCCATCGTCAGGTTATTGCGGATACTGTCATTAAATAAAGCAGGGTTCTGCAAAACGGTGGCGATATTTTCTCTGACGGTGGATAAGCCTATATCGCTGACCGGCGTACCGTTAAAGTAAATTTGCCCACTTGATGGCGGATACAGTCCAAGTAAAACCTGGATCATGGTCGATTTACCACCGCCACTGGCCCCTACCAGCGCTATTTTTTCTCCGGCCTGAATGGTTAGCGAGACGCCATTAAGTACTGGCTCATCTTTATTATATGAAAAATGAATATCATCTATTTTTACAGAAGCCGTTTTGAGGTTTTCAAAGGGGTTTGAAATCTGTTGATAAACGGGTTCTTTTTGTAGATTAAGTAAGCGGTTAAGTCGATTGAGAGCTGCATTTGCGGAAAAATAACTGTACTGGATAGACAGGATTTCCTGCACCGGCGACATCATGAACCAGAGATAGGCATACACTGCAAACATCTGGCCGATGCTTAACGAGGAAAATACCACCATTAACATGCTGACGGCTCTGAAAACCTCGAAACCCATTAAAAATATGAAGAAGGACAGGCGATTTGCCGCATCACTTTTCCAGCTGAAACTGGCCGAAGTTTGTTGCACACCGCGCGCTTTATCGATGACTCGTTGCAGGTAATGTCGTTCGCGGTTACTGGCACGAATTTGCTGTATCGCATCCAGTGTTTCGGTGAGTGATTGCTGGAAAATTTCGACAGCAGAGTTTTCGCTTTTTTTCAGGTCTTTTACTTTTTTACCGAGCACCGTCGTAAAGTAAATTACAATCGGGTTCATAACCAGGATGAATAGCGCCAGTTGCCAGTGTATCCACAATAATGTTGCTGCTACGCCTATGATAATTAGAATAGCGACCAGCAATTTACTTAACGCACTACCAATAAAATTATCGATAGTATCAATATCTGTCACCAGGTGAGAAGCTACCGCTCCGCTGCCGATAGTTTCATATTCCGCCATCGAAATAGTTTGCAACAAATGCAGTAAATCTGAGCGTAATTTGAAGGTAATATCTTTGGCAATCAGGGTGAATTCACGGGTTTGCCAGACAGATAATAAAGTGCCGATGAAACGTAGCATGATGGTAAACAGCATGACGCTTATGACTGTCAGCGCAGGCCCCTGCCAGTCTGCCGGAAAAATTTCATTGATGCCATGTACCATGAATCCCGGTTTGTTTAGCAAAACCTCATCCACCAGCAGAGGCATTAACATGGGCACTGGCACCAGAATTATTGCCGCAAAAATAGCGATGATATGAGCCTGAATCAGTATTTTTTTATGCTGTTTTGCCAGCAAAATTATTTTATTCCAGCTAATAGAGTCGATTGCCGGAGAAGTGGAGGTAGAGATCACGTGATTCAGGTTTTCAAAATTGAGGATTTAAAGTCATGGTCGCAGTTTTTACAGTTTCTAACAAGTTACGTTTATGAAGCTTTTGATTTAAACCAGCTTTACTTCTAGAATGTCTGTCATTCAAAAATGACTAAACAAGCATAACCATAAGAATTTGCCTTATTATTCCAGGAGATCCCCTATGAAAATGAAACTACTTTGCAGCAGTGTTGTTGCTTTATCTGTATTAATGGCCACACCTGTATCGGCGGCCGTAAAAATCGGCATGATAACCACGTTGACTACCAAGGCCGGTTACCTGGGAGAAGATATACGTGATGGTTTTAAACTGGCAATCGAACAGGGTGGCGGCAAGCTGGGTAATGTGGATGTTGAGTTGCTGGTAGAAGATGATGGTCGCAAGCCGGGTAAAGGACGGCAGATTGCAGAGCGATTTATCAAGAGTGACAAGGTAAAGATCATGACTGGCATCGTGTTTTCCAATGTTGCCATGGCGGTGGTGCCGAAGGTAGTAAAAGAAGATGTATTTTATATCAGCCCGAATGCGGGACCTTCGGCGCTTGCCGGAAAAGGTTGTCATGAAAATTACTTTAATGCCGCCTGGCAGAACGATAATCTGCACGAAGTCATGGGCCAGTATGTAACTGATGCAGGTTTTAAGACGGCTTATATTCTGGCTCCGAATTACCCGGCCGGTAAAGATGCTCTGGCAGGTTTTAAACGTTTTTATAAGGGTAAAGTGATAGGTGAAGTTTATACCAAGCTGGGACAATCCGATTATGCGGCTGAACTGGCTAATTTACGATCGGCCAAACCTGATGCTGTATTTTTCTTCTTACCCGGTGGCATGGGTATTAATTTTCTGAAGCAGTATTCACAGGCAGGTTTAAATAAAACAACTCCCGTTTTTGGTCCGGCTTTTTCTTTCGACGCAAGAATTTTGAACGCAGTGGGTGATGCAGCGGTTGGTGTACATAACGGATCACAGTGGAATTTTGATCTTGATAATGCCGCAAATAAACAGTTTGTAGCTGCATTTAAGGAAAAGTATGGACGTATGCCAACCCTGTATGCCAGTCAGGGTTATGACACGGCCAATTTAATTGGCAGTGCATTGAAGGCAACGGGTGGTGAGCCACAGAATATGGACGCGTTTCGTAAAGCCCTGGAAAAGGCTGATTTTGATTCGGTACGCGGCAATTTTAAATTTGGCAATAACCATCACCCGGTGCAGGACCTGTATGTTCGTGAAGTAGTTAAAGATGAAACCGGTATACACAATAAAACGGTGAAAAAAGTATTTACCAATCACCAGGATGCTTACGCAGGCAGTTGTAAATTATAACTCTATGTAGGGTGAGCCATGCGTACCATAGCTGAAATTAACAATGCTATTATTCATTGAGCAGGTTTTAAACGGGCTGCAACTCGGGTTTATGCTATTCCTGTTATCAGCCGGTTTGACACTGGTATTTGGTGTCATGAACCTGATTAACCTGGCGCATGGTTCCTTCTACATGGTGGGAGCCTATGTGGCAGCCACCGTGATGCAGGCCACTGGTAGCTTTCTACTGGCTTTACTGGTTGGTTTAATAATGGCTGGTTTATGCGGGTTGCTGGTCGAAGTGATTGTTTTGCGTCACCTGTATAAACGCGATCACCTGGATCAGGTGCTGGCGACATTTGGTCTGATCCTGTTTTTTAATGAAGGTACTCGCATGATCTGGGGGCGTCAGCCCTTATTTATGCAGGTGCCTGAATTATTCAGTGGAAGTGTTGAAATCCTGCCGGGCATTCCGTACCCGGTTTATCGGTTACTCATTATTGTAACCGGCCTGCTGGTAGCTACAGGTTTATACCTGTTAATCAATCATACTCGCCTTGGAATGCGAATTCGTGCCGGAGCCAGTAATCGCAGTATGATTGCTGCACTCGGAGTCAATATCCGCTGGCTATATAGCCTGGTGTTTGCATTAGGCGCATTGTTGGCGGGTTTTGCCGGCGTTATGGCTGCACCATTATTTGCGGTTGAATCGGGTATGGGGGAAAGTATTTTAATACTGACTTTTGTGGTGATCGTGATTGGTGGTATCGGTTCGGTCAAGGGTGCCCTGCTGGGTGCTTTACTGGTCGGTCTGGTAGATACGCTGGGACGAGCTTTCCTGCCTGATTTATTACAGTGGATGTCTGCCAGTGACAATGCAAACAGTATTGCCGCATCACTGTCTTCGATGGGGATTTACCTGTTAATGGCCGCTATTCTGGCATTTAAACCGCGTGGGTTGTTCCCGGCTGGATAATATATTGAGCCACGGAGGACACGGAAGAACACAGATGAAAAGAAAAAACTTATTAGTTATATGTCTGACTCATACTCATTTTTGGTATAAAAATGGGTATCCTGTCTTTTCAGGAATAGTCTTTACCTTTAACTCTGTGTACTTCCGTGTCCTCCGTGGCAAATGATTTTTACTATGAATCGAAAGTTTATTTTTTTATTGATTGCGTTGATAGTTCTGATGGCGCTGCCATTTGTGGCTGAGGCTATCGGTGAAAGCTATGTGATTTCCAGTATGACCCGGGTGCTGATTTTTGCAATGGCGGCGGTGAGCCTTGATCTGATTGTCGGTTATGGGGCCATGGTCAGTTTCGGGCACGCGGCCTTTGTCGGACTGGGTGCCTACGTGGCCGCAATATTGAGTTTTCATGTTAATGAAGCAATCCCGGTTTTTAATTTTCCTTTTAGTTATGACGGCAGTAATAATTTATTGTTGATTTTGCTGGTGGCGATGCTGGTAGCAGCGTTAGTCGCCGCAGTCACCGGTTTAATCAGTCTGCGCACGCATGGTATTCATTTTATTATGATCACACTGGCCTTTGCGCAAATGTTGTATTACCTGTTTATCTCACTGGACACTTATGGTGGTGAAGATGGTCTGCTGATGCAGGGCAGGAACCAGCTTCCTGTCATAGATACCAGTGATGACAGGTCGTTTTATTTTTTGTGCCTGTTTATTCTGGCTGTATACATTGTACTGGCTCTTCGCCTGGTTAATTCACAATTTGGACGGGTCATTCAGGGCTGTAAACTGAATGAAAAACGCATGCAGGCACTTGGTTTTAATACCTACTGGTATCGTTTGACGGCTTATATTATTGCCGCTACCGGTGCGGCAGTAGCGGGTGTATTACTGGCTAATAAAACTGAATATGTCGATCCAGGTTTGTTTTCGTGGCATTTATCCGGAGAGTTACTGGTGATGGTGATTCTGGGTGGACTGGGTAGTATTTATGGTGCTGTCATCGGTGCCATCGTGTATTTGCTGCTAGAGCAGATATTGTCGGCCTATACCGAACACTGGATGTTTTATCTTGGACCAATACTGATTTTTGTGGTGATTTTTGCGCGTAATGGATTGTATGGCCTGCTACAGAAAAGGTTGAATGGTCATGCCTGATATCATTCTTTACACTAAAAACCTGTGCAAAAGTTATGCCGGACTGCAGGCCAATACCGATTTGAATATACAGCTGATACAAGGTGAAATTCATGCGTTGATTGGCCCCAATGGTGCCGGTAAATCGACGGCCATTGCTCAGCTTTCCGGTGAGCTGGTTCCGAGCAGTGGAAGTATTTATTTCAACGGGAAAGATGTGACGCTAATGCCGGTTTACGAACGGGCCAGAATGGGACTGTCACGTTCCTTTCAGGTGACTTCGGTGTTCGAAGAAATGTCGGTACAGGAGAACCTGGCGCTGGCTATTCAGGCACATCATGGGCACAGTTTTTATTTCTGGGCAGCCATCCAGAAAAATAAATTGCTGAATCAACAGGCCGCAGAGCTGGCTACTCAATTCGGTTTACTGGAACATCTGGATTTAGCGGCCGGAGCACTGGCTCATGGCGAAAAACGCCAGCTTGAGATTGCCCTGACGCTGGCTGGAAATCCTCAGGTACTGTTGCTGGATGAGCCGATGGCCGGTATCGGCCCCGGAGGTTCAAAAGAATTAACCCGGTTACTGGACGGGTTGCGAGGACAGTATAGTATTCTTCTGGTGGAGCATGACATGGATGCTGTTTTTGCGCTGGCTGATCGAATTTCGGTACTGGTTTATGGTGAGTTAATCGCCACCGGAACGGTACAGGAAATTCGCGCAAATGAAGAAGTTCAAAAAGCATACCTGGGGGTTTCAACTTAAATGTTAACTCTCGCAAATGTTCATGCCGGTTATAATTCCAGCGAGGTATTATCTGGCATCACCATGCAGCTGGATGAAGGCGAAGTGCTAACTCTGCTGGGGCGTAATGGCATGGGTAAAAGTACTACTATTAATTGCATAACGGGGTTGTTAGGGTTGCACAGTGGTGAGATTACTTTTAATGGGGTCAAATTAAATAACCTTCAATCCTATCAGATTGCCCGGTTGGGTATTGGCCTGGTTCCAGAAGAAAGGCATATCTTCACCAATTTAACAGTGGCTGAAAATTTACTGGTGGCAGCCGCCAATTATTCGGCTTCCATTTCACCGTGGACTCTGCAAACTATCTATAAATTATTCCCGCGTTTACAGGAACGTAGTAAACATGCGGGCAATCAACTGTCCGGTGGAGAGCAGCAAATGCTGGCGATTGGGCGCGCTTTAATGATTAATCCTAAACTGTTAATCCTGGATGAAGCAACAGAAGGTCTGGCACCGTTAATATGTGATGAAATCTGGAATGTTATTCGACTGTTAAAACAACAGGGGTTATCAATTCTGATTGTGGATAAAAATTTACATACCTTGCTGAAAATTGCAGATCGTTATTACCTGATGGAAAAAGGCCGGGTCGTATCAACCGGTTGCGCGCAGGATCTTGCTCAGGATCATCAATTGCAGGCGCGCTACCTGGGGTTGTAAATTGAATGCTTTAATCGATCAGTATCTTGAGCAGCAATACAATAACAGGGCGGCAGTTGCAGATCATCCCCGGTACCTGCAAAGCTGGAAATTGCGCAGTGAGAAATTTAGAAATACTCATGAAGGTTTTTTGAATTTACCTTACGGAACGTCTGTTCGACAGGTTCTCGATGTTTTCCCGTTGCTAGCTCAGCAAAAGGTGCCGGTACATATTTTTATACATGGCGGTTACTGGCAGGCGCTGGATAAAGATTCATTCAGTTTTATGGCTGAAACCTTTAATCACAATGGTGAATGTGCCGTTATCCTCAATTATGACCTATGCCCGGTGGTTAGCATTGCAGAAATCTTTGAGCAGATAAAACAGGCCGTGTTGTGGATAGTCAATAATATTCAGTCGTATGGCGGCGATAAGCAGCGCATACAAATTTCGGGGCATTCTGCTGGTGCTCATCTGCTGGCGATGCTGTTAACAGTAAACTGGTCTGAATATGGTCTGCATGCATATCCTTTTCAACGATTGAATGGGATAAGCGGACTGTATGATTTGCAGCCTTTAATTCAAACCGGTGTAAATCGGGGGTTGGGGCTGGATCGAGCAACTGCATTACAGCTCAGCCCGCTGTATGGAGATTTGTGGAAACCCGATAAAAAGTTGCTACTGAATCTGCTGGTGGGAGAGCTGGAAAGTGAGGAATATAAGATGCAGTCATCCCGATTAGCCGATTGTTGGCGGAATAATCTCACTATTAATTCCCGTAAAATACCTGATGCACACCATTTTTCCATTGTTGATAGTTTCCTGACACTGTATCAGCAGGATATGTGAATAATTTAGAATGGTAAAAAAAACTGAAAAACTATATTATATAGGGAATAAATTCCCAAAAAAACTGAGTAGCAAGGTTTATTTGAATACCGACCTGTTCATAATAGCCGCCTGACATTGTTGTGCCGTATTTAAGTTAGCAAGTTATGTTCAGGTTTTGTTAGAATCCATAAATTTTCTCGCATTATATAGTAGGAGTAATAAATGAGAGTCGTAATTCCTAAGGAAATTCATGCTGGTGAAAAGCGTGTAGCCACCACTCCGGATATTACCGAAAAACTGGTTAAAAAAGGGTTTACTGTACTGGTACAGAGTGATGCCGGTTTAGCGGCAAGCTTTTCCGATGAAGCTTATCTGGAAGCCGGGGCAGAAATTATTAATGAAGTTAAAGATCTTTATGCCAAAGCAGATATTATTCTGAAGGTTAGAGCGCCGCAGTTGAATATTGAAACTGATGTGCACGAAATCGATTTAATTCCACAAGGAGCGTTGTTAATTTGTTTTCTATGGCCGGCGCAAAACCCTGATATGTTGAAGGCATTGGCTGATAAAGGCATTAATGCCATGTCAGTAGATTCAATTCCGCGTATTTCCAGAGCACAAAAGCTCGATGCATTGAGTTCGATGGCCAATATTGCCGGTTATCGGGCTGTTATTGAAGCGTCTAATCATTTTGGTCGTTTTTTCTCTGGTCAGATTACTGCTGCGGGTAAAGTACCACCGGCAAAAGTGATGGTTATCGGGGCCGGAGTAGCGGGTTTAGCCGCTATCGGCACGGCCAAGTCTCTGGGTGCCATAGTGCGTGCATTTGATACGCGTCCTGAAGTGAAAGAACAGATTCAAAGTATGGATGCAGAGTTCCTCGAAATGGATTTTGAAGAGGATGGCGCTGGAGCAGGTGGTTATGCCAAACAGATGAGCCAGGCATTTATCGATGCTGAAATGGCGCTATTCGCTGAACAGGCCAAAGAAGTTGATATTATTATTACCACGGCACTGATTCCCGGTAAACCCGCGCCTAAACTGATTACCGAAGCGATGGTTAAATCCATGAAGCAGGGCAGTGTCATCGTTGATCTGGCTGCAGAACAGGGGGGTAACTGCGAATTGACAGTTCCGCATCGGGTGGTTGAAAAACTGGGTGTTCACATTATTGGTTATACCGACTTGCCCAGTCGTTTACCGGCTCAGGCCAGTCAACTGTATGCATCTAACCTGTTAAATATGCTGGATGATATGGTAAAGGATGTAAATGCTGAAATTGTACTGGATATGGAAGATGAAGTCATTCGCGGTGCCACCGTAGTGAAAGCCGGCGAAATAACCTGGCCACCTCCGGTGATTGAAGTGGCTGCCAGGCCATCTGCCTACAGTGAACAATCAGTTCCGGAAGCACATGTTGAAGCTGATGCGGATGAAGTACCTTCGGCATTTAAAAAAGCTGTATCCACCCTGTTGCCTGCCGGTCTGGCTGGGTTATTACTGTTCAGCATGGGTGCATACGCACCGCCTTCTTTCATGGGACATTTTACCGTTTTTATTCTGTCCTGTTTTATCGGCTATATGGTGATATGGAATGTTACGCCGTCATTACATACGCCGCTGATGAGTGTCACCAATGCGATAAGTAGTATTATTATCATCGGGGCACTGATTCAGGTTTCATCGCCGGGTAGTTTAATTACCATCCTGTCGGCTATCGCGATTCTGATTGCATCGATTAATATTGTCGGCGGTTTCGCTGTTACTCAACGTATGTTGAAAATGTTTGGAGAATAGTGATGTCTGCAGGTTTAGTGAATTCAATATATTTAGGCGCAGCCATACTGTTTATTTTAGCGCTGAGTGGCTTGAGTAGTAATGAAAATGCCCGTCGGGGAAACCTGTATGGGATGATAGGTATGGGGCTGGCCGTCATTGCCACCGTATTCAGTGACACTGTCACCAGCTACTGGGTAATCCTCATTTGCATGACGGTCGGATCAGTCATCGGTTTGATTTTAGCTCGCAAGGTTAGAATGACACAAATGCCGCAACTGGTCGCATTGCTGCATAGCCTGGTCGGACTGGCTGCCGTGAGTGTAGGTTATGCAACCTATCTAGATCCGGAAATGCATTTTAATGGTGCCGAAAAAACCATTCATGATGTTGAAGTTTATCTGGGTGTTTTTATCGGTGCGATGACATTTTCAGGCTCAGTTATAGCATTTGGAAAGTTGAGCGCGATGATTACCAGTCGTCCTGTTCTGTTACCGGCCCGGCATATGATTAATTTAATCATGTTTTTAATCGCTCTGTATTATGGCGTCGAATTTGTTAATGCCGAAAGCATGAGCGATGCCTATGGTCCGTTAATTATAATGACTATCATCGCGCTGATATTTGGAGTGCACATGGTTATTGCCATTGGTGGTGCAGATATGCCGGTGGTTATCTCGATGCTGAATAGTTATTCCGGCTGGGCGGCTGCTGCAACCGGTTTTATGCTGGCCAATGATTTGCTGATTGTAACCGGTGCACTGGTGGGTAGTAGTGGTGCAATTTTGAGTTACATCATGTGCCGCGCGATGAATAGAAACTTCTTTAGTGTAATTGCCGGAGGGTTTGGAACGGCCAGTAGCAAGACATCCGCTGCTGCCGGGATTGCCGGTGAAGCTATAGCAACTTCGGTTGAAGAAGTGGCGCTAATGTTATCAGAAGCTAAAAAAGTGATGATCGTTCCAGGTTATGGTATGGCAATGGCACAGGCTCAGCGCGCGGTCTCAGATGTCTCACGCATATTAATGGGTAAAGGTGTCAATGTAATTTTTGGTATTCACCCGGTTGCCGGGCGTATGCCGGGACACATGAACGTACTGCTGGCAGAAGCAAAAGTACCTTACGATGTGGTGTTTGAAATGGATGAAGTTAATGATGATTTCCCGAACGTCGACGTGACCCTGGTTATAGGTGCAAATGACACTGTCAATCCTGCAGCACTGGAGGATCCGGGAAGCCCTATTTCAGGTATGCCGGTGCTCGAAGTTTGGAAGAGTAAAATGACTGTGGTATTAAAACGTAGTATGGCCACCGGATATGCAGGTGTTGATAATCCTTTATTCTATAAAGAAAATACGCGCATGTTATTTGGGGATGCAAAGACAAATATGGATGAACTGGTTAAGGCGTTAAGCTAATATTATTGCATCTACTCAGCGTAATTAAAAAGTCAAAAGATATTCACCACGAAGACACGAAGACCACGAAGAAAAACAAATGACATTAAAAAGGTAAGCAGATAAATCAGTAATTATCATAATCATAAAAAATTTATGACTACATAATGACTTATCTTCGTGTACTTCGTGGTGAAAAATTTTTTAAAGTGTTCGAATATTTAAACACGCTGAGTCGTTACATATTATTTCGCATAAGGGCCTCGTAGGGTCGAGGTCCTTATGCCTGTTTTATTCTGTTAATAATAAAGTCGGCGATTTGAGCCGGATTATTAAGATCCAGTAATGGTAATTCAATATCCAGCTTTTCGTCACTGGCTAGGGCTATAATATTTTTTTGCCCGGGATATAAAAATGGTTTTCCAAGCGATGGTCTGTGTAACTCAATACGAGTCAGGCTCTTTTCATGGCGGAAACCCTCGACCAGGATCAGGTTGATATTCATTAAATCCAGTTTCATTACCTCCTGTTTTAATTCGGGTTCCTGATGTGCAAGGTTTTCAGTTATCAGCGCGCTTCGAAATTTTGAAGTGAGTAATGTCTGGCTGGAGCCGGCATGATGTAATTCATAACTATCCTTACCTGGCTGATCGATCTCAAAGTTATGATGTGAGTGTTTAATGATTGCCAGCTGTAACCCGCGAGCAGTGAGCAGGGGGATCAACTGTTTTAGTAATGTGGTTTTCCCTGTGCCACTAAATGCGGCAAATCCAATCATTTCAGGGGTTTTTACATCAGAATTTTTCATAGCCAGATAGTATTGTTTTTGTTCGGACAATAAAAAAACCCGGCCAGAAGCCGGGTTTTGTTTAAAACACTGCTGATTCAGAGAATTAGTGAATGCGTAATTCTACGCGACGGTTTTTAGCACGTCCCTCAGCAGTATCATTGATGGCTGCAGGTTGTGAATCACCATAACCACGAGCAGTTAAACGTGACGATTTAACACCTTTGCTTTCCAGGTAGGCTTTTACAGCTTCGGCGCGTTTCTGGGATAATTGACGGTTAAAGGCTGGATCGCCCACATTGTCAGTGTGCCCGGCAACAATAACGCGCAGATCCGGATTTCTAACCAGGTCTTTGGCAGAAATATTCAGGCGGGTATAGGAAGATTCATTGATTTCATTCGACCCTGTTTTGAATGTTACACCCTTAAGATTAATTATTTCTTTAATGACAGGTTCATCAGTCATTGCTGCAGCAGGGGCTTTTGCCATAGCAGGAGCCGCGTGTTTATGAGTCATAGTTGGCATAGCTCCACACTTTGCTTCATCAGAGGAATGAGCACCGGTCATCCAGCAATTTCCAGTTGAATTTTTTAGATATATGCCTGATGAGTTTTTCCAGTATGAATCATGAGCCTGTAACTGAGTATTGGCTAACAGCGCACTTGAAAGTGCTAAAATTGTAATGAAATATTTCATGTCGATCCCTTTTATTTAAATTAGATATGAGTTTTTCATTATACTTGGTTGAGTACATATTTGAATGTAGTATCCGTAGTTTTATCCAAATATTGCTGTTTTTTAACGGCAGTAGTAGTTATGAAAATAGATGTTGATCAGATTTGCTGTTCATCAAACTACGCATTTCAGGGTTGTTTCGTGGTCTGAGAGCAGTGTTCCACCACATTGGGTTACTGGCCGATTTAATTTTCTGGTTGTGATCGCTATAACTAAACTGTCTATTTTCGGTATTTAGAAAGCCCCAGCTACGGTGACTTGCCGTATGGATGAAGAGCGTCCAGACCTCCTCGTTTTGCTGCAGATTAATGCGGTGATATATCTTTCCATTAATATAATTAACGTTGCCCGCTTTAATCATTCTTTTTATTAAGTCATTATTTTGTTGGCTGCTACCGAGCCTGGTTTCCATGTATTGTCCACTCAAAACCAGAGATATTGCCGAGTGCCAGGGATGATTGTGCAATGCTCTGCCCGGGTCGCTGGCGACAAAACGGTGTAAATAGAGGTGTATGCCAAATGGCAGGCGCAGTAAATGATAACGTTCCAGGTAGGCTTCATGGTTGGGGCCACGAATAACTCTACAGCGTAAATAGGAACTAATTTTGAATAAAATGCGATTAATCAGTTGCATGAATATGATCTCTTGTTTATCTGACCCATGCTATTATCCATATGTGGTGGCTCGTGAGGCGAGCTAGTAAAAATTAATTTTAAAATATTTTCACCACGAAGCGCATGAAGTACACGAAGAAAGATTAAAAAATTGTTTATGTGTAATTGTAATAAATCTTAAAAAGTACTTTCTTCGTGCTCTTCGTGCTCTTCGTGGTGCTAAGCTTTTAGGATTATAATCACACTGAATAGTTACTAACTTTTATTCAAATAGTGGAGTAAAGGACAATATGGATCGGACAGAACGATTTCATCTGATTGACCAGATGATCAATACAAAGGGCTGTGTTCAACGGCAACAGTTTCTGGATGTTCTGGAAATATCAGCAGCCACATTTAAACGTGATCTGGAGTATCTTCGTGACCGGTTAGGCGCTCCAATTGTGTGGGATGCTAAAAAACGGGGATACTGTTATCAAAGTGAAGGCCATGTTGGAACAGCTTACCAGTTACCCGGGCTGTGGTTTAATACGGGGGAAATACAGGCTTTGTTGACGATGAATGCCTGGCTGGAAAATTTACAGGCAGGTATTCTGTCAGATCATATCAAACCGCTGCAGTCGAGAATTCGAGGGTTGCTGGATCAGGGTGATCATAGCGTAGAAGAAATTACCCGGCGTATCCGAATTTTGACGCAACCGCGCAAGTCACTTGAAAATAACTATTTTGAATTGATATCCCAGGCTTTGTTATCACGCAAACGTTTGTTTGTCAGTCATTTTAATCGGCAGTCAGCGCAGGTTACTCAACGTGAAATATCACCGCAACGTTTAACGTTTTACCGGGATAACTGGTATCTGGATAGCTGGTGCCATACCCGTAAGGCCATACGCAGTTTTTCGGTGGATGCTTTACAACAGGTGGATATTTTAAAGGCTAAAGCGATAGAAAAGTCGGACAGGGTTCTGGATAAGGAGTTATCCAGTGGTTACGGAATATTTTCAGGCTCTACTACCAGTATTGCAGAATTACGTTTCACTCCCGAGCGTGCGCGTTGGGTTGCGCAGGAACAGTGGCATCCAGCACAAAGCTCCCGCTTTGATGCAAAAGGTTATTATTATCTGTCTGTTCCTTACAGCCAGGAACCCGAGTTGATCATGGATATTTTAAAACATGGTGCCGATGTGACTGTTTTAAAACCGGTATCACTCAAAAATCGCGTTATAAGTATTATTGCGGATATGAAGAATAATTATAAAAAGACTGGTTTTTTAAAAACCTGATACCTCTGTAAAGAGTTCTCGGCTCTAACCGGGTAATATAACTTTCTCACACATATTTATGACTCAGGTCAAGCCATCAATTAACAAAACAGATATCTTCTTTACTAAATAAGTACATATCGCTATAAACAATAAAATCGCTATAAACGATAGAAAAGGATTCTGTTAATGGAATACTGTCGGTGAGTTAAATGTTTAGAAAATTTGATATTAAGACACAGTTTTATTCCGTTTTTGCGGTGATTCTGCTGGTAATGTTACTGGCCGCTGTGGGGCTGATTAAAACAATCAGTCCTATTAATAGTGAATGGACGAGGTATCAAAGTGACATTGCTCTACGACAGACTCTGTTGATGGAGATCAAGTCTTCTCTGGGATACGGAGGAATTATTCATAATTTTAAAAATTACGTTTTACGCGGTAGCGATAAATATCATCAGAGATTACAGCAAAATTTTTCAGAGCTGGATGGTTTGCTGAAAAGATATAGCGGTCTTTCTGTATTAAAGGAGCAGGAAAAACAGGCGTTAATCAGTCTTAGCCAGGTTGTTTCTCAGTATCAGACAAATTTAAATATTGTAAAAATATTGCTGCTTGAAAACAAAACACCCGGCGAAATAGACAGTAAAGTCAATATTAACGATGAACCTGCCTTCAAGGCTTTTACTAAACTGGATGAAGCTTATAAACAGTTAACAGCTGCCGTGAGCCAGTCTCTCAGTGAACGTATAGATAAGGCTTTAAGTTCCGGGCTATGGATAGGTATCGGAGTGATTTTATTTTTGGCGATTAGTTTTTTCTTTCTCGGTAATAGCATCATGCGGGGAATAAGAGAAGTGTTAACGGCTATGGTGAGTGCCGAGCAGGAAAGTAACATTGGCACCCGCTTGCCTATTAGGGGTAGAAATGAAATAAGTCAGTTGGCGACCTCCTTCAATGCATTGATGGATAAGATTGTGGAAATGGTTTCTGCAGTTTCGAAATCAACATCGGCAGTGGCTGTTGCGTCGGTAAAGCAAAGTACCCAGGTAGATTACACAGTGGCGTCGATTCAAAAGCAGGGTAAAGAAATTGAACAGGTAGTTGCTGCCATGCAAAAAATGTCATTGACAGTGGAGGATGTCGCTGCAAATACTCATCAAGTTAATAGTGCGGCTGAATCCGCCAGAGAACAGGCTGGTGAAGGTCGACAGGTTATGACTGAAACAATCGATGCGATTCAGACACTTGGTCAACGGGTGGAATCTTCTGCAGATGTTATTACACGAATTGATGCAGATAGTCGGAGTATCAGTCAGGTACTGGAAGTTATCAGTAATATATCGGAACAAACCAATTTGCTGGCTTTAAACGCAGCCATCGAAGCGGCTAGAGCAGGAGTGCATGGACGTGGTTTTGCAGTTGTGGCTGATGAAGTGCGAGCTCTGGCAGCCAAAACCCAGGGGTCTACCAATGAAATCAGAGGTATTATCGAACAGTTTCAGAGGCAGGCCCAGGAAGCAGTATCGGTTATGCAACAAAGTCAGAGTGACTCAAGAAGTAGCGTGAGTAAAGCAGCTAGAGCGGGAGAGGTTCTGGAGCAAATCGTGAATGAAATAACGGTTATTACGGATATGAGTTTACAGATTTCTTCTGCCGTGGAAAAACAGACTGTAGTGGCAGAAGAGAT
>CALCSG010000306.1 GCA_937894085.1 uncultured Gammaproteobacteria bacterium | reverse complement strand
TTTAAAGCAGCAATCAGATTTTTCAGATTATCAGGGTTTGCCACATGCGCAATCAATGGCCGGATAGTGACTTTGTCATTTTCATCAATGTCAGAAACCAGGCCATAGGTTTTGAGTTGATCCAGTAACTGGCGCAAGCGTTTATCGTCTCTTTCATCCGACCCGGTAGCACCCAGAAACTGATTTAACTGGGGTAACAGGTCATCCAGGTGCACGATTGCATTCTGATCACCAACTCCAGCTTCCAGTTCATGCGTTACAAAATGTTGCCGACAGATAGCAACCATCAAACTCTGTTCAAGATTCATACGTTGACGTCGTACCAGCGGATGCAACCAGCTATCATCAGCCTGCAGCTCGGCATCCACCACTACTATCAGAAAAACCAGCCCTCTTATGTCATCTATTTCAAGTTTCAAATCTAACGCTGATAAAAACTGATTTACCTGTGCGCTATTTGATACACAAATCTGATAATAATTTGGCTTGCTTACCTTTTCCAGAATACCGTATTTAATCAGTTCCTGAGTCACTGCTTTAAGCTGGCTATCAATATACAGCTCATCTTGCTGCTGATCAGTCGATTCATGCTGCTTAATCGATTCCATTTAAACTTCAAACTCCATATTTTCAACCGCTGCACTGTTTAACGCTACTTTCGGTATGGTAAATCGAACCCGCGAATCTTTCACTCCTTCCAGCTCAAGCTGCTCTATCAAGTTTTCCTCGACTGTATCGCTTGCCATCGCCATGCTTAACCACAGAGTAATCGCTTCGAGATCATGGGTAGGAGGAATCTGTCGTGCTATTTCAGCAATGCTCATAGTGCCTCCATGTTCGGCTAATAATGCACTGGTCTGGCTCAATAATACAGCCTGATTCAGGCCGTCGAAACTTTCCCAGAATTCATCATCCACTTCGCCCAGTCGACCATCCTGCGGTAGTAAGTCCAGCACTTCTGCAATGTCTGATTTCCATTCTTTAAAACGTAATCTTTCGATTAATGGCAGGCCGTTATTAGCTATGGCCAGTGGAGGTAAAGGCGACGGACTACGACGTGTTTTTTGACTGCTCCAGTCCACGGCCATAGCCTGGGCAAAAAAATCATTTAATAGCTGACCAACCCGGTGATGTTCGGCAGCCAGTCCACTTTTAAGAAAGCCCCTCACATCTTTTTCGCTACGTGCGCGCGCTTTTACCACACGCCCCGACTCAACTACCAGGCGCATAATTAACAATCGCAAATCTGTCTGTTGCGTCGCACTGAGTGCCCTGGCGGCATAACTGTGATTACTGATTTCACGCAACTGGTTTTTCATCTCCTCGAGTTCAAGCGTGCGCCCCAGTTGCTGATAAAATCCATTGAACACTCTTCCCTCAGCCGTCTTTAATAACTGGTCATGACTATCGAGCAGTTTGTCGACTATCTCACCACGATGGTTTTGTTCAGCAATGATGGATTGACGTAAACTCAGGTCAGCTTCCCGGTAAGAATCTTCTACACGTCGAAAGTCATGTGACAGACTGGTTGACAGTGCGTAAATTTCACGTATCGATTCCAGTGCCTGATCTTCGGGCAACACCTCAACAACTCCCTTTTCAACCTGTTTAAGTTCAGCTTCAAGTTCGCCAATTTTATTTTTCAGAAAGGCAGCACGTTTATCGGGATTTGGATTAAGACTGGCTTCAAGATGTTCAATTTCACGCTGTACTATGGCAAGGCGGGAAGCGGAACTACTCATAATTCGTTGACCCAGACCCTGTACAAATCGCAACACCGATTCCAGAGCATCAGTGGCTACGATAACACCCTGCCTTTCCTGCAGTAAACCGCGTTTAATCCAGTAGCGAATTTCACGTCGTGCTTCCAGTTGATAATCAGTACTGCATTCGATTTCACCTTTTTCCTTTTCGGCACGTAATAATTGCGCCAGATCCAGCACCGCCGTATCAAATTCGATTCCTTTCATATCCTCCTGAAATAATGTCTGCAGGACGCTGATCACCAGAGGCCCTTTGGTCGCTGCCAGTAATTGCCAGGCTGGATGATGTTTGCGTAATTGGGAGGTATTCAAGTTTCTGTATCGAGTTCAAAGTTATGTGGATGAGTATAACCGGTGAAATTGATTAGAATAAGAAAATTATAATAATGATGGTATTGAAAATACCCGGTAGCAGCGACTCTTGCGGTCAACCTTTTTTAAGTCCGCTGTTAAATTTATATAACCGGCCAGTATCAGTCAAAAGAATAAATATATTTATAAGCAATTGATTTTATTAAACTTATTTATATTTTTTCTGATAGACAAACTAATTTATATCAATTGATAAATATCAATCACAGATACTCTACATTTATGCTCCAATATCCCTACTAAAAGAACTACTTTTAAAGTATGTCAATAATAATGATTTAAGCACAACATATAAAATATAAGCTGTTGATTTTATTAAAATTAAGTAATTATAGAATAACTGGACAGGAAAAATAAATTACATACCAAATACCTGATTTATATTAATTAATCCTAAATTTTTCATTAAATGGGTACTGTACTCATAATTATACCTAAATGACATTATGAATTTATCAGCAATACTGGTCACTACCAAACCGCAAAACACGCTCAACATGATCGAAACTCTGAATAACATTCAGGATGTCGAAGTTTTTCATCATGATGTATCGAGTGGGAAAATCATCATCATTCAGGAAGCAGAAGCTATTCATGAAGAAGTTGATGGTCTGAAAAAAATCAAACAACTGCCAGGTATTATCCTGGCTGAAATGGTCGAACACCATTTTGGGGATGATAAAAATCTGTACCCCAGTTCTGAACTGGAAAACATCGATGCCACCTGCGGTACTCAGGTGGCTGATAGCTGTAGTATCCCCGAATACCTGAACCAGTAAACATGCATCAGAAATAGAACAAAATTATTAAAAAAATATAGTGCTGGCAAATGCCCGCTACTACCCTTTGGAGGTCAAATGTTGGAAGTCAATCGTAGAGAGTTTCTCAAATCAAGCGTCGCCGCATCGGCAGCAGCCACCGTCGGTATTCCACTGAGCTCTGTTCAGGCAAGCTCCGTAAAGGAAGCTGAAAAAGACTGGCAGTGGGACAAATCAGTTTGCCGTTTCTGTGGTACTGGTTGTGGCATCATGGTTGCTACCAAGGAAGGTCGTATCGTGGCTACCAAGGGTGACCCCGATGCTCCGGTTAACCGCGGCTTAAACTGTATCAAGGGCTATTTCAACGGCAAGATCATGTATGGCAAAGATCGCCTGACTAAACCCCTGCTCAGAATGACCGATGGCAAGTTTGATAAAAAGGGTAAATTTCAGGCGGTCAGCTGGGACCGGGCTTTTGACGAAATGGAAAAACAGTTCAAGAAAACCTATACCGAAAAAGGTCCTGCCGGCATCTCGATTATGGGATCAGGGCAATACACTATTCCGGAAGGCTATGTGGCCGCAAAGTTGATGAAGGCTGGTTTTCGCAGTAACAATATTGACCCCAATGCACGTCATTGTATGGCTTCTGCCGTAGTGGGTTTTATTCAGACATTTGGTATAGATGAACCTTCAGGTAACTATGATGATATCGAATTCACCGATACCGTCATCACCTGGGGCGCTAACATGGCGGAATGTCATCCTATCCTGTGGGCACGTGTTTCTGATCGTAAACTGGCGGATGAAGATGGTGTCAAACTGATCAACCTGACCACCTGCTCCAACCAGACTTCCGATATTGCCGATGTGGAAATTGTGTTCAAACCTGGTACTGATCTTGCGATCTGGAATTATATCGCTCGTGAAATCGTGAAACGGGATGCCGTCAATCATGACTTCGTAGAAAAGCATTGTGTATTCGCTACCGGTCCTTACGACATTGGTTATGGCATGCGTTCCACCAGTAAATATGCTTTTGATGCTGAAAAAGACATTCAGGCCAAAGAACTGGAAATAGTGCTGGATAAAGATGAAGCCATTGCCCAGCGTAAAACGGCGGGCATGGTGGTCAAGCAGAATAATACCAAAGTACCGGTTAAACACTGGATGATAGAGTTTGCCGAATTTAAAAAAGGTGTTGAACCTTATACGCTCGATTTTGTTGCCGAGTTATCCAAAGGCGATGCAGACGAATCTGTTGAATCGCACAAAAAGAAATTGATGCAACTGGCTGATGCTTATATCGAAAAATCACGCAAGGTCGTCAGCTTCTGGACCATGGGCATGAATCAGCACTATCGCGGTAGCTGGGTGAATGAGCAGGCCTACATGGTTCACCTGTTATTAGGCAAACAGGCGCAACCCGGAAATGGTGCATTCTCGCTTACCGGTCAACCTTCCGCCTGTGGTACCGCCCGTGAAGTAGGTACCTTTGCTCATCGTTTACCGGCCGACCTGGTGGTCGCTAACCCTAAACACAGAAAGTTTTCTGAAGGCATCTGGAAATTACCTGCTAACACGTTAAATCCGAAAGTTGGCACCCATATCATGAAAATCCTGCGTGGTCTGGAAGATGGCAACATTGGTTTTACCTGGGTACAGGTGAATAACCCGTTTCAGGCGTCTGCCAATGCTACCCACTGGATAAAAGCAGCCCGCGAAATGGATAACTTTGTTGTTTGCTCCGACCCTTATCCTACCGTTTCTGCCAAAGTGGCTGACCTGATCTTACCCACTTCAATGATTTACGAGAAATGGGGACTGTATGGAAATGCCGAACGACGTACACAGGGCTGGCGTCAACAGGTCAATGCTCCGGGTGATGCGCGTACTGACGTGTGGCAAATGCTGGAATTCTCAAAACGCTTCAAACTGAAAGAAGTGTGGGGAGAAAAGAGTATTCCCGGCCTGAAATCCAAAGGTTTTGAAGACGGCAAGTTACCCGACGTAATGGCCGAAGCTGAAGCCATGGGCTATTCGCCTGAAGATAACCTGTATGATGTATTATTTGCTACCAAAGAAAACAAAAAAGTAGCATGGCCAGATGACGCAGTATCAAAAGGTCACGCAAACAGCACATCAGACTGGCTGGGAGACGGCTGGTTTCCGGAAAAAGCCCTGTTTAATGAATATCGTCAATTCGGTGTCGGGCATGCCCATGACCTGGCGGACTTTGACACCTATATGCGAGATGATGTTCGTGGACTAAAGTGGCCTGTTATCAACGGCAAGGAAACAAAATGGCGCTTTAATGAAGAATATGACTCTTATGCAGCTAAAGGTAGTGGCTTTGACTTCTATGGCCCGGCCCTGAAAGCTATTAAAAGCGGTGACCTGGATGGTATTACCAGCAAAGAAGCAACCAGTCTGGCTCATAAGGCGAAGATTTTCTTTCGACCTTATGCTGCACCGCCGGAACAGCCCGATAATAATTATGACCTGTGGTTTTCAACCGGTCGCGTTCTCGAACACTGGCACACTGGCACCATGACCCGTCGTGTACCTGAATTACACAGAGCGGTTCCGACCGCCGTATTGTGGATGCACCCTGATGATGCCGGTAGCCGTAACCTGGCGCGTAATGACATCGTCTGGATTGAATCCCGTCGCGGTAAAATCAAGGCTGTACTGGAAACTCAGGGGCGTAACCGTCCACCTAAGGGTTATACCTTTGCACCGTTCTTTGATGAAGGCGTTTTTGTCAATAAAATCTGTATCGATATGACCTGCCCCATGTCTAAAGAAACAGACTTCAAAAAAGCAGCTATCAAAGTGTATAAGGCTTAATTCGATAATTCTGAATGCCCTGTCCGGATTGCTATTCCTGGCAGGGCTTTACTAAATTAAATTAAAGCACTCAATGAGTTCAACTTCTCTTAAAGCTCGACGTAAATTCCTGAAAAGCATTACGCAAAATACCGCTATTGCTGCAACGGGAGGTCTGGTATGGGCTGCTCTTTTGCAAAAAGAAGCTCGTGCCACTGCATTTGCTATCAGACCACCGGGTGCTTTAAAAGAAAATGAATTTAATGCCAAATGTATCAAATGCGGACAATGTGTCACCGCCTGTCCGTATGACACCCTGGCTCTGGCCAATACCAGCGACCAGATACCTATAGGCACGCCCTATTATATTCCACGTGATATACCCTGTTACATGTGCCCCGACATTCCCTGCATGAATGCCTGCCCGACTGGTGCATTGACACATGAACTGGAAAAAATAGAAGATTCGCGCATGGGATTGGCCGTTATAGATATTGAAAATTGCTTATCCTGGTTAGGATTACGTTGCGAAATCTGTCATCGGGAATGTCCGGTAAAAGGCACCGCGATAACCGTTGAACACCACCCGCGAAAACTCAGTAAACATGCCATGTTCGTTCCATTAGTACACAGCGATGCCTGTACCGGTTGTGGTATTTGTGAAAAAGCCTGCCCGACTGATGAAGCAGCCATAAAAATTGTGCATCCTGAACTGGTACAGGGTGTAGTCGGTGAACATTACCGCCTGGGCTGGCAATACGACAGTGATATTACTCAGCAATATAAAGCTGAAAAACTTCAAACTGATACTCCTGCTGAAGCCGAATCCAGCGGACTTGATTACCTCAATGCAGGTGACCTGTAATGAACAATACAAAGTCAGCTGACAAACAACCCAGAACAGGGCCAAACGGAAAACCGGTCAGACCCTTTATTATGCCGACCAGTATCGCCGGTAAACTGGGGGTGTGGAAATACCTGATACTTAGAAGAGTCACTCAGCTCTCGACTTTAGTGTTATTTTTCGGTTCTGCCCACTGGGCCTGGAATTTCAATGAACAGCCTATTATCAGCGGTAACCTGTCAAGTTCAATGCTATTAGGATTTATTCCTCTGGCTGATCCATTTGCAGTGTTACAGATATTAATGACGCAAAACAGTCTATTGACCGAAGTATTAACAGGTGCCCTGATAGTGCTGACTTTTTATTTTATCGTCGGTGGCAGAGTCTGGTGTTCCTGGGTTTGCCCGGTTAACATGATCACCGATCTTGCTGGCAAAATTCGCAAAAAACTGAATATCCAGAATGCCGTACAACTGAGTCGAAAATTTCGTTACATCATGCTGGCTTTAGCGCTTGTACTTTCTGCGCTTAGCGGTGTTGCGGCGTTTGAATGGATCAGTCCAATCAGTATTTTCCATCGTGAAATCATTTTTGGGTTGGGCACCGGCTGGGCATTCTTACTGGGGATTTTCATACTCGACACTTTTATCCTGAAGGATGGCTGGTGCGGTTACCTTTGTCCACTGGGCGCCTTTTATTCCATTGTCGGCAAGTTTTCTTTTTTACGCATCAGTTTTGATTCACCAAGCTGTACGCACTGTATTGAATGTACGAAAGTCTGTCCGGAACCGCAGGTACTCGATTTGAAGCTAGCTACACATAAGGGCTATATCTCGGCAGGAGAATGTACCAACTGCGGGCGCTGTATCGGTGTCTGCCCTGAAGACAGTTTACATTTTGATCTGAAGTGGTGGATCGCCCGTAACCAACAAAATAACAATCTACAAATACCATCAGCCAATGAAGCTGAAAACCTAACTAAAAAAGACCCCGGGAGAAAAGCAGCATGAAAACAAACAAATTACTGTTACTGAGTGGACTGGCAGCTATTATTTTAGGCTGTAGCCAGATGCAGATGTCTAATGCATCAGAATCTAGCATCATTGATGATATAAATATGGGACTGAGCAAGGAAAGCGTGTTCGATGTTCCTACCCCCGAAGTTAATAATTACAGCGAATTAAAAGCCGGTAAAAATGAACGGTTGCCTATAGCCTATTCAACACTGCCTCCACAAATTGGGCATTCAATTGCTGAATACATGCCAATAACAATAGAAGAAAACGAGTGCATTGATTGTCATGACAGAAGAAAGTATCTGGATCGTGAATGGGAAGTAGGTACAAAACTGCCTATGCCGGACAGTCATTATGGTTCATTTAACAAGCAGGGTGGCGTGGAAGATGTAGCTGGTGCCAGATACAACTGTACCCAGTGTCATGTTGTACTATCGGATGCTCCACCATTAGTTGAAAACACTTTTCGCAAATAGTTATTGTAAAATCCCGACTCAGGAAAAATAAACCTGAGTCGGTTTTTTTGTTATGCTGCGGGTATGAGTGATTCACCTATTAATAAATCCCGTCGCGGCTTTTTCACTGGTTCTCTGTTAACCCGTGAAGGCAGGCAGAAGGTCGCAAAGCAGATAAACCGGCTGGGACTTGTACCACCCGGTTTGACAATAGCCTCAACAGTTGAAAACTGCTCAAATTGCTCGGGTTATTGCGCACAGAGTTGTCCCCAAAAAATCATCAGGATACACTCAGAAAATCACGAGCTGTCTGCCCAGCCTTTTCTGGATTTCAGCACAAATGGCTGCACTTTCTGCAACGAGTGTTTCACAGCCTGTCCACAAACTTCTGGCCATCAGTCCACTCAAACCAGTTTAGGGAAAGCTCATTTAAATCAACAGCAATGTTATGCCTGGTTAAACATCATCTGTATGTCCTGTATCAGCGTCTGCCCCGATCAACTGATCAAGTTTGATAAAAGTAGTAAACCCACTATTCAACTCGAAAACTGTACCGGATGCGGTAGTTGCATCAAAGTCTGCCCCGCCACCGCAATTAATATTATCGAGCAAACTGCAGCTTAATTTCTCATCAACTGCTAAAATCGACACACAGTAACAGCTAAAATGGAAAAACCATGTTGCGCTATAAAATTCTGCATAGAACTTACTATAATTTTTCCTCAACAGTTCGACTCGAACCTCATACCCTGAGACTGCGCCCCAGAGAAGGACCAGAGCTGCACATTGAATCTTCAAATTTAAAGACCACACCCTCATCTACCCTGCGCTGGCACCGTGATGTGGAAGATAATTCGGTTGCCACAGCGACCTTTGATGAGCTAACCGGTCAGCTGTTAATTGAGAGTGAGGTCATTATTAAGCAATTTAATGAATCTCCACTTGATTTTCTGGTAGCCGATTACGCAATAGACTACCCGTTTAATTATCAAACTGAAGACATCCAGGTGCTGACTCCGTATATGAAGAGACCCACAGCGGAGACTTCTGAAGCACTGGTTAAATGGATAGCAAAATTCTGGCAACCCAGTGAATTAATTCAAACATATACTCTGCTACAGCGGCTCTGTATCCATATACAGCAGAACATTGGCTATAAACTACGCGAAGAACCCGGGGTTCAAAGCGCGTTAGAAACACTAACACTGGGTACCGGCTCGTGCCGGGATTCAGCTTTTCTATTTATGCAGGCGGCCAGACAGCTGGGACTCGCAGCGCGTTTTGTCAGCGGCTACCTTCACTCTGAACCATCGACTGTGAATTACGGTTCTACACATGCCTGGGCAGAAGTTTTTCTGCCTGGTGCGGGCTGGAAAGGTTTTGACCCTACCATCGGGCAGGTGGCAGGAACCGACCACATTGCAGTCGCAGTGGCAAGACAACCCGAATCGGTCCCACCAATAGCAGGGTCTTATACAGGGTCAGCAAAATCCACTCTGGATGTCGGTGTCTGGGTGACAGAACTAGCTGCTACCCCTGCCAAATAAGTGTAACCAGCTCCAGCCAGTGGAAATTTAAAGATTTTTTTCACCACGAAGCCACGAAGAGCACGAAGTAAGAGCGGAATATCAAAAGGTAAATGATAACTCAGTTTTACTATTATTTTGAAAAAACTAATTACCACACAATGGTTTATCTTCGTGGCCTTCGCGGCTTCGTGGTGAATATCTCTTTTGACCTTTAAGGTAGTGACTGAACCTGCAAGTTAATACCAGGACTTTTGGCTTTATCGTTAAGTCCAGTTTCCTGTTCAGGATCTTCCCGTTCAAAGCCGGGTAAATTATTAAATACCTGGCTTAATCCTTCTTTCCAGGTTTGCTCAAGCTGTACTAAATAATCACCATTTGCTTCAAACTTACAACGTCTTAATAGTTGATAGTCATCGCTTTTATAAGTAGATAATTCAAACGGCGCACCTACAGTGATATTTGAGTTAGCCGTTGATGTTAATGAAACAAGCGCAATTTTAGCCGCATCCTCCAGTGAAGTTTTATAATCCAGCACGCGATCCAGTACCGGTTTTCCGTATTTGGTTTCACCAATTTGTAAATAAGGCGTGGCTTCAGAAGCTTCGATATAATTACCCTGTGGATAGATCATCATCAGGCTATGGGGCTGCCCCATAATTTGCCCGCCTAAAATCCATGATACCTCACCATTTACTCCAGCCTGCTGCAACGATTTGAGATGCGACTGCTGTGCATCATGAGTAACCCTGGCAATGTAATCAGCCGCTTCAAACATATAGCGCGGGGTCAATAGACTCTCAACACTGTCACTGAAATCAATATCACGTTTTAAACGGTTAAGCACTTCCTGTGTAGTCGCCAGGTTACCAGCAGAAAGGAGTACAAAAAGTCTGTCATTTGAAGGGTTGAACATATGCATCTTGGAATAAGAAGTCATATAATCTATACCCGCACTGGTTCTGGAATCAGAAGCAAACACCAGTCCATCCTGAAGATTCAAAGCAACACAGTAAGTCATTTAAAAAGTATTCCGTTGTCATCAAAGTTAAGAGTGAATTCTACACATCACAAAATCAATTGAAACATCTGTAAAAAATTATCAGGTATCTGAAAAATTTTATTGACCTTTCACATTAATAATGACACTTTGACCTAAAAATTGCTGAATGAAAAAAATTATGTTTAAAAAGCCCGTTAAAACAAAGTGATAACAACTTTACCTGCACTATTTTGATGATTATTTTAACAACCTGCACCATAAACTAGCATTCATTATGACGATTCGAATTGCACTGCACCATCGTACAGAATATCACTTTGATCGACGAGTTAACCTGTCGCCACATAGCATACGCTTAAGACCAGCTCCTCATACTCGAACACCTGTTCATGAATATTCACTGAAAGTCGAACCTGAAGAACATTTTGTTAACTGGGTACAGGACCCATTTGGCAACTTTATAGGCCGTTTCGTATTTCCTGAAAAGACCGACAAAATGGTGATTGACGTCAATCTGGTGGCAGATCTGGTCACGGTCAATCCATTTGATTTCTTTGTTGAAGAATACGCTGAATATTTTCCGTTTAAATATGAACAACAGTTAAACAAGGAGCTCGCTCCTTATTTTGAAATTAAGGAAAACAGTGATCTCATGAAATCCCTGTTAAGCACATTAAAAAAAGCTGAACTGGGTGTTGCTGCAACTATTACCAATGAAGAGTCTTTTAAAGGCAAAGATGGTAACGCAGCAGGAGAAAAAATACCTAAGGCTCACATAGTGCACTTCCTGGTTGCACTCAATATGCATATACAGCAGCTTATTGGATATAACATCCGCATGGAACCCGGAGTACAAAGTTGTGAAGATACATTAAGCAAAAAAACAGGCTCCTGTCGGGATACCGGCTGGTTACTGGTGCAGGTACTGCGCCATCTAGGACTGGCCGCCCGATTTGTTTCCGGATACCTGGTGCAGTTAACCTCCGATCAAAAATCGCTGGATGGTCCTTCCGGACCTGAAGAAGATTTCACTGATTTACATGCCTGGGCAGAAGTATTTATACCCGGAGCTGGCTGGATAGGTCTCGATCCAACGTCAGGGCTGTTCGCCGGAGAAGGTCATATACCTCTGGCCTGTACTCCCGATCCAGTCAGTGCAGCACCAATTACCGGTGCCACCGATAAATGTGAAGTGAGCTTCAAATATAAAAATGAGGTTTTCCGTATTCATGAAGACCCGCGTGTGACTAAACCCTACACTGATAAGCAGTGGCAGGATATTCAGCAACTCGGTCGGCTGACCGATAAAAAGCTGCAGCAGGCCGATGTCCGTTTGACCATGGGTGGCGAGCCCACCTTTGTTTCTATCGACGACATGGAATCTGCTCAATGGAATATTGCAGCACTTGGGGAACACAAGCTGGATAGAGCCTATACCCTGTTATTACGCTTGCGCGATGTATTTTCCAACAAGGGAGTTTTACATTATGGCCAGGGCAAATGGTATCCTGGTGAACAGTTGCCTCGCTGGGCGTTGACCTGTGCCTGGTTAAAAGATGAATCAGCAATCTGGAATAATGAAAAACTGCTGGATGCACCGAATGCCAAATCTACTTATACAGACAAACATGCAGAAAAATTAATCCAGCATATATCAGAACACCTTCAACTGGATAAAAAGCATATTAACAACACCTATGAAGATGCGCCTTATTACCTGTGGAAAGAAGGTTCTTTACCGGACAATGTCGATGTTCTGGATAATAAAATTAAGGATGAAATGGAGCGCAAGCGAATTCGTCGTGTGTTTGACAATGGTTTAAATAAAGTAGCCGGTTACTGTATCCCAGTGGAATGGAATGAAGACAGAAACATGTGGAAATCCTGTCAATGGACAATGCGTCGCGAGCATTTATATCTAATCCCCGGTGATTCTGCGATGGGTTATCGTCTACCGCTGGATTCTTTACAATGGGAACCGGAAAAGAAACGCCAGAAACTTATTGATAAAGATCCGTTCGATGAATTTGATCAGTTACCACAAATGGCAAATCGACTGCACATCATTCGTAATGAAAATCTACAACCCTGGACTGAGGCGAAGGATATAGTTAAACAGCCAGACTCCATTGTTGCTGATGAGGGGCACTTAATTCGCACCGCTTTATGCGTCGAACAACGTGATGGGCATCTGTATATATTCCTTCCACCTTTAACCAAGCTGGAGTACTACCTGGATTTACTGAATGCCATTGAAGCTTCTGCTCAGGAACTGGATGTTTCAGTCATTATGGAAGGTTATGAGCCACCACATGATCCACGTTTACAACGCATGCAGGTAACCCCTGATCCCGGTGTTATAGAAGTCAATATTCACCCTTCAGAAAACTGGGATGAACTGGAAAAAAATACCACCGTTTTATATGAAGAAGCGCGGCTAAGTCGTCTGGGTACTGAAAAATTCATGATCGATGGCCGGCACAGCGGAACCGGAGGCGGCAATCATATAACGATTGGAGCGGCTAAACCGGTAGATAGCCCCATTTTACGTCGCCCTCATTTACTCAAAAGTCTGCTCACCTACTGGCAGAATCATCCGTCATTATCGTATATGTTTTCCGGCCTGTTTATGGGCCCAACATCACAGTCACCACGGGTAGATGAGGCACGTGATGATGCGTTGTATGAACTCGGCATTGCGTTGTCTGAAATGACTCATGATGAAAGTCATTCACCCTGGCTGGTGGATCGTTTACTGAGGAATTTACTGGTTGATTTAACCGGTAATACCCATCGCGCCGAATTCTGTATCGATAAACTGTATTCACCTAATGGTAGTACCGGTCGACTCGGACTGGTTGAATTTCGCGGTTTTGAAATGCCCCCGCACGCACAAATGAGCCTGGTACAGGCATTGTTATTGCGCAGTTTGATTACCCGCTTCTGGGATAAACCCTATGAACAGAAACTAATCAACTGGGGCACCGAACTACATGATCGTTTTATGTTGCCTCATTTTGTCGAAAAGGATATGCAGGATGTCATCGCTGACCTGCAAAGAGATGGCTTCAATTTTGATCAATCATGGATGAATCCTTTCGTTGAATTCCGTTTCCCGCGTTACGGTGTTATTAACATCGATGATATTGAACTGGAATTACGTTTCGCCATAGAACCCTGGCATGTACTGGGCGAAGAAGTAAGTGCCCAGGGTACTTCGCGGTACGTCGATTCATCGGTAGAGCGATTACAGATCAAGGTTAACGGGATAACCGATAGCCGTCATTATATTACCTGTAACGGGCGTAGAGTGCCTTTACACAATACCGGCACCAGAGGTGAATTTGTTGGTGGCGTACGGTATAAAGCCTGGCATCCACCGTCAGCTTTACACCCTACCATTGTGGCTCAGGCACCATTAGTATTTGATATTGTCGATGGCTGGAATAAAGCATCGCTGGGCGGTTGTACCTATCATGTTTCACACCCCGGTGGCCGTAGCGAATCGACATTCCCGGTGAATGCTAACGAAGCAGAGTCCCGTCGCCTGGCGCGCTTCCAGACCATAGGGCATACCGGTGGCATCATGGAAGTTCCAGTCGAATCAGTAAACCCTGACTTTCCTTTAACACTTGATTTGCGTCGCCGCACCTTAAAAGGAGATAGAGTATGAGTGAAAAATTTGAAGCCTTCGTAGATCACCCTTTTTACGATGAAATGATCACACCAAAAGGCAATGCCCGGGCTTATGCCCGAAAGCTTTATCATTTTATTGATAAGCTAGATTCGAGTGAACTGGATGACCGTCAAAAAGGTGCCGAACTCGCCATCAAACAAATGGGAATCACCTTCAGAGTTTATTCCAAAGAAGAAGGTGCGGTTGACAGAGCCTGGCCATTTGACATTATTCCGCGCATTATACCCCGCAAGGAATGGATAACCGTCGAACAGGGATTAAAACAACGCGTTACCGCACTCAACCTGTTTATTGATGATCTTTATCACGATCAAAAAATCATCAAGGATAATGTTTTTCCACAGTCAGTATTAGATAAATCGGTTAACTTCAGGGAGCAATGTGTGGGGGTAAATCCTCCACAGGGTATCTGGGCTCATATCTGCGGTTCAGATCTGGTTCGTCACAGTGATGGTAAAATCTATGTACTGGAGGATAATCTGCGCGTTCCGTCCGGAGTTTCCTATATGCTGGAAAATCGGCTGGTGACCAAACGGGTATTTCCTGAACTATTTGAAACTTATAGCCCTCTGCCCATTGATGATTACCCGGCCGAATTATTCGATACGCTGGCTTCTTTATCTCCACGTTCTGGAGTTAACCCCGAAATTGTCGTGTTAACTCCGGGTATTTATAACTCGGCATATTTCGAACACGCTTACCTGGCTCAGCAGATGGGCTGTGAACTGGTTGAAGGTCCTGATCTGGTGGTACAGGAAGATGATTGTGTTTACATGCGTAATATTGATGGTCTCAGCCGTGTGGATGTCATTTACCGACGCATCGATGACCTGTTTATTGATCCGGAAGTATTTGATAAAAACTCCTTGCTTGGTGTACCCGGTTTAATACGTGCATGGAAAGCCGGCAATGTCGCACTGGCCAATGCACCCGGTGCGGGAGTAGCCGATGATAAAGTTGTGTATTCATACATGCCGGAAATTATCAAATACTACATGGGTGAGGATGCAATCTTACCTAATGTACCCACCTGGCGTTGCATGGATGAAGATTCACTGCAATATGTGCTGGAGCACCTGGAAGAACTGGTGGTAAAACCTGCTAATGAATCTGGTGGCTATGGCATGTTAGTTGGACCCGCTTCAACTAAAGCAGAACGCACTGAATTTGCCAAATTAATTCAGGCCGATCCTCGTAATTACATTGCCCAGCCTACCCTCGGTATATCAACTGTACCGACAGTGGTTCATGGCAAGGTTGAACCCCGGCATGTCGACCTGAGACCATTTATTCTAAGTGGTAAAAAAATTGAAGTTACTACCGGAGGCCTTACACGAGTAGCCTTAAGAAAAGGGTCACTGGTGGTCAATTCATCTCAGGGTGGTGGCAGTAAAGATACCTGGATAGTAGAAGAATAAGCGGAGATAATAAATGCTTTCAAGAGTAGCTGAATCCATATACTGGATTGGAAGATATCAGGAACGTGCTGAAAATACTGCACGCTTAATTAATGTAAACACCAACTTGATTCTGGATTTACCGAAAGGGCTAATACCGGATTGTGAACCGCTGATTACCATACTGGGTTGTGAGGCGTTATATCATGAAAGACACCCTGAACTGACGGAAAGGCGTATCGTAAACTTTTTAATCAGCGACGAAACCAACCCCGAATCGATTATATCCTGCCTGTCATATGCACGTGAAAATGCCCGAACGATTCGTGAAATTCTGCCCCGTGAAGGCTGGGAAGCCATCAATTCAATGTATAACGAAGCGGTTGAAAATAAATCTGTTAGCTATGCGCGTAACGGAAGGCGTAATTACCTGGAAAGAATTATCAATAATATACAGCATGTTACCGGGCTTCTGGCTGGTACCATGAATCACGATATCGCCTATGACTTCCTGAATCTTGGTCGAAAAATAGAAAGAGCCGACATGACCACCCGTATCATTGATGTTCGAGCTGAAAACACTATTCCAGATGATGCCCCTGAACTTAAACCATTTGAAGATATGTTATGGATGAGCATGCTTAAATCTCTTAGCGGATACCAGATGTATCGACAAAGTATGCAGATTAGAATTCAGCGTAACGACGTCCTGAAATTTTTATTTATGCGAACCAGCTTTCCACGATCAGTCAGCTATTGTGTAAATAACATGGGTGAAAACTTATCCAGTCTGCCAAATAATGAAGAGTGTTTAAGTAATATCAATACGCTTAAAAACACGCTGAATTCAGCGCCAACTGAAACCCTGGATAATGATGCTCTGCATCAATATATCGATAAAATTCAGCTTCAACTGGCCAAATTGCATAATGATATTCAAAAAACTTATTTCCAGGCTTTTAAGTGATTTAATTAACAGGAAATTTGAGGAATTAACTTAGCCCTGTTTAATTTTAAACAGGGTCAACAGGTAACCTGAAAGGATTTATAAAGCCTGCAAGTTAGCGCTATTTCCAGCAATTTATTTGATCATGACAATCAAATCAATTTGTTATCACTTTTAAAAAAAGGTTTTAAATACTGCTACCGGTTATATAAAAAACACCGGAATATACAATTTAACCTGGAGTTTTTTAAATGAATAAAATTTCTATCACTTTCGCTAGCCTTATTTTTCTACTGCCTATGTCATCAAACCTTCTGGCACAGGATGAAGGCGCCATGGAAGCAGCCGAAGCAGAGTGCATTACAAAAGCCGAAGATAATAATATATCAGATGATAAATTTGATGATTATGTCAAGGAATGTGTAGCAAAGTTAACCAATCAGTAACCAGTTACTACTTACTGTTGACACTATATTAACCGATTGCCATGGACGGCAATCGTTGTTATTCGCAAAAAAAGCCGGGGTTCAATCTGCCGCTATAAAGTCACTTTAACAACTCAGACATTCCCAGACGTTCAAGTGTTAAAACACCTTCATTATAAATATCATCGGCATCATCCATCGTTAACGCATATTTCAAAAACTGCTCTGTTTGATCAATAGTCAGCGAACGTATAAGGTATTTAATACGTAATAATTTAGCAGAACTCATGCTTAGTTGTCTGATACCCATTCCGAGTAATAGCAGCACAGACACCGGGTTTGCCGCCATCTCTCCACACAGGCTGATCGGTACCTGATATTGTTTAGCCATTCTAACAACTCTGTAAATCTCATGAATTATTGCCGGATGCACGGAACTGAATCGGTTTGCGACTCTTGAATTATTCCGGTCCAGCGCCAGTAAATACTGACTCAGGTCGTTAGAACCAATCGACAGAAAATCTATTTTATCCTTCCAGAAAGGTATTTGCGAAATAGCTGCAGGGACTTCTATCATGACACCCAGCTTCGGACGCTTCCTGATAAAGCCTTCCTGTTTGAGCTGCAAACACGCATCATCGAGTAGGTTAATAAAACTATCAAGTTCTGAAGTTGCACTCACCATCGGTAGCAGAATATGCAACTTCTCAGAATCCTCTGTTGAGCGAATCATAGCGCGTACCTGGGTCATCATCAGCTGTATATTGTCAAGTGTAAACCTGATGCCCCGCCAGCCAAGAGCAGGATTTTCCTCTCCACTTATCGGGTAATACGGTAACTGTTTATCACCCCCTATATCCAGCGTACGCATATATACCGGGCTACCACGATAAGCCTCAAAAACCTTACGGTAATCTTCTATCTGTTCGTCTTCCGTAGGAAAACTTTCTCTTACCATGAAAGGAATCTCAGTACGGTAAAGGCCAATACCTTCTGCACCATTTTTCAGTCCCGGCATTAAATCAGCCTGCAACCCTGTGTTGGTCAACAACCGGATGCGGACATTATCTTTAGTCATTGCCGGAAGATCACACAGTTGTTCGAGTTGATGTCCGAAGTGCAGGGCATCGGATAGTAATTTATGATATTCATCCACAATGCTTTCTACCGGACGTACAATCACCTTGCCACTGTTTCCATCGATTATGATTCGATCTTCCGAAACTATACCCTTCAATACTCCCGTTCCCATCACTGCAGGAATACCCAGTGCATTAGCCAGAATAGCTGTGTGTGATAACGAAGAACCATCAAAGCAAACAATACCAGCCAGTAGCTCAACCGGCACACTACAGATATCTGAAACACTAATATTTGTACCAATCAGAACGACAGGATTATCAAGCGGTTCCACAGCAACCTGATGCTGCGACTCCTTTCTTTGCCAGACATCGAAAAGTTTATCCCCCAGGTGAAGCATATCTTCATGCCGTGCTTTGAGATAGGGGTCTTCAATTTGCATAAAGCGCTCGGAAAAATAATGAATGCTGATACGCAAGGCGGACATCATACAAAATCCTGCACGGATTTCCTGTTCAACTTTTTTCATTAACGACTGATCGTTAAGCAGCGTCAGGTAAACATCAAAGATTGCAGAAATATTCTGCGAAACGTCATCACCCAGTAATTTTTGTTCATGTGTAATATCGGCGCGAGTCAAATTCAACAATTCATGCCATTGACGAATTTCGATATCTTTATCTTCGCATAGATGCTCTGCAACACTGTTAAGTCGAATATTTGTACACAATCGGGCTTGCCCAATTCCAATACCTGGCGACCCTGCTACTCCATTCACATGGATAGAATTTATTTCTGAAGTAACCGTTAGTACATTGATGCTTCCAACCAATAATGCCAGTTGAGAAGCCAAAGTCACCAGAAAAGCTTCATGTTCATCGTCAAGCTTTCTGGCTGCATAACGCTGTATTACCAGCACACCAATAACCTTTCCAAAACTGACTAATGGAACCCCGCAAAAACTTTTAAAATTCTCCTCACCGCTTTGAGCCACAAAATAATAATCGGGATGTTCAGCGGCATTATCAATATTTAAAGGGTGACGACTACGGGCGATCAGTCCGACCAGGCCTTTGCCTGGAGGAATAACCAGTGGTTGAGATGAGTCCAGACCATGGCTATCAAGTAACACCATTTCACCTTCTTCATTCAATCGATACAGACTGCAGACATCGACATGTATTACCTGGCTGATAGAATCAACGATATATTTGACCTGCCCTCTTGTAGTCTCTATCAACGAGACATCCTGTACAATGCGGGTTAGCTCAAGGATGATATTTTTTATCATGTTTATCCTGAAAATAGTTGTATACAGCAGACTGTCACATTTACAGTTTGATGTATTTACAGCTAGTGATAGATTAGCGCCGGTGAAGCTGTTCCTGAACGACACACTGTTGACAGCAAATGCTATTCACATCAACAATTAAGCATTTAATATCTGCTTTCAAAAAGCAATGTTTTCCAGTATAGATCAGCATAAAATCCAGGCATTAATATGCACTGAGTATTATTCATCATCAATGACATTTAAGCATTGTATGCGAGTCAGGTTCAGTGAGTACTTGCTGATATGATATTGAATAATCTAACGTGGTATCAAACTATATTCGGTTCTTCAAATATCTCGGGGGCAGTTAACGTATTACCGCTCTGCGTGTTATCCAGTCGATCTTCCGCTATTACCCCCTGCTTAGTACGACCAATATGAAATAAAGCATCGCCTTCGTAGATCAGGGGAATATTTGTTCTGCCAATTATAACGCCATCCGAGCTTGCAGTGACAACCTCCTCAACCTGTCCTGTCAGGTCACCAATCAGGCCCAAACTATCTCCTTTTGAAACTTTATCTCCAAGTTTGACCTGGGCACGTAAAATACCACTGCGGGTTGCCCTGACCCAACTACTGGAACTCAGTAGAACCGGAGACTCTATTTTTTTGCTTCTTGATTTATGAAGCATTCCTAGCTCTTTTAACACACCAAGAATGCCTTTGACCCCGACATCAATTGAAGTTTCATCAAAGCGTAAGGCCTCGCCAGCCTCATAAACCATTACCGGGACATTTTCCCTGGCAGCGGCATATCGTAAAGACCCCTCAGGTGGAGCTGAATGAAGCAACACGGGAGTAGTGAAAGTTTTAGCCACGGTACTTAACTGCTTATCATTTAGATCTGCCCTGATCTGCGGCAGGTTATCCCTGTGAATGGCGGCAGAGTGTAGGTCTATTCCGATATCTGATCGATCGACAATTTCAGTCATAAATGTATTAGCCAGGCGTCCGGCAAGCGTTCCCTGTTCACGACCTGGAAA